>CAZVHU010000059.1:0-18892 GCA_964627075.1 uncultured Enterobacteriaceae bacterium | reverse complement strand
CTCTCGGGCTGGCTGCCGAAGTACTTCGAGCCCAAGCTCTTGCAATATGCGAACACGCTGCTCAGGGACAAGGTGCTCTTCGGCACCGACAACCCGGTGATCCAGCCCGACCGCTGGATCGCGGAGTTCGACAAGCTGCCGATCAAGCCCGAGGTGCGGCCGCTCATCATGAAGGAGAACGCGGTGCGGCTGCTGGGACTGAAAGGAGGCTGACCATGCTCGTGAAATATCGAAAGGCCGGAGAGTTCGACGCAGTCAAGGAGGACCTGCTGCTCGCGATCCGCGACAAGGGGCTGGTGCTCGACTACACCTCGCACGTCGGCAACATGCTCGAGCGCACCGGCAAGGACGTCGGCTCGGCGAAGCGCATCTTCCTCAAGGCCGAGGCCTACCTCTTCTGCTCGGCGGTGGTGTCGCGCCGCACCATGGAGGCCGATGCGGCGAACATCGGCTACTGCCCCTACGCGATCTCGCTCTACGTGACGCCGCAGGAACCGAAGGTGGTGCACGCCGTCTACCGGAAAACGCTTCCCGAGGTGGACAAGCTGCTCGACGGCATCGTGCGCGACGCGCTGGAGATCCGGTGAGTGCTGACAGTGCTGACAGGGGACAGACCCCGAATTCGGGCAAAATCCTTCGACGCGACAATGAATTAGGCGAGGTCTGTCCCCGAAAGCGGCCCCCGGCGACATGGTCAAGCACGTAGAGCGCAGCGACGAGCGAATCCTCGCCTCGGACATCTTCGAGGGCGAGCGAACGCGCGTGCGGCAGACCGGACTCGGCACGCACCGCGAGCCGGCGCGCGACATCCCCGTCTACCGCAGCTGCGACGTTCTGGTCGTCGGCGGCGGGCCCTCGGGCACCGCCGCCGCGCTCGCCGCGTCGCGCCTCGGTGCCGACGTGATGCTGCTCGAGCGCTACAACCATCTTGGCGGCCTCTCGACCGGCGGTCTCGTCATCTGGATCGATCGCATGACCGACTGGGAAGGGCGGCTCGTGATCCGCGGCGTGGCCGAAGAGCTGATGGACCGGTTGCCGCCAGACGCGATCGCCGGCCCCGAGCGCGAGGAGTGGGGCTCGCGCGATCCTTCGCGCGCCGCGCACTGGTCGCAGCGCACCGCGTCGTACCACGGCATCGTCACCTGGTCGCCGACCATCGATCCCGAGCGCCTGAAGCTGCTGTCGCAGGAAATGGTGCTCGAAGCGAATACGCACCTCGTCTATCACTGCTGGGCGGCGATGCCGATCGTGGAACACGGTGCCGTGCGCGGCGCGATCTTCGAGAGCAAGGCGGGCCGCCAGGCGATCCGCGCGAAAGTCGTGGTGGACGCGACCGGCGACGGCGACCTGTTCGCGCTCGCCGGCGCCGCGTTCGAATCCAACATCGAGCAGGCCGACATCCACCACTGCATCAACACGGCGTGGCTCTTCGGCGGCGTGGACATGAACCGCTGGATCGAGTTCAAGGCGGGCCAGCCCGAGCAGTTCGCGCAGTTCATGCAGCGCGGGCGCGATCGGCTCAGGCTCTTCGAGCGGCCGTTCGTGTCCTGGCGCAACGACATCGCGCTCTTCATGGGGCCACGCCAATCCGGTTTTTCGGCGCTCGACGTGGACGATCAGACCGAAGTCGAGATCCGCTCGCACCGCCTGATGGCGCAGCACCTGGAGTTCTACCGCGCGAACGCGCCCGGCTTTGAGGGCGCGTTCATGATGCTCTCGGCGCCGCAGCTCGGGGTGCGGCACTCGAGGAGGCTGGTGGGCGTGCGCGCGATCACCCGCGCGCAGTGGCCCACGGCCAAGGTGTTCGACGACGAGGTCGGCGTCACGCCCTCCGTGTCGCCGAAATTCCCGAACATCTCGATTCCCTACGGCGCGCTCGTGCCGCAAAAGCTCGACGGGCTGCTCGCCTGCGGGCGCCACATCTCGTGCGACACCAACTCGCACGGCTTCATGCGCGAGATCCCGCAGTGCTGGATCACCGGGCAGGCCGCGGGCGCCGGCGCGGCGCTCGCCGTGCAGCGCGCCGTGGCGCCCCGCGCGGTGGACGTCGCGGAGCTGCAGGCCGCGCTCGCGAAACAGGGCGTGTATCTGCGCCCGGCGGCGCAGGCGGGAATATCGGGGTCAGAGCCCGATTTCAGGCGAATGGCCGCAGGGGATTCATGATGGCGAAATCGGGCTCTGACCCCTATTTTCCATGAGGCTCAACGCGGACGAGCGCGCGATGCTCGAGGGCCGCGACGGCCCGGCGGTGGCGCGCGCGATGGATTTGCTCGTGCGTTACGGCGAGGCGCTCGGCGCCGAGCGGCTCGTGGACACGAAGAACGTCACCGGCACGATCGGCGCGACCACCCCGTTCATGCGCGACTTCGCGGCGCCGCGCGGCGGCATGGACGCCGTCTTCTCCGAGTTCAATCTAGACAGCCCCGAGGTGGTGAAGGTGCCGAGGGTGAAGGTGTTCTCCAGCCATCTGCAGCAGGGCATCGACCCCGAGCACGCCGCCGTGCAGGGCCTCGCGCAGGAGGTGGTGCAGCTGTTTCGCAGGGGCGAGGCGTTCAGCGCGGGGCTCGGCGTGCAGATGATGAACACCTGCGTGCCCTACGCCGTGGGCAACATCCCGGTGAAGGGCGAGCACTGCGCCTGGATGGAGTCCTCTGCCGTCATCTACTGCAACTCGGTGCTCGGCGCGCGCACCAACGCCGAGGGGCGCGAGAGCACGGGCGCGGCGATGCTCACGGGCAAGATCCCCTATTGGGGCTACCACCTCGACGAGAACCGCTTCGGCACGCACCTCGTGGAGCTGGAGATCGATGTCGAATCCACCGCCGACTGGGGGCTGCTCGGCTACTACGTCGGCGAGGTCGTGCAGGACCGCATCCCGGTGATCGGCGGCGTGCGGCAGGTGCCGAATCTCGTGCGCCTGAAGCACTTCGGCGCCGCGGCATCCAGCTCGGGCGGCGTCGAGATGTACCACATCGTGGGCGTGACGCCCGAGGCGCGCACGCTCGAGGAAGCCTTCGGCCCGAGAAATCCGGTCGCGACGATTCGCTACGGGAAAGCGGAGCGCCGCATCGCCTACGAGCGCATCAACGCCACCGCGCGCGACGCCGAGATCCAGTTCGTGATGCTCGGCTGCCCGCACTACACCATCGAGCAGATCTGGGAAGCCTGCCGCCTGCTCGAAGGCAGGCGCGTGAAGGACGGGGTGAGCCTCTGGATCTTCACGCCGCGCGCCATCAAGCAGCTCGCCGACCGGAACGGCTACACGAAGATCATCGAGGACGCGGGCGGCTATCTCATGTCCGACACCTGCTCGGCGATGGCGCGGGCGGTTCCCAAGGGCACGAAGGTGGCGGCCTTCGATTCGATCAAGCAGGCGCACTACCTGCCGGCGATCATGGGCATCCAGGGCTGGTTCGGCACCACCGCGCAGTGCATAGACGCAGCGGTCACCGGCCGCTGGCGCGGGGAGCTCGAATGACGCCGATCGTGCTGCGCGGCAGGAAAGTGGTGGGCGGCGTCGCCGAGGGCGAGGCGCTGGTGACGCGCGACCGGATCTCGGGCTGGGGCGGCATCGATCCGCGCACCGGCACGATCATCGAGACGCGCCACGAGCTCAGAGGCCAGAGCTTCAGGGGCAAGGTGCTCGTGTTTCCCGGCGCCAAGGGCTCCTCGGGCTGGTCGGCGCAGTTCCACATCGCGCGCCTGACGGGCGCGGCGCCGATCGCGATGCTGTTCAACGAGATGACCACCAAGATCGCGCTCGGCGCGGTGGTGACGCACGCACCGTCGGTCACCGATTTCGACGTCGATCCGCTCACGGTGATCGAGACCGGCGACTGGGTGAAGGTGGACGCCGACCGCGGCGTGGTCGAGGTGACCAAGAAAGCGCAGTGCTGATTCGGGGACAGACCCCGAAGTCGCGAGCTAGCCTGCGGAAAGATAAGCGGAAATGGAGAGACCTGTCCCCGGCGGGGACAGGTCTCTGGGTTTTCCAAGATCCTTCAACGAGTTACGACTCGAGACCGGGGTCTGTCCCCGATTAGAAGAGGGCGGTGGAGAGCTTGCGGCGGTACTCGGAGACGAGCTCGGCTTCGCCTGCGGCGAGGTTGAAGATGGCGAGCATCTGCTTGCGCGCCTCGCCGTCGCGCCAGCCGCGATCGCGGCGCAGGATCTCCAGCAGCTGGTCCATCGCCTCGCGCCAGGCGCGCCGGTTGGCGTAGGCGCCGGCGAGCGCAAGCCGCGCTTCGAGGTCGCCGGGATTGGCGGCGATCCGCGCCTCGAGGTCGTCCTCGCTGCCGCCCGAGCGCGCGAACGCGAGCGCCTTGCGCAAGGCTTCTGTGCGCGTATCGAGCGACGCGTCGGGACGCACCATGGCGAGCGCGGATTCGGCCTCCTGCAGCTGCTTGAGCTGAATCAACAATTCGGCGAGATCGAGGCGCGCAAGATCGTTCTTCGCGTCGAGGTGCACCGCCTTGCGCAGCGCCGCCACTGCGTTCGCCGCGTCGCCGCCCGCGCGCAGCTCGCGTGCCCGCGCGCGCTCCAGCTCCGAGGGCGAGGGCAGCAGGCTCTCGATGAAGGCGCGCACCTGCCGCTCGGGCTGGGCGCCGAGGAAGTGCGACACCGCCTTGCCGTCCTTGAACGCCATCACGTCCGGGATCGAGCGCACGCCGAACGCCGCGGCGAGTTCCTGGTTCTCGTCGGAATTGACTTTCGCTAACTTGAAGCGCCCGGCGTATTCCTTCTCGAGCTTGTCCAGGATCGGCGTCAGCGCGCGGCACGGAGCGCACCACGGCGCCCAGAAGTCCACCACCACGGGGATGCCTTTCGAGGCCTCGATGACCTCGCGCTCGAAATCGGCCGCACTCACGTCCATGCACCGATTATTCCACGCTTGAATGTGGCGATTGACCTGCGTCAATTCACGCACCGGGCGCCGCGCGCAATATCGCTGCGTGGACGGAAGCCTCTTGCTATCCATCACCCTCTCCCTCGCGGCGCTCGCGGTTGCGCTCTTCGCGCTTGTGCGCTGGCGCCGAGTGGCTCGGATTACGGGTGCTCGCGTCCTGATTGGCGAAGCGATGCGCCGCCGCGACATCATGCCTGCCGACGCCGAGGCGGCGCGATTGGAGCCCGAGTTGTTCGCCGCCCAGCAGCGCTGCGTGGAGTGTGCAGCGGAACCGGCCTGCCGCTACATGCTTATGGATGCCCCGCAGTCTGCCAATCTTCCCGAGGCGTGTCCGAATCGGGAATTCTTCGACCGCGTTGCGGCGCATAAGGCACTAAGCAAGTAAAAACAACTTGTTAGGTTATTTCTGCAACCTTGGCTTGCGATGTAAACGCTTATCGTTTATGATGCCTACCAAACGTTAGGTAGCTTGATCTGGGGGAGACCACTGCATGACAGCCATGGCCGCCGCGGTACCGAGAACGGACGACAGCGTGCGCATCGATTCGCTTCCTGCGATCGATTTCGACTCGATTCCCATTTCCGATCCGCCGAACGATGTCGAGATCCTCGCGCGTCCGCGCCAGTTCACGCTGGGGGACGCTCTGCCCGAGGAATACCGCGAACTGCTGGTGAAGCTGATTTACAACCACGCCGAGATCCTCGACTCAAAGCCCTACCGCGACATGATCGATGCGCAGTGGGAGGTCGCCAAGCGCGAAGCCCCCACGCTCAAGGATCTCGCGATGATGGCGCGCTTCAACTACGAGGAGTTCAATCACGGCTACATCTTCTCGAACATCCTGCGTGGCATCGGCGGGAAGTTCGAGAAGTTCGAGCTGCGCCAGTACCTATTCGAGTATCCGCGCCGGAGCTGGCTCGACCTCGCGCTGCACCACTTTCTCGCCTCGAAGGTGGGCGTCATGCAGATCGCCGAGTGGCAGGATTCGAGCTACGAGCCAATCGCGGACGTGGTGCCGCGCGTGTTCCGCGAGGAGCGCGGCCACGCCGGCATGGGCTACGGCCACCTGCGTGAAATCGTGCGCGACCCTGTCAAGCGCGCTGAAGCCCAGGAGAAGCTGAAGGTGTGGTGGCCGATGGCGCTCGACATGTTCGGCAATACGAACTCGCAACGCAACAAGCGCTACCGCGCCTGGGGACTGAAAAAGCACACCAACGGGCAGTTGCGGGAGGCGTTCATCGCCAACACGGTGCCGCAACTGGAGGCACTCGGCCTGCGCGTGCCCGAGCACCACGCCAACCGCCGCTACCTTTGAGTGCGCAGTCGTGCACGCGGACGCTGCCCGCCGCGCTCGAGGCGCTCGCGGGCAGCATGGTGACGCGCTTCGTCATCGACGACGCGCTCTCGTTGGCGCTGCACTCTGCGGGACGGGAGGTGGCACTGCGCATCGACGGTAACGGCCGTCTCGAGCACGCGGGCACGGTGCATGCGTTCTCGCCGGACGCCGACCCGCGCGCGCTCGGCCCGGTGCTTGCGCTGCTTCACGAGCGCGTGGCCAGCGTCGTGCTCGGGACGGACGGCGAGCTCGCGCTCGAGTTTACCGGCGGCGCCCGGCTGTGCGCGCTGCCCGACGAGCACAACGTCGCCTGGACGGTGCAGGTCACCGGCGGCGGCAGCGTCTCGTGCCTCGCGGAGGGCAAGGTGGTATGGCGCTGACCACTGCCCGCAGGCCGCCGCAGGCGCTGGCGGAGGAGCCGGCGCGCCTGCAGGAGGTGCTGGATGCGGCCGCCCGCATCTTCGCGCTCAAGGGCTATCGTGGCACCTCGCTCAACGACATTGGCGAGGCGCTCGGCATGAACAAGGCCTCGCTGTACCACTATGTGCACTCCAAGGAAGACTTGCTGCGACGCCTCATCTTGCGCGCGGGCCGGCGCCTGCGCGACGTGTCTCAGGATCCCGAGACCGAGCGCCTGCCGGCGAGCGCCGCGCTCGAGCGCCTGGTGCGCGAACATTGCCGCGTCGCTTTCGAGCACCGCCACGAGCTAAGCGTGCTCGTTTATCAGCGGCGTTTCCTGGAGCTCGATACGCTCGGCGACGTGTTGGGACGCGAGCGCACGTACGTCGGGCGCCTGAAGGCGGTGATCGCGCGCGGCATTGCGGCGGGCGAATTCAGGAGAGTGGATGTTTCCATTGCCTCGCAACTCGTCCTCGACACGGTGAACGGGTTGTTGCGCTGGTACAAGCCTGAGGGCCAGGCGTCGCGGCAGGAAGTCGCCGACGCGGTTTGGACCTTCGTGCGCGGAGGACTTGCCGCGTGAGCGCACAACCGGCGAGCAACGCGGAAGGCACGCTTCCGCGGTACGCGGTGCAGGCTGCCCCCGAATCGGTCGCGCGCTGGCTCGCCGGGCGCGATGGCCGGATTGCGCCGCCGCCGCGCAGCGGCGCGCCGCTGCCGCTGACGTACCTGGTGTTCCTGCGCGTGCAGCCGATCCTCGGCGTGTCGATTCACCGCCTGCTGGGGCGCGACCCCGACCGTGGGCTGTACGGCGGCGTGACCTACCGCGCCGAGCAAGCGCCGCGCGTCGGCGAGACCTTTTTCGCATGCGGCGCGGTGACGTCGCGGCGCGACCTGCCGCCGGAGCGCGGCGGCTACGTCCTGCGCACGCTCGAAGTGCAATACCGCAACGCGGCGGGCGTCGTGGTGACGGAGAGCGTGCGCATGGTGGACCTGCCTCCGGGACCGCCCAGGGCGCCGGTTCGAGGCCCGCGCCGCGCCGCGTCGTACCCCAGGCTGGCGGCGCTCGCTCCGGTGACGCGCACGCAAATCGCCTGGCTCACGGTGGAAACCGGCGACAGCAATGCGCTGCACTTGGATGCCGCCTACGCCGCCTCGCGCCGCTACCCGGACGTCGTCGTTCCAGGCACTCTGACGGCGGCGATCGTCGAGCGCGAGCTGGAGCGCGCCCTGGGACGCGCACCGCGCAGGGTGGACTTGCGCCTGCTCGCGGCGTGCTTTCCGGGCGAGGCCATGGCGCTGCACGGCGGGGCGCGCGACGGCGGCCTGGCGTTCGAGCTGTTCTGCGGCGACGAGCTGCGTGCCGAAGGAAGCGCGGCATGATCGGCGATTTCTCCCGCCTTCAGGACGCGATCCGGCGCGCCTGGCGCCTGTCGCAATTCCACCGCGAGCACTGGCTTGCGCACGGCGTGCGCGAGAACTGGGTGCCTGCCTTGCCAGAGGAGCTGGATGGCCTGCCGGTGGTCGCCAAGGAGGACCTGCTTGAAGCGCAGAAGCGCAACCCGCCCTGGGGCGGCAACCTGTGCGTCGAGCGCAGCGAGATCGCCCAAGTGCACCTTACCACCGGCACCTCTGGCATCGGGCAGGAGCGTTACGCGATGACCGCGCGCGACGTGGCGGTGATGGGCGGCTCCTGGACCGCGCAGTACCGCGCGATCGGGCTCGCGCGCGGCGACGTCGCGCTGCTCACGATCCCGGCGGCGCTTTTCTGCGCGGGGCTGTCGGCGGTCGAGGGCGCGCGCATGCACGGGCTGGTGCCGGTACTCACCGGCGTCGCCTCCAAGGAACTGATGCTCGAGCTGCTGATGCTGCTGCGTCCGGCCTACCTCTATGGCGTGGAGAGCCTGCTGCTGCAGCTCGCCAACATGGCGCGCGAGCGCGGGCTTCGGCTGAGCGGCCTGAAAGGGGTGCAGGCGGTCGGCGCCTCGCCGCAGCTCATCCAGGCCGCGCGCGAGGTGTTCGGCGCCCGCGTTTTCGATGTCTACGGCTGCACCCAAGCCGCGGCGAAGATCGCCACCACCTGTCGTCTCGGGGTCGAGGCGGGCAGCAACCATTTCCACGGCGAGCACCTGTTCATCGAAACGCGCGACCCTGCGAGCGGCAGGCCAGTCACTGAGGGCGAGGCCGAGGTGATCCTGTCTACCACCTACCGCGAGGCGAGCCCGGTGATCCGCTTCGCGCTGCGCGACAAGGTGGCGCTCGCGCCCGCCTGCAGCTGCGGCGACCCCTCGCCTGGATTCCGGCCGGGAAGTGTCGAGCGAATCGATGCGATGATGAAGATCCGAGGCGTGAACGTGTGGCCGCAGCGGATCGAGAAGCTGCTGCTCGCGCACCCGGCGGTGCGCGACTTCCGCGCGCAGGTGCAGCGGCGCGCTGACGGCTCCGAGGAGCTGCTGCTGCGCGTGCGCGTGCGCGAGGCCGCGGCAGGGGGCGGTATCGAGTCCGCGCTCGAGGCGCTGGTGCGCGAGAGCTCGATGGTGCGCCCGCGCGTGGTGATCGATGACAGCATCGCGGAGACCGTGGGCGCCTACAAGGTACGGCGCTGGCAGGATTCGAGGAGGACAGGCTGATGCAGGCGAAGCCGCGCATTGTGGGCGTAGGCATGACTCAGTTCGGCAGACACCCGGAGAAGTCGCTCAAGCAGATCGCGTGCGAGGCTGCGCGTGCGGCGCTTGCGGACGCGCGCATCGGCGCGGAGGCGCTGGAGGCGGTGTTCGCATCGAACAGCGCCGCGGGCCTGCTCACGGGGCAGGAGAGCGTGCGCGGGCAGGTGTGCCTCAAGGACGCGGGCATTGGAGGCGTGCCGCTATTCAATGTCGAGAACGCCTGCGCCTCGGGCTCGTCAGCCGTGCATCTCGCGGCGAACTACATCCGCGCGGGCGCAGCGCGATGCGTGCTGGCAGTGGGCTACGAGAAGATGGCGGTCGCCGACAAGGCGGCACCGTTCCGGGCGATCGAAGCCTGCAGCGACCTCGAGGAGCTGGCCGCGCTCAAGGCGGCGCTCGGCCCGGAGGCCGCCAGGCGCTCGATCTTCATGGACTTCTACTCGGAGAAGGTGAAGAAGTACTTCGCCGGCTCCGGCGCCAACGCGCGCCACCTGGCGCAAATCGCGGCAAAGAACCACTCCAACGGCGCGCTCAATCCCTACGCCCAGTTTCGCACGCGGCAGACCGCGGATAGCGTGCTCGCGTCACGGCCAGTGGTGGAACCACTCACCCTGCTGATGTGCGCGCCGATCTCGGACGGCGCAGCGGCGCTCGTGATCGCCGATCCGGGCTGGGCCCGCGAGCATCGCCTCGATGGCCCCGAGATCGCGGCCTCGGTGCTGCGCACGGACTCGTTTTCCGCCGCGGGCTCGCAGACGGCGGACGCGGCGCAACGTGCCTACCGCGACGCCGGCGTCGCCGTGCGCGACATCGACGTCGCGGAAGTTCATGACGCGACCGCCGCGGGCGAGCTCTTCGGCTACGAGGACATCGGGCTCGCCGCACCGGGCGAGGGCTGGCGCCTCGTGGAGGAGGGCACGGTGGCGCTGGGCGGCCGCGTGCCGGTCAATCCCAGCGGCGGGTTGCTCGCGCGAGGACACCCACTCGGTGCGACCGGCGTGGCGCAGCTTTGCGAGCTCGCCTGGCAGCTGCGCGGCGCTGCGGGCGAGCGCCAGGTGAGAGGCGCGCGCCTCGCGGTGGCGCAGTGCTCGGGCGGGCAGTCGGCGTTCGGCCGCACCAGTGGCGCAGCGGCGATGAGCGTCACGGTGTTGCGGGCATGAATAAGCTGCGGGCGATCGAACCCGTGGCGGGTGCCGAGCGCAGGCGCGCCGAAAGCGCTGCCGACGCGCGACCCCTGATCGAGTTCAGCGGCGTGGCAAAGTTTTTTTTCGCCGGCGGCACGTTGCGCGCCGCGGTGGAAGGCGTCGACCTGACAGTGCGCCTCGGGGAGATCGTGACGCTGGTCGGTCCATCGGGCTGCGGCAAGTCGACGTTGCTCAACATGGCTGCGGGCCTGTTTGCGCCGACGCGCGGTACGGTGCGCTATGCCGGCGCCGAGGTGAAGGGCCTCAATCACAGCGTCGGCTACATGACGCAGCAGGACCACCTGCTTCCTTGGCGCAGCGTGCTGGACAACATCGTGCTGCCGCTCGAGCTGCGCGGGGAACAGCGCGAGCGGCGCATGGCGCGCGCGCTCGATCTGATCGCTCTGGTCGGGCTGCAGGGTTTCGAGCGCCATTTCCCGTCGCAAGTCTCGGGAGGCATGCGCAAGCGCTGCGCGCTCGCGCGGCTGCTCGCCTACGACCCGGAGACGCTGCTGCTCGACGAGCCCTTTGGCGCACTGGACGCGCAGCTGCGGCTCGGACTGCAAGCGGAGGTGCTGCGGGTGGTGCGTTCGCTCGGCAAGACGGTTCTGTTCGTGACCCACGACCTCGACGAGGCGATCGCGATGGGCGACCGCTGCGTGGTGTTCCATGGGCGGCCCGGGCGGATCGGCGAGGTGATCGAGATCGGCCTGCCGCGCGAGCGCGACCTGCTCACGCTGCGCTTCGAGCCGCGCTATGTCGAGCTTACGCAGCGATTGTGGATGCGCATGGCGCCGGAGCTGGCGCGCGATGCCGGCCTGCGGAGGGCGACATGAGCGGCATCGGCGCCGCGACCATGGCCTGGCGCGTCGCCTTTGCGCTCGCCGTACTCGCGCTCTGGGAATTCGTCTCCGGGCGCTATGTCGCGCCGCTGTTCATCTCCAGCCCGTCGGACATCGCGCTCAAGTTCTGGGCGCTGCTCGCGGGAGGCAAGCTGCTGTTCCACGCGAGCTACACCGCGATGCACGCGCTTGCCGGCTTCGCGCTCGGCGCCGCGGCCGGCATGGCTGCGGGGCTCGCGCTCGGGCGCTGGCAGCGGCTGGCGGAAGTGCTGGACCCGTTCCTGATGGGCTTCTACAGCGTGCCGAAGATCGCGCTCGCGCCGCTGTTCATCCTGTGGTTCGGGGTCGGAACCGAGATGAAGGTGCTGTTTGTGGCGATGATCGTGTTCCTTCTTGTATTCCTCAACACCTATGCCGGCGTGCGCAACGTCTCGCGTGAGCAGATTGCGATCCTGAGGCTGATGCGCGCCACGGAGCCGCAGATCCTGCGCAAAGTGGTGCTGCCCTCGGCCTTCACCTGGGTTTTCACCGGGTTGCGGCTATCGGTGCCTTACGCACTGATCGGCGCCATCATGGGCGAGATGCTGGCGTCGAACCGTGGGCTGGGCTACCTGCTCGCGGACGCAAGCGCGCAATTCGACACCGGCAGCGCGTTCGCGGCGCTCGCCGCGATCATCGCCATGGCCATGCTGCTCAACGCCACGGTGCGTGTGGCAGAGAAAAGGGCGCTGCCGTGGAAGGAATCCGAGTCTGAGCGCGAGCTCTCGTTTTGACTTGATCGTTTACCCAGAGGAGGCGGACATGAATATGCGGAACATGGCAACAGGACTGGCGATCGCGGCGTGCTTTGCCCCGCTCCCCGTGCACGCGCAGCAGAAGCACCAGGTGAACCAGGTGGTGGCAACGGTGTCGTTCGCCTTCCTGCCGGTGTACGTCGCCGAGCATTCGGGATTTTTCGCCGACGAAGGGGTGGAGCTCAAGACGACCACGGCGGCGAGCGCCCAGGCGGGCCTTGCGGCGGTCGCCTCCGGCAACGGCGCGTACTACCTGTCCACGCCGGCAGCGGGAGCGCGCTCGGCGGCCCAGGGAGCGCGCGTGACCAACTGCGGTGGCCTGATGACGCAGAATCCGACCAACATTGTGGTATCCGCGGAGGTGGCGAAGAAGCACCGGCTGGAGAACGTCTCCAGCATGTCGGTGTACGACCGCGTGGCGCTGCTAAAGGGGCTGCGCCTTGCGGCCCACACGCCCGGTGCCTCGCCCGACCAGACGCTGCGCTTCGTGCTGCGGCAGTCAGGCATGAACCCGGAGTCGGATGTGCAGATCCTGCCGATCACGCAGAATGCGATCCTCGCCGCGATGGAGCAGAAACGCATTGACGGCTTCGCCTACTCCTCGCCGCTCGCCGACACCGCGGTGGCGAAGTACGGCGCCAAGATCCTGGTGTCGTTCGCCGAAGGCGACTACCGGCCGCTCGCTGGGCAGCTGTCGATCACGATGGTGTGCAACCGCGATTGGGTGGAAAAGCAGACCGAGGCTGCCGCGGCAACGCTGCGCGCGATCTGGCGCGCGATGCGCCTGATGCAAAGCGACCCCCTCAGGGCGCGCAGCGCGGCGCGCAAGTCCTTCGCTAGCCTCGACGAGAAGATCTTCGACATGGCGTTCGAGACCAACCGCAAGGCTTTTCCGGACAACCCTGCGATCAGTCGTGCGCAGATGGAGGCCGCGATCGACTTCCACCACAAGACGGGTGGCGCGCCGATCACGGTCAAGGTGGAGGACACCTATACCAACGTCGCGGTCGAGCGCGCAGCGCAGGCCCTGAAGTAGAGGCGGCAGGGCGATGCTCGAGGTGCGCGTCGAGAGCGCGACGCCAGTCGCGGAGGGTATCGTCGCCTACGACCTGCGGCCGGCCGCAGGTGCCGAGCTGCCCGCGTTCGCCGCGGGCGCGCACATCGACCTCTACCTGCCGAATGGCCTGGTGCGCAGCTACTCGCTCGTCAACCCTCAGGGCGAGCACCATCGCTACCTGATCGCGGTGAACCGCGACGCGGCGAGCCGCGGCGGTTCGAAGTGGCTGCACGAGCACTTGCGCGCCGGCGTGCGGCTCGCGATCAATCCGCCGCGCAACAACTTCCCGCTCGCCGAGGATGCTCCGCATTCGCTTCTCATCGCCGGCGGCATCGGCATCACGCCGCTGTGGTGCATGATTCAGCGCCTCGAGGCGCTTGGCCGACCGTGGGAGTTGGTGTATTGCGCGCGCACGCGGCAGCGCGCAGCGTTCCGCGAGCTGCTTGAGCGACACGGTGCCCGGGTGCGGTTCATTTTCGACGGCGAGCCGGGCGGCTCGGTGCTCGACGTCGCTGAGGAAGTCGCGCGCGCGGCAGCGCAGACGCACCTGTATTGCTGCGGGCCGCTGCCAATGCTCGAAGCGTTCGAACGCGCGACTGCGCCCTTGCCGCCGGAGCGCGTGCATGTCGAGTACTTCTCCGCCAAGGCGCCGCGTGCCACGGCGGGCGGCTTCACGGTCGAGCTGCGGCGCTCGGGCCTCAGGTTGCGCATTCCCAGCGGAAAGACAATCCTCGACACACTGATCGAGAACGGCTTCGACGCCCCGTACTCCTGCCTCGAGGGCGTGTGCGGCACCTGCGAGACTCGCGTCATAGAAGGCACGCCCGACCACCGCGACCTGGTGCTTTCCAGGAACGAGCGCGCCGCGAACCGCACCATGATGATCTGCTGCTCCGGCAGCATGACGGACACCTTGGTGCTCGACCTGTGACGACGCCAGGCGCAGGGGCGCTCGCACCGAGCCTTGCCGAGATTCACGCGACGGTGCGCGTCGCCGCCGGCGCGCCGCGCGCGCGCAAGGCGCTCGCCTTCGCCGGCCCCGGCTACCTCGTTGCCGCGGGCTACATGGACCCGGGAAACTGGGCGACTTCGCTCGCCGCAGGCTCGGGCTACGGCTACACGCTGCTGTGCGTGGTGCTTGCGGCGAGCCTCGTGGCGATGCTGTTCCAGGCGCTTTGCGTGCGCCTCGGCCTGGGCGCGGGCGTCGATCTCGCGCAGGCGTGCCGGCGGCACTACCCGCCGCGCGTCACCCTCGCGCTATGGGTGCTCGCCGAGCTTGCCATCGTCGCGACCGATCTTGCAGAGCTGATCGGCGCCGCAATCGCCCTGAGGCTCCTGTTCGGCTTGCCGCTAGGCATCGGCGTGCTGCTCACCGCGCTTGATGCCTTCCTCGTGCTCTGGCTGCTGGAAAAGGGCGTGCGCTGGGTCGAGGCGTTCGTGGCGAGCCTGATCGCGTTAGTTGGCGCCGCTTTCGCCTTCAACCTGTGGCTCGCGCAGCCCGAGTTCGCCGCGATGCTGCACGGCATCCTGCCATCCGCGGCAATCGGCTCCGATGCGACTCTGCTGCTGCTCGCCACCGGGATCATCGGCGCGACCGTCATGCCGCATAACCTGTACCTGCACTCTGCTCTGGTCCAGTCGCGCCATGCGGGCGCGGATCGCGGCACTGCGATCCGCTACGCCACCGCCGACTCGTGCCTCGCGCTTGCACTCGCGATGGTCATCAACGGCTCGCTGCTGGTGCTCGCCGCGAGCGCATTCCACGCCCGCGGCGCGGGCGAGATCGCCGAGTTGGGCCAGGCATTCGAGCTGCTGGCGCCGGCTCTCGGAACCGGCCTGGCCGCTACGGCCTTCGCGGTCGCGCTGCTTGCCTGCGGCATCAACTCGACGGTCACCGGCACACTCGCGGGGCAGGTGGTGATGGAGGGATTCCTGCAGCTGCGGCTGCCGCCCTGGCTGCGGCGGCTCTCGACGCGCGCACTCGCCATCCTGCCGGCGGTCGCGGTGGTCCTGCTCTACGGAGAGTCGGGACTTGCCAGGCTCCTGGTACTGAGCCAGGTGGTGCTGTCGCTGCAGCTGCCGTTCGCGGTGGTGCCGCTGCTGCGCTTTTCGTCCTCGCGCCGGCTGATGGGGGCGCACGCGGCCCCGGTGCTGGTGACCGCGGGTGCATGGCTATTCGCCATCGTCATCGTCGCCCTGAATGGCGTGATGCTCTACCAGGTGTTTTTCGGGAAAGGGGTCCAGACATGAGCAAAGCGACGCGTCTCAAGACGCTGCCCGAGATCACGCCGCGCAGCGACACGCGCGACGTGCTCGCGCACGCGGCCGCGGAGGCCCGGCACCTGCGCGACACCTTCGTCGTGGACCTCGACGCCCACGTAACCGAGACCGCGTTCTGGGCCGAGATCGTCGACCGCATCGACGACGAGGTGATCCGGCAGATGGCGCAGTCGTTCCGGGAGAAGGCGGGCAATCCGCCGGGACTGCTCAACCACCGCCCCGGCATGGTGTTCCAGGACGTCTACGGCCGCATTCCGCACCAGACCGGCCTGCAGGAGCCGACCGAGGACAACGGCGTGCACCGTATGATCCAGTTGGTGCGGCGGGCGATGGATTCGATGGGAATCGACCTCCAGATCATCTTCCCGACGCCGATGCTGCTGCTGGGCATGCACCCCCAGGCGGAGATCGAGGCCGCGCTCGGCGACGCCTTCAACCGCTGGATGACCGAGGTGATTCTGCCCGAGGAGCCGCGCATCCGGGGGCTGGCCTACCTGCCGTTCAACGACCCGGCCGCGGCCTACCGGACCGCGCACCGCTTTGCTGGCAAGCCCGGGATCATCGGCTTTTGCGTCACCTCGACGCGCAACCGCCCCGTGCACCACAACGACTACATGCGGCTGTACGCGTTCCTCGAGGAGTGCGGCAAACCGCTCACCTTCCACAGCGGCTTTCACTGGGACGATCCGTCGCTGCTGCAGATGAACCGGTTTATCTCGATGCACGCCATCACTTTCGTGCATTACAACCTCATTCACCTCACCAACTGGGTGATCAATGGCCTGCCCGAACGCTTCCCCAAGCTCAAGGTAGTGTGGGTGGAGTCGGGCCTGGCGTGGGTGCCGTTCATCATGCAGCGGCTGGATTTCGAGTACCACATGCGGCCAAGCGAGGCGCCGCTGCTCAGGCGCCCGCCCTCCGACTACATTCGCGAGATGTACTTCACCAGCCAGCCGCTGGAGCGCGGCGACTTGAGGCTTGTGAAGGCGACCTTCGAGGCGATCAATGCGGAGACGCAGCTGATGTACTCGTCGGACTGGCCGCACTGGGACTTCGACACCCCGTCGGCCATCAATTCGCTGCCGTTCCTGTCGAAGCGGGCCCGGCGCCGCATTCTTGGCTTGAATGCGGCTCGCGTGTTTAACCTTCCCGTGAGGAGAATGAAATGAAGCGTCAACGCAACGCGTTTGCGGTCACGGTTGAAAAGGCCTTGGCCGAGGGGCGCGCCGATGCCATCACCGACCGCGAGCTTCGCGAGGTGTTCACCGCGGCCGTGCGGCTCGGTTTCGCCAAGCTCGAGTCCGGCGGCAAGGTGCCGGCGATGCTGGATGCCGAAGCGGTCAGCGCCACAGAGGTAGTGGTGGCGGTGTGCGAGATGATCCGCGCCGCCAACCTGAACCTGCTCGATGTGGCGATGTGGTTCCGACGCCCGCTGCAGACGAGGTAGGTGCGCCATGGCCGAGATCGCAGTGGCGGCGGCGGCGGCGTTCGGGTCCCGCGAGCGCATGGTGGTGGTCGTCAAGGGGCGTGAAATCGGCGTTTTTCGGCTAGGGGCCAAGTTCTACGCTTGGGAGAACCGCTGCGCCCATGCCGGTGGCCCGGTATGCCAAGGCAAGCTGATGAACCGCGTCGAGGAGCGCATCGGGCCGGATGGCCGCAGCCTCGGTTTTCGCTTCTCGCGCACGCAGGTGAACATCGTCTGCCCGTGGCACGGCTACGAGTACGACATCCGCACCGGCCGCCACCAGGGCAATCCGGCGGTGCGTTTGAGGCCGGTCAAGGTCCGCGTGCGGGCCGGAACGGTGTACGTGGTGGTCTAGCGATTGCTGGTGCCATAATGCGCGCTTTGCATGCGCCTTACGGAAAGCCCGCAATGACCTACGTCGTCACCGAGAATTGCATCAAGTGCAAGTACATGGACTGCGTCGAAGTCTGCCCCGTGGACTGCTTCTACGAGGGCGAGAACATGCTGGTCATCCATCCCGACGAGTGCATCGACTGCGGCGTGTGCGAGCCGGAGTGCCCGCCCAAGGCGATCGTGCCCGATTCCGACGCGCAGGCCGCGGCGTGGCTCAAGCTCAACACCGAGTACTCGGCCAAGTGGCCCAACATCACGCGCAAGGGCACGGCGCCGGCCGATGCCGACGCGCACATGGACGAGCAGGACAAGTTCAACAAGTACTTCTCCCCCAACCCGGGCAAGGGCGAGTAGCGGGGAACTGAGGAGCTCCGCCATGGAGCTTTCCGCCGAGGAGCGCGCGATCCTCGCGGGCGAGCGCGGCGAGGCCGCGCGGCGCGCGCTTCGATACCAGGTCGAGGTCGGCCGCTTCTGGGGCGCGAAGCGCTTCGTGCCGGTCACCAACGTCCACATGATGGGCGACATCGAGGTGATGGGCGACGGCGGCCTGGAATGGCTGCGCGGCCACGCCGATCTCGGCGCGCGCTGCGCGGTCGCCACCACCACCAACGCGCGCTGCGTGGACTTCGCGCACTGCGAGCGCCTCGGCCAGGACGCCGCCGAGGTGGCGAAGGAAAAGGAGGTCATCGCCACGCTGCGGCGCATGGACGTGCTGACCGCCGACACCTGCATCAACTACCAGACCGTCTACCAGCCGCACTTCGGCGAGCACGTCGCCTGGGGCGACACCGGCACCGTGATCTACGCCAACTCGGTGTTCGGCGCGCGCTCCAATTTCGAGTCGGGCCCCGCAGCGCTCGCCGCCGCGGTCACCGGCCGCACGCCCGAATACGGCTTTCACCTGGATGAGCACCGGCGCGGCAGCTTCACCGTGCAGCTGGATGCGGCGCTCGAGGACCTCGCCGACTGGGGCGCGGTGGGCAAGCTCGTGGGCGAATCGCACCAGGACTACTTCGCCGTGCCGGTGTTCCACGGCTATCGGCGCATGCCTACCGCGGACGAGTTGAAGCACCTCGGCGCGGCGCTCGCGAGCTACGGCTCGATGGGGATGTTCCATTTCGTGGGCGTGACGCCCGAGGCGCCGACTCTCGAAGCTGCGCTCGGCGGCAGGCCGCCGCGCGAGACGCTCGCGATCGGGGAGGCGGACATCGAGCGCGTGTATCGTGGCTACAGGCTGGGCGACGGCGACGCGCGGCTGGTCGTGTTCTCAGGCCCGCAGCAGTCGCTGCTCGAGATGAAGCGCCTCGCGGACCTCTTTCGCGGCCGCAGGGTGAAGGCAGGCTCGACCTGTGTGGTCACCACCAACTCGGCGGTGCTCGCGCAGTCCCGCGACCTCGGCTACGCGCAGGCGCTGGAGGAGGCCGGCGTCACGATCCTGCAGGGCGTGTGCTTCTACATCCTGCAGAACCTGTCGCCGATGCGCGCGAAGAACCGCTGGACCAACATGGTGTCGAACTCCGCCAAGATCGTGAACATCATCGGCGCGCACCGCTTCAACACCATCCTGCG
>CAZVHU010000058.1:14393-19007 GCA_964627075.1 uncultured Enterobacteriaceae bacterium | reverse complement strand
GGGGTCAGGGCCCTTTTTTTCTGGTGCTGGTGCGCGGACTCGAACCGCGGACCTACTGATTACGAATCAGTTGCTCTACCAACTGAGCTACACCAGCATTCGCGCAGCGCGTGAAATTATACCTGCGCGCATCGGCGTGAACTAGTTCGCGGCGCCGGCGCGTGCTGCGCCGCTCGCGCGGCGAATCGAGCCGCCCGTCGCCGCCCTTTGCCGCGGCGTGCCCGCCCTCCTAGCATGTTTGCATCGAGAAGGAGGTCTCATGCACAGGGAAAAAGGATTCACGCTGCTCGAGCTGATGATCGTGGTCGCGATCGTCGCGATCCTCGCCGCGATCGCGCTGCCGTCGTACCAGGACTACATCACGCGCAGCAAGTTCGCCGAGGCGACTTCGACGCTCGCCGACCTGCGCGTGAAGATGGAGCAGTACTTCATGGACAACCGCCGCTACAACGTCGGCGGCACCCCGGGCACCTGCGGCATCCCAGGCGGCCTCACTCCGACAGTGCCGGGCGCCAAGTACTTCACCTTCGCCTGCGCGTCGTCGAATGCCGCCGGCGCCGGCGACCAGCAGTTCGTCATCACCGCGACCGGCATCGCGGCGCAAGGCCTCAATGGAATCGCGTTCACCGTGAACCACGCCAATACGAAGGCCACCGTGGTCACCGCGGGCACGCCGATGGCCGACAAGGGCTACGCGAGCAACGCCGGCTGCTGGATCGCGAAGAAGCCTTCCCAATGCTGACAACGCGCCCCGGTAGCGCCGGCTTCTCGCTCATCGAGCTGATGATCGGGCTGACGGTGCTCGGCATCCTGATCATGGTCGGCCTGCCGAGCCTCGCCACCTGGCTGCAGAACACGCAGATCCGGACGGCGGCCGAGTCCATGCAGTCCGGCCTGCAGCTCGCACGCGCCGAGGCGCTGCGCCGCAACACCGCCGTGCGCTTCCAGCTCGTGGACTCGCTCACCGCAGCGTGCGCGCTGTCCGCGACCGGGACCAACTGGGTCGTGAGCCAGGCCGACCCCACCGGCGCGTGCCAGGTCGACCCGTCGGACACGACCGCACCCCAGATCATCCAGAAAAAGGCCGGCGCCGAAGGCGCGGCCAACGCCGTGGTTACCGCGACCGGCGGCTCGAGCGTGACCTTCAACGGCATCGGCCGCGTCGTCGGCGCCGCCCCGATCACGCGCGTGGACATCACCAACACCAAGGGCGGCGCGTGCAAGACCGCGGCCGGCGAGGAACCGATGCGCTGCCTGCGCGTGACCGTGTCCTCGGCCGGCCAGGTGCGCATGTGCGACCCGTCGGTCACCGACGTCACCGACCCGCGGTCCTGCTGAGGGAGGACGAGATGCGCTCCGCGCCGCAACCGAAATCGCTGCGAACGCAGGCGGGCGTCATGCTGATCGAGGCGCTGATCGGGATCCTGATCTTCTCGATCGGGATCCTGGCGCTCATCGGAATGCAGGCCACCGCGATCAAGAACACCACCGACGCGCGCTACCGCAGCGAGGCCTCGTTCCTCGCCAACCAGATCGTCGGCAGGATGTGGGTGGACCGCGGCAACCTCGCGCTCTACACCGCGGCCGGCTACGCGCCGCGCGACGCCTGGGCAAACACCGTCGCCTCGACGCTGCCCGGAATCGACATCGCCAACAACGTGCTGGTGCCGACCATCGCGCTCGGCGCCGGCAACGAGGTCACGGTAACCATCCAGTGGCAGCAGCCGGGCGAGTCGCAGTCGCGCACCCTGCAAATGATCAACCGCATCAACGGCGCCATATGAAGAATGTCCTCGGTATTCGCCGCCTGCCCAGCGTCGAGCGGGGCATGAGCTTGGTCGAGCTGATGGTCGGGATGCTGATCGGCCTGATCGGCATCGTCATCATCACGCACCTTTACGTCACCAACGAGCAGTACAAGCGCTCGACCACCGGCTCGGGAACCGCGCAGGTGAACGGCGCGATCGCCCTTTACACGCTCGAGCGCGACGTGCGCATGGCGGGCTACGGCGTGAACCACTCCGGAGCACTCGGCTGCTCGACCGCGGTCGTCGGCGGCAGCCCGATCCAGTACTACTACGAAGGCCAGGGCTACTCCAACCCGCCGCTCGGCGGCAGCACGCTGCCGCCGCTGATCCTCGCGCCGGTCGTGATCGGCTCGGTCGCGGGCCAGCCGGACTCGATCACGCTGCTCTACAGCACGGCCGCCGAGGGCGTGATGCCGACCAAGATCGACGAGAACATGCCCCAGCCCTCCTCCGAGTTCAAGGTGGACGGCACCGCCGGGTTCAAGGACGGCGACCTGGTTGTCGTGGCGCAAGGCGCGACCTGCGCGCTCGCCGAGATCACCAATGTCCAGACCTCGGCCTCGAAGCTGCAGCACAACCCGGGGGTCAGCGCGCCCTGGAACCCGCCGGGCGGCGGCAACCTGCTGCCCGCGTTCAGCAATGGCGCGCTCATCTTCAACCTCGGCAACCCCATCTGGCGCACCTACTCGGTGGACACCAACGTCGCGGCCAATTCCTACAAGCTGCAGGTGTCCGAGATCTTCGGCGCGCTCGCGCCGGGCTCGAACCCCTTCGTGCACCTCGTGGACGACATCGTGGACATGCAGGCGCAGTACGGCCGCGACACCAACGACGATGGCGCCGTCGAGACCTGGGACACCAACACGCCGACAACCGCGGCCGGCTGGACGCAGGTGCTCGCGGTGCGCATCGGCATTCTCGCGCGCAGCGGCAACTGGGAGCGCCCGAGCACGCCCGGCGGCCCCTGCGAGGCGACCACTGCGCTGCCGTCCTGGTCCGGATTCGACGAGAGCGGCGCCGCGGGCGACCGCTTCACGATCCCCGGCGGGCTGCCCAGCTGCTACAAGTACCGCGTCTTCGAAGTGACCGTCCCGCTGCGCAACATGATCTGGAGGCCGGCATGAGCCGCGTCGCTTTCCGCTCGCCGCGCAACCAGCGCGGCGTGATCCTGTTCATCTCGCTCATCGTGCTGGTGGCGATGTCGCTCGCCGGCATCGCGCTCATGCGCTCGGTCGACACCAACGTGCTGATCGCGGGCAACCTCGCCTTCCGCCAGGGTGCCACGCTCGCCGCCGACCGCGGCGTCGAGGACGCGAAGAACTGGCTGGCCACGAACGCCGGCACGACGCTCGACGGCGACCAGCCGGTGTCCTATTACTGGGCCAACTGGCAGCAGAACGTGGACCTGGTGGGCGTGGGCAGCGCCGCCGACGACTACAACTGGAACAACGCGAACAACCTCGGCCTGGACGCCGGCAGCAACGAGGTGCGCTACGTGATCCACCGCCTGTGCAGCCAGGCAGGCCCGGTGACCAGCGCCAGCGTGAGCTGCGTCAAGGCGAGTGCCGGAGGCGGCTCCGGGCCGACGACGGGGGCCTCGAAAGGCGCCGTCGCCTACGGCACGGCGGCGCTCCCCGGCACCAGCAACACCTACTACCGCGTCACGGTGCGCGTCACCGGGCCGCGCAACACCGTTAGCTACGTTCAGGCCGTCTTGAACTGATCCGGCAGGAGCACACCATGAAACGCAGACTGACCAAGGCCGCACTCATCGTCTCCGGCGCGCTCGGCATCATCGTCCCGGCGCAATCGGGGCTGCTGACGATCGCCAGCGATCCGCTCGGCACCGCGACCAGCTCGATCAAGCCGAACATCATGTTCATCCTCGACGACTCGGGGAGCATGGGTTCGGACTACATGCCGGACTACGTCAACGACGGCCACAATCCGCCAAGCTCGACGGCCGCCTGCGCCGACGCGGGCGACGACAGCGGCGGCACGATCAACGGCAGCCCGGACGCCTGCGTGTTCGGTGACCCGCCCTACAACACCCCGGACATGAACGGCGTGTACTACAACCCCGGGATCGTCTACCGGCCGGGCGCCAATGCCGACGGCACCGACATGCTGAGCATGTCCGCGGCCAACACCGCGAACTGGACCGCGGTCCCGGTGAACCCCTACACCAGCGCCTCGACCACCAACCTCGCTACCGCCTACCCCGATCGCGTGTGGTGCCAGAACCCGGGCGACGCCGCCACGAGCGGCACCTGCCGCCAGAACACGGCCTACCAGTATCCGGACGCAGTGTTCGCCTACGGGCGCGACGGCGGCGGCGCGGTGAAGTACCTGTCCAGTGCGCCGTATTACTATCGCGGACAGACGGCGCAGTTCTGCTCCGACGCCGCGCGCACCACCTGCGTGAGCGGCTCCGCGATAAACCCGACCGTGCACATCTACCGCGCCGAGGAGTTCTGCACCGACCAGGAGCTCACCAACTGCGCCGCGGGCGCCGCGGTGACCTCGTCGCACATCTACTCGGGCATCCGCTGGTGCGCCGACGCGAACACGCTGCTCGATTGCCGCCGCAAGAAGGGCGACCTCACCGACGCGGCGGGCACGGTGCTCAAGCAGTACATCTACGCCAAGCACGTCGGCGTGACGCAGTCGATCACCTGCCCCGCGGGCACCTTCTGCGATGCGGCGCCGAACGAAGGCAACATCAACGTCTCGGCGGTGAATGCCGCGGGCGGCACCATCACCGCGATCACCATCGGTGGCGTCTCGGTGATCCCCGGGCCGATCG
>CAZVHU010000058.1:0-14293 GCA_964627075.1 uncultured Enterobacteriaceae bacterium | reverse complement strand
GGCACCATCACCGCGATCACCATCGGTGGCGTCTCGGTGATCCCCGGGCCGATCGCCGTCCCGGCGGGCACCACGACCGCAGTCGTCGCGGGCATGATTGCGGCCGCGATTGGAAATCCCCCGGGACCCAATTACGTCTCCGCGCCCTATGACTACATCGCCGCCCCAAGCGGCAACAACGTGCCTGTCACGCAGGCGACCGCCGGCGCGGCCGGCGCCGGCCTCGCGATCGCGATCACCACGACGCAGATCGGCACGCAGTCCTCGATCGGCCGGATCGCCATCGGCAGCACGGGCACCGACAACAACGACACGCGCATCCACACCATCACCGTCGGCGGCACGAACCTGCTGTGCAACGGTGGCGCCCTGCCGCAGGGCTTCGGCAACGGCGTCACGGTGGAGGCGGTCACCGGCTACATCTTCGCCGACAACGGCTACAACTCGAGCAGCAAGCGCAACTCGGTGCGCGACGCGATCGTCGCCCGCATCAATTTCTGCAACGTGAACGGCTACACCGCGGCGGCCGCCGGCACGGGCCTCGTGAACATCATCGCGCCGGTCTCGCTCGGCGCTGGGCCCAACGGCCAGGCCGTCGCGCGAACCGGCTCGGGCGACGCCGGCAACCTCGCCGCGGTCACCGTGACCAACATGGGCGGCATCCAGCTCGGCGCCTCGAGCCCGAGCGTCACGACGAGCACCAGCGTCATGTCCGGCGGCCGCGACGCGATCGCCGCGGGCACCACCCTGACGGTCCGCAAGGGCGTCGGGACCTTCTCGCGCACCGACATCGTCCCCTCCAATGACTCGTATCCCAAGGCCGCAGGGCGGGCCGACTGCGCCGGCGCCACCTGCACCTACGCCGAGGAGATGACCAACTTCGCCAACTGGTATGCCTACTACCGCACGCGCATGCAGATGGCGAAGACCGCGGTCGGCCGCGCGTTCGTCTCGATCAACGACACCTACCGGGTGGGCTTCATCACCATCTGCCCGGTCTCGACCGTGAACTGCTCCGACACCACCAACGGCTCGATGAACCAGAACGTGGTCGCAGGCAAATACCTGCGGGTGCAGGATTTCGACGCCACGCACAAGGCCAATTGGTACGCCAAGCTCTACGCGCAGGCGCCGAGCAACTACACGCCGCTGCGCGAGGCGCTCGCGCGCGTGGGCCTGATCTTCGCCGGTAAGGTCGGCGCCGGCAACAGCACGCCGCTCACAGGCGGGCTCGCCGCCGCGGACGACCCGATGACGGCATCCTGCCAGCCGAGCTTCGCGATCCTTTCGACCGACGGCTACTGGAACGGCGGCCCGGGGCGGCAGATCGACGGCTCGGCCCTCGTCGGCAACCAGGACAACGTGAGCCAGCTGCCCTACTCGCTGCAGTCGCAGGGCGTGTTCGACGGCGGCACGCCGGTCGCGAGCAACACGCTCGCCGACGTGGCGCTCTACTACTACCAGACCGACCTGCGCACGAGCGGCTCCTTCGCGACCAACAACGTGCCCACGACCAACAAGGACACCAACTCCAACCAGCACATGGTGACCTTCACGCTGGGCCTCGGCCTCGATGGCCTGCTCACCTACCGTCCCGACTACGAGTCGGCCCCGAGCGGCGATTTCTTCGACATCAAGCAGGGTTCGCGCAAGTGGCCGGTGCCCGTCTCCGGGCAGCCAACCACCCTCGACGACCTGTGGCACGCGGCGGTCAACGGCCGGGGCGTGTTCTTCAGCGCCAAGAACCCGGATGACCTCGCCACCAGCCTCACGGAGACGCTCAACCAGCTGCAGGCGCGGGTCGGCGCCGGCGCGGCGGCGGCGACCTCCAACCTGCAGCCGGTCGCGGGCGACAACTTCGCCTTCACCGCGCAATACCAGACCTCCGACTGGATCGGCGACCTCAAGGCCAAGACCATCGACCTCTCGACCGGCATCGTGTCGTTCGTGACGCTGTGGTCGGCGACCACGATCCTCGACTCGACCGCCTACAACGCGCGCAATATCTTCACCTACGACGCCACCGACACTGGGGGCAACCTGATGAAGCACTTCTGCTGGCCGGGCCAGGGCGGCGCGACCTGCGCCGACGGCTCGGGGCTGGATGCCGCCGAGCAGGCGATGTTCCACCCCAACCAGCTGCCGCAGTGGGGTTCGCTCACCAACGCGCAGAAGGACGCGGTGACGCAGGCCAGTGCGCCCGCCTGGGCAGGGCCGAACGACGGGCAGCACCTGGTCAACTGGCTGCGAGGCGACAACTCGTTCGAGGACACGGGCCAGTCGCTCGCGACCGACGTGTTCCGCGAGCGCATCAGCACGCTGGGCGACATCGTCAACGCGCAGCCCGCCTACGTGAAGAAATCGCCGTTCACCTACGGCGACACCGGCTACGCGGGCTTCAAAGCCTGCACCGAGGGCGTCGGTACCGGCTGCGCCGCGGCGCAGTTCCCGAACCCGACCCAGCCGCGCCTGGGGACGGTCTATACGGCCTCGAACGACGGCATGCTGCACGCCTTCGAGACCGACGTGAACAACAACCCCTACTACCAGACTGCGGGCATTGCCACCGCCGCGACCGGCGACGACACCTTCACCGGGGTCAACACCGGCAACGGCGCCGAGCGCTGGGCCTATATCCCGAAGATCCTGCACCCGAGCCTGAACAAGCTGGCGAGCAGGCCCTACACGCACCGCTACTTCACCGATGGCTCCCCGACCGTGGGCGACATCTGCATCAGCACGCCCTGCGCCGGGCAGGACGACTGGCGGACAATCCTCGTGGCGGGCTTCAATTCGGGCGGCCGCGGCTACTACGCCCTCGACGTGACCAACCCGAGCCTCGCCGGCGTCAAGGCGCTGTGGGAGTTCACCTACACCGCGGCTTGCGTCACGGTCGGCGCCGGGGGCGTGCCCGTGGGCGGGCCGTACTACGGCGATTGCCACGTCGGCCTTACCTACGGCAACCCGATCATCACCAAGCGCAAGTCCGACGGCAAGTGGGTGGTGATCGTGACTTCGGGCTACAACAACGGCTCGGCCAACGGCAACGGCGACGGCAGGGGCTACTTGTACGTCCTCGACGCGGTCACCGGCCAGATCCTCAACCGGCTGACCACCAACGTCGGCACCGCGGCGGCGCCGAGCGGCCTGGCGAAGATCAACGGCTGGGCGACCAATTCTGCCCTCGACAACACGGTGCTTTCGGTCTACGGCGGCGACCTCGAAGGCAACATGTGGCGCTTCGAGCTCGACTCGGGCAGCCTCAATTACCTCACGGTCACCAAGCTCGCAGCGGTCAAGGACGCCTCCAACAATCCGCAGCCGATCACCACCCGGCCGGAACTGGGCGAGGCGAGCACCAAGCGCGTCATCCTGTTCGGCACCGGAAAATTCCTGGAGGCCGCCGACAAGTCCGGGCCGTTCACCGTCACGCAATCCATCTACGCGCTGCGCGACGAACCCACGGTGGGAGGCGCCGGCCCGGTGATCCCGGACGTGCGCAACGGCTCGGCGGTCAAGGTGCGCGGCTTCGGCGCCTACGACCCGGCGACCGATTCGGTGCGCACGGTCACCACGGGCACCGCACCGGATTGGGCGACCGAGTGGGGCTGGCTGATCGACCTGCCCGACACCGGCGAGCACGTCAACGTGGACCCGCAGCTGCAGCTTGGCACGCTGGTCGTCGCCTCGAACGTGCCGACCGCCGACACCTGCACCGCGGGCGGCTACTCGTGGCTCAACTTCCTCGACTACGCGACCGGCTCGTACATCCCGGGCGTCACCGGCAACATGGCGAGCACCAAGATCGCGACCTCGCTGGCGGTGGGCCTGAACGTGGTGATGCTGCCCGGCGGAAAGGTGGTGACCATCGTCACCACGGCCGACAACCAGCAGCTCACCAAGGACACGCCGGTGCCGCCGACCGCGTTCGCCGGCAGGCGCGTGTCGTGGCGCGAGATCTTCAGGGAGCAGTGATCGCCGGCTTCGACCCGGCGCGGCTCGGTGCCGCGCTGGGCGCCTCGATCCTCGCCCACATGCTGCTGCTCTCCGCGTTCGGTCAGCTGCCTGGCGCAAGTCAGGCAGCGCAGTTTGCGCAGCTGGGCGAGCGCACCCTGCGGGCGACCCTGCGCCCCTTGGCTCCCGAGGCCGCGCCAGCGCCCGCCGCGAGCCCGCCCGCCAATCGCGAGGCGGCGGAGCCCTCTGCCGCCGTCATTCCCGTCGTGCCGCTGCCGAAGTACTACGCCGCTCACGAGCTCGACCAGCGACCGCAGCCGCTTGCGAACATCGAGCCGGTGTTTCCCGCCGGCGCGCCCGTGCGCCACGGCGTGGTAAAGCTGCGCCTTTACGTGAGCGCCGGTGGCCTGGTAGAGGATATCGATATCTTCGACGCGCAACCCGCCGGCGTCTTCGAGGCCGCCGCGGCGCAGGCATTCGCCTCGGCGCGCTTCAGCCCCGGCATGCGCCGCGGCAAGCCGGTGCCTGCGGTGATGGCGCTCGAACTTCAGTTCGGCGCGCCGCAGGACGCCGACCCGCGCGTCGCGCGCTCGGCCGAAGGCGAGCGTGCGCGCCCCGAGAATCCCAACGCGGCCGACGCCCCCGACCGCGCCGCGGTGCGCAAGCGCCCGGCGCGCGGCGCGCGCGGCGGCTGACCCGCATGTACTTGCAAGGAGGCCCCATGAAAACCCTGAAGATCGTCCTCGCCGTCGCCGCGCTCGCGGCGTCAGTCCCGCTCGCGCCCGCGGTCGCCAACGATCGCCCGGCACCGTGGCTGGTCGCGCAGATCGAGGCCAAGCCGCGCACCTGCAACCTGGACGGCCGCGAGGTGCCGGTGGGAACGATGTACTGCAACGGAGGCAAGGTCCACCAGTGCACCCCGCAGGGCGGCTGGATCAACACCAACAAGCCCTGCTAGGGGACAGACCCCGATTCTTCCTGGTTCCCGCTTTTCGGGGTCTGTCCCCGATCTTGAACTTCGGGGCCTGTCCGCGATTTCCGGCGTCAGACTCTGGCCTTGTGCCGCGCGAGCTCGCGCGGCAGCGTGAACACCACGTGCTCGGCGATGCCTTCGAGCGGCCGCACGCTCGTCGCGCCGAATTCCTGAAGCCGCTCGATCAGCTCGTTCACCAGCACTTCGGGCGCTGACGCGCCCGCAGTGACGCCGACGCGCCTTTTCCCGGCAATCCACTCCGGCCTGAGGTCGGACGCGCTGTCCACCATGTACGCCTGCACGCCCATGTGGTCGGCGACCTCGCGCAGGCGGTTGGAGTTGGAGCTGTTGGGCGAGCCCACCACGATCACCACGTCGCACTGCGGCGCCATGAACTTGACCGCGTCCTGGCGGTTCTGCGTCGCATAGCAGATGTCGTCGCGCTTGGGGCCGCGGATCGCGGGAAAGCGCGACTTGAGCGCGTCGACGATGACCGCGGCGTCGTCCACCGAGAGCGTGGTTTGCGTCACGTAGGCGAGCTTTTCCGGGTTCTCGACGCGCAGCGCGGCGACGTCCTCGACGGACTCGACCAGGTGCATGCCGCTCGCCGCCTGCCCCATGGTGCCCTCGGCCTCGGGATGACCGCGGTGGCCGATCATCACGATCTGGTAGCCCTCGCGCAGCATCTTCGCCACCTCCACGTGCACCTTGGTGACCAGCGGGCAGGTGGCGTCGAACACCTTCAGGCCACGGCGCGCGGCGTCGGCGCGCACTCCCTTCGACACGCCGTGCGCGCTGAAGATGACGGTCGCGCCCGCGGGCACTTCGTCCAGCTCCTCCACGAACACCGCGCCCTTCTTCCTCAGGTCCTCGACCACGTACTTGTTGTGCACGATCTCGTGGCGCACGTAGATGGGCGCGCCGTGCAGCTCGAGCGCGCGCTCGACGATCTCGATCGCGCGCTCGACGCCGGCGCAAAAGCCCCTTGGGTTGGCGAGGAGAATGTCCATGGCGGACATTATGCTGAAAATCGGGGTCAGAGCCCGATTTTCAGGGGCGCCTGGCGTAAGCGCCGTCGAAAGCCGCCTCCAGGCGCGCATGCGCCCCGCGCAGGCGGTCCACCACCTGCTTCGCCCAGTCGAAATACTCGCGCCTGCGCCCGAGGTCCCAGTTCGCCGGCGGGCGCTCGGCCACGTCGCGCAGGTTGCAGATCTTGTCGGCGAGCTTGACCAGCTTCGCCTCGCGGCTCAAGGCCGCCGCGTGCTCGACCTGCAGCCGCTTGCGCTCGGCCTTCTCCAGCGACTTGTCGTCGGTGACCTCGAGCACCACGCCGGCGATGCGCTCGCCGAACGCCGCGCGCAGCTCCTCGGACGTGGTCGCGGTGTCCTCGATCGTGTCGTGCAGCAGCGCCGCGGCGAGGACCTCGACGTCCTCGACACCGCCCTCCTCCGCGAGCACCTCGGCGAGCGCGATCGGGTGGTTGATGTAGGGCGAGGCTTCGGCGTCCTTGCGCCGCTGGTCGCGGTGCTTGTGCGCGGCGAAGGCGAGCGCGCGCAGGAGCAGCGGCAGGCCGTTGCTAAGCGCGCCCGCCATCTGACCCCGGGTCGCTGCGGATGAAGCTTTCGGCGATCAGGATGCCCGCGCCGAGGGTGATCCCGGAGTCGGCGACGTTGAACGCCGGCCAGTGCCAGCCGGCGGCGTGGAAATCGAGAAAGTCCACCACGTGCCCGTAGGCGATCCGGTCCCAGAGGTTGCCGAGCGCGCCGCCGAGGATGAGCGCAAGCCCCAGCGCGAACAACCGCTTCTCCGGATGGCGCACGAGCAGCACCGAGACGACCACCGCGGCGGCCACGGCGATGGCGGCGAAAAACGCCGTCTGCCAGCCGCCGGCGCCGGCAAGGAAGCTGAAGGCGGCGCCCTTGTTGAACACCAGCACCAGGTTGAAGAACCCGGTCAGCGGCCTGATCTCGCCCGGCGCGAAGGATGCGAGCACCGCGAGCTTGGCGATGCGGTCGGCGGCGACGATTGCAACGGCGAGCGCGAACCATTTCCAAACCCCCACCCTGGCCCTCCGCCTGAAAGGGGGAGGGAACGCACCGCCGGGTCGGGGGTCAGGCATGTTTTCGCTCCTCCCCCGCGCCGTGAAGGTTCGTCCTGCAGCGCCCGCACAGGCCCGCCTCGTCCACGTCGGCGCGGTAGTGCCAGCAGCGCCCGCACTTGGGGTGCGTGCTCGGCGTCACCGTCACCGCGCCCGCCTCGGCGCGCGCCACGCGCACGGCCGAGGTGAGCATCACGAACTTGAGGTCCTCGCCCAGGCTCGCGAGCAGCTCGTAGTCCGCGCCGTTCACCCTCATGTCCAGCTCGGCCTGCAGCGACGAGCCGACCTTGCCGGCGACCCGCAGCTCCTCCAGCTGCTTTCTCACCGGCGCCCGCAGCTCGCGCAGCCTCGTCCAGCGCGCAAGGAGCGCTTCGCCGTCCGCCGGCCGCGGGACCTCGTGCCAGGTGTGGAAGAACACGCTGTCGCCGGCCTGCTTCGTGAACACCTGCCACAGCTCCTCGGCGGTGAACGACAGGATCGGCGCCATCAGGCGCACCAGGCTCGCGGTGACGTGCCAGAGCGCGGTCTGCGCCGAGCGCCGCGCGCGCGAAGCGGCGCCGCAGGTGTAGAGGCGGTCCTTGAGGATGTCGAGGTAGAACGCGCCCAGGTCCTCGGAGCAGAACGCCTGCAGCTTCTGCGCGACGAGGTGGAAGGCGTAGCGCGAATAGTCGGCCGCGAGCTCCTCCTGGAGCCTGGCCGTCAGCGCGAGCGCGTAGCGGTCGATCTCGGCCATCTCCGCCACCGGCACGGCGTGCTTCGCCGGATCGAAGTCGGAGGTGTTGGCGAGCAGGAACCTGAGCGTGTTGCGCACGCGCCGGTAGCTCTCCACGACGCGCTTCAGGATCTCGTTCGAGATCGTCAGCTCGCCGGAGTAGTCGGTGCTCGCCACCCACAGGCGCAGGATCTCGGCCCCCAGCGTGCTCGCGATCTCCTGCGGGCGCACGATGTTGCCCTTCGACTTCGACATCTTGCGGCCCTCGAGGTCGATGACGAAGCCGTGCGTGAGGAGCGCCCGGTACGGCGGCACGCCGTCGGTCATGCACGCGCCGAGCAGCGAGCTGTGGAACCACCCGCGGTGCTGGTCCGAGCCCTCGAGGTACATGTCGGCGGGGAATCCGAGGTCTGCGTGCGAGCCGCGCAGCACGGTGAAGTGCGTCGAGCCCGAGTCGAACCAGACGTCCATCGTGTCGCGCGACTTCTCGTAGTGCGCGGCGTCCGCGCCGAGCATCTCCTCGGCCGTGATCGCCTGCCAGGCCTCGATGCCGCCCTTCTCCACGCGCTTCGCGACCGCCTCCAGCAGCTCGAGCGTGCGCGGGTGCAGCGCTCCGGTCTCCTTGTGCAGGAAGAACGGCATCGGCACGCCCCACTGGCGCTGGCGCGAGAGCGTCCAGTCCGGGCGGTTGGCGATCATGCCGTGCAGCCGCGCCTTGCCCCACGCCGGGAAGAACTGCGTCGCTTCCACCCCGCGCAGCGCGGTCGCGCGCAGGCTCTCCGCAGGCCTCACGCCCTGGTAGCCGGGCACCTCGTCCATGCCGGCGAACCATTGCGTGGTGGCGCGGTAGATCACCGGGGTCTTGTGCCGCCAGCAGTGCATGTAGCTGTGCACGTAGGGCTCGCTCGCGAGCAACGCGCCGCGGCGCTCGATCTCGGCGACGATCTTCGGGTTCGCGTCCCAGATCGACAGGCCGCCGAAAAGCGGCAGCGTCGCGCCGAACCTCCCGTCCGATTGCACCGGAGTCAGGATCTCCTCGTCCTTCATGCCGTAGCGGCGGCAGGACTCGAAGTCCTCGACGCCGTAGGCGGGCGCCGAGTGCACGATCCCCGTGCCCGTGTCGAGCGTCACGTACTCGCCGAGGTACACGGGCGAGGTCCGGTCGTAGAACGGGTGCCTGAAGCGGATGCCGTCGAGCGCCGCGCCCTTGCACGAGGCGAGCACCGTGCCCTTCAGCTTGTAGCGCGCGAGGCACGCATCGCGCAGCTCCGCCGCGAGCAGCAGCTGCCCGCGCTCGGTGTCGATGAGCTCGTAGGTGTGCTCGGGGTGGACGTTGAGCGCCTGGTTGGCAGGCAGCGTCCAGGGGGTCGTGGTCCACACGACTGTAAAGCCTGACTTTACACTCGGCACCCCCAGCGCCCGCGCGAGCTTCTGCGGCTCGGCGAAGGCGAATGCGACGTCGATCGCCGGGTCCTCGCGGTCCTCGTACTCGAGCTCGGCTTCCGCAAGCGCCGAGCCGCAATCGAAGCACCAGTTGACCGGCTTCAGGCCCCGGTAGAGGTAGCCCCTCGCGAGGAGCTTGCCGAGCGTGCGGATCTCGTCCGCCTCGTTGCCGAACGCCATCGTCAGGTAGGGGTTGTCCCAGTCGCCCAGCACCCCGAGGCGCCTGAAGTCCTTCTTCTGGCTCTCGATCTGCGCCTCGGCGAACGCGCGGCACAGGCGCAGCGTCTCGGCGGTCGGGAGGTTCTTGCCGTGCGTCTTCTCGATCTGCGCCTCGATCGGCATGCCGTGGCAGTCCCAGCCCGGAACGTAGGGCGCGTCGAACCCGGCGAGGGTCTTGGACTTCACCACCATGTCCTTGAGGATCTTGTTGATCGCGGTGCCGAGGTGGATGTCGCCGTTGGCGTAGGGCGGCCCGTCGTGCAGCACGAAGCGCGGCCGGCCGCGGGCGACGGCGCGCAGGCGCTTGTAGAGGTCCTTGTCGTGCCATTCCTTCACCCACTGCGGCTCGCGCCTGGCGAGGTCGCCGCGCATCGGGAACGGCGTGTCCGGAAGGTTTAACGTGCTCTTGTAGTCAGCCATGTCTTGCCGTCGCAAAATGCCGTCTCGCGCGCGCGGCGTCGGCGGCGATCGCCGCGGCGAGCGCCTCCAGGCCGTCGAACTTCTGCTCCTCGCGCAGCTTCTCCAGGAACTTCACCCTCAGGTGCCGCCCGTAGATCTCGCCCTCGAAATCGAACAGGTGCACTTCCAATAGCGGCGCCGCGCCTTCCCGCACCGTCGGCCGGCGCCCCACGCTCGCCACGCCCGCGAGCACCTTGTGCGTCTCTTCCAGCTCCGCCTCGACGACGAAGATCCCGGAAAGCGGCGGCGCGCGCCGCAGCACGATGTTGGCGGTCGGATAGCCGAGCTTGCGGCCGAGCCGCTCGCCGTGCGCCACGCGCCCGCTCATCATGTAGGGCCTGCCGAGCAGCTTCGCCGCGCCCGCCAGGTCGCCCGCCGCGAGCGCCGCGCGCACGCCCGAGCTCGAGACGCGCGCCCCGCCCTGCGTCACGTCGGGCATCGCCTCGAGCGCGAAACCGTGGCTCGACGCCGCCGCTTCCAGCGCCGCGAAATCGCCGGCGCGCTTCGCGCCGTAGCGAAAGTCGCGCCCCACCAGCAGCCAGCGCGTGCCCAGCCCCGCCACCAGCACCTCGGCTACGAAGCGCCCGGCGGCGAGCGACGCGAGGCGCGCGTCGAAGCGCAGCACGTGCACGCGGTCGACGCCGATTTCCGCGATCAGCTCGAGCTTCTCGCGCAGCCGCGTGAGCCGCGCCGGCGCTGCCTGCGGCGCGAGGAACTCGCGCGGATGCGGCTCGAACGTCAGCGCACAGGCCGGGACGCCGAGCGTGCGCGCCTGCGCCACCAGCCGCTCGAGCATCGCGCGGTGGCCGAGGTGCACGCCGTCGAAGTTGCCGACCGTCACCGCGTGGCGTGCCGCGCCTTGCGGGAGGCTCCCGTGCGAAACGACCATCTGCGCCGCTAAAAGACTGAATTGTAGCGGCTTTTCTCCTAGTTCAGGCGCGCGCAGCGCTGCGAGAGCTCCATCACCTTGGCGCGCATCTCCTCGGCGTCGGGCGCCTCCGGCGCGCGCTCGAGGTACTCGGTGAGGTCCTTGAGCGCCGGGCGCCAGCACTCCAGCTTCTGGTAGACGAGCCCCCGGTCGCGCAGCTCGAGCGGCGCGTCCGGCACCACCAGCAGCATGCGGTTGAGCACCTCGAGCTCGCGCTCGGGCTTGCCGGTCTCGCGGTAGATGCCCTTGAGGTTCCTCAGCACGCGCGCCAGGATCTGCCGCTTGGTCGCGGGCTCGAGGAAGTGGTCGAGCGGCAGGTCGCGCACCGGCACGCCGCCCGAGGCGCCCGGCGGGATGACGCGCTTCAGGCGCTCGCGCAGCTCGTCCTCCGACTGCGGCGCGCCGCCGCTGAAAGGGTCGAGCACCAGCGTGCCGCCGCGCAGCTTGAGCCGCACCAGGAAATGCCCCGGGAAGGACACGCCTTCCAGCGGCAGGTCGATCCTGCGGCCGATCTCCATGTACAGGATCGCGAGCGTGATCGGGATGCCCGTGCGCCTGTCGATGACTTCGTTCAAATAGGAATTGCGGGGGTCGTAGTAGTCCTCGGTGTTGCCCGAGAACCCGAGGTCGTCGAACAGGAACTCGTTCAGCGCCACCACGCGCTCCTCCTCGCCCGCGGCGGCCATGAGGCGCGTGCGCAGGCGCTTGGCGAGGCGGTCGATCTCGCCCGTGTAGCCGTCCACATCGAGCGCCGGGTAGGCGTCCTCGGCGATCTGCAGGCAGGCGCGCGCGAGATCGATCTGCGCGTCCTCGAGCGCGAGCTGCTGCGCGAAGGGGAGCAACGAAGCCATCGACGATTACCCTACTCCGCGCCGCGGCGGGAGAAGTCGCGCAGGCGCAAGCCCAGCGCCGCGAGGCACGCGCCGTAGGCCGCGAGCCCGAGCGCGACCAGCCCCACGAGCCCCGGCAGCTTCGATTGCCACCCGGCGCCGAGCCACCACTCGGCCGGGCCCATGGCGAAATGCAGCACCGCCGACATGACGGCCACCGCAGCAGCGACGCGCAGCGCGAACGGGCCCCAGCCCGGCTGCGGCGCGTAGATCCGCTGCCTGCGCAGGTAGCGGTAGAGCAAAGCTGCGTTGAGGCAGGCGCCGAGGCCGATCGCGAGCGCGAGCCCGGCGTGCTTGAGCGGCCCGACGAAGGCGAGGTTCATCGCTTGCGTGGCGACCAGCGTCAGGACGCCGATCTTCACCGGCGTCACCACGTTCTGGCGCGCGTAGAAGCCGGGCGCGAGGATCTTCACCAGGATCATTCCCACGAGCCCGAAGCTGTAGGCCACCAGCGCCTGGCGCGTCATCCAGGCGTCCTCGGCGCTGAAGCGGCCGTAGTGAAACAGCGTCGCGATGAGCGGCATGGCGAGCACCGCGAGCGCCGCCGCCGCGGGCAGCGCGAGCAGCAGCGTCACGCGCAGCCCCCAGTCGAGGAGCTTCGCGTATTCCTCGCCCGAGCCGCTGGAGTGGTAGCGCGCGAGGCTCGGCAGCAGGATGGTGCCCACCGCCACGCCCAGCACTCCCGCCGGGAACTCCATCAGCCGGTCGGCGTAGTAGAGCCACGACACGCTGCCGGTGACGAGGAACGAGGCGAAGATGGTGTTGATGAGAAGCGAGATCTGGCTCACCGAGACGCCGAACACCGCCGGGGCCATGAGCTTGAGCACGCGCGCAACGCCCGGGTGGCGCAGGTTCAGCCGCCAGCGCGGCAGCATGCCGATCTTCGCGAGGAAGGGAATCTGCAGCGCGAGCTGCAGCACGCCGCCCCCGAACACCGCCCAGGCGAGCACCCGCACCGGCGGATCGAAATGCTCGGCGAAGAACGCCGCCGCGACGATGAACGAGACGTTGAGCAGCGCGGGCGTCGCCGCGGGCACCGCGAACCGGTTCCAGGTGTTGAGGATGCCGGCGGCGAGCGCCACCAGCGAGATGAACAGGATGTAGGGAAAGGTGATGCGCAGCAGCGCCACGGTGAGCGAGAACTTGCCCGGGTCGGCCGCGAAGCCCGGCGCCGAGACGTAGACGATGAGCGGCGCCAGCGCCACGCCGAGCGCCGCGGTGACGATGAGCGCTGCGAAAAGCACGGTCGCCACGCAATCGGCGAGCGCGCGCGTGTCTTCGGCCGACTCCCGGTTGCGGTACTCGGCGAGGATCGGCACGAAGGCCTGCGAGAAGGCCCCCTCGCCGAACAGCCGCCGCAGCAGGTTCGGGATGCGGAACGCCACGAAGAAGGCGTCGGTGCCGAGCCCCGCGCCGAAGGCGCGCGCAATCAGGAAGTCGCGCACGTAGCCGAGCACCCTCGACACGACGGTCATGCTGCTCACCGTGGCGAGCGCGCGCAGCAGGCTCAAGACGGTCTCCGTGCGGGATTCTTCATGCTAGAATTCGCGCCCTTTTTCGCCCCGGAACCCGATCCATGGCCAACATCAAGTCGGCGCGCAAGCGCGCCCGCCAGGCAGTCAAGTCGCGCAGCCACAACATGGCGCTGCTCAGCGCCGCGCGCAGCGCCATCAAGAACGTGAAGAAAGCGATCGCCTCGGGCGATCAGGCCGCCGCGGCCGCGGCGCTCGAGCGCTCCAAGCGCGTCATCGACCGCGTCGCCGCCAAGGGCGCGCTGCATCGAAACGCCGCCGCGCGCCACAAGAGCCGCCTCGCGCACGCCATCAAGGCGATGCCCGGCGCCGCGCGCGCCTGACCATGCGGCGCAACGCCGCAGCTGGATACCCAGGAATTTCCCGCCGTCCCTGATGCGGCGCGCCCGCCGTGCGCCGGCGCGCGCCGCGCGCGCGTTTTTCTCTCCCGCACCGGGCATGCGGAATCATAGCCCATGGCCAAGCCCGCCAGCCGCATCCTGGTAATCGAGGACGAGCCGCTCGCGCTGCGCGAGATCGTCAAGGGCCTCAATGCCGCGGCGCGCTCGCTCGACAACCCGCTCGGCATCGGCTTCGCGGGGGTGACCACCGCCAGGGAGGCGCTCGCCGCGATCGAGGCGGACGGCGACATCCAGGCCGTCCTGGTGGACGACAAGCTCTATTCGCTCCCCGCAGGCAACGGCAAGCGCGGCGCCGCGGCCGGCGCGCACGCCAAGCTGCAGATGTCGGCGCTCGAGCTGGTGCAGCGCGTGACGCGCCTGCGGCCCGAGCTCGACGTCTACATCCTGATCGCCAAGGAGCACGAGGACGAGGTGGTGGACGCGCTCTTCACCGAGGCGGTGGACGGCTACTTCTACCGCGAGGAGCGGGACTACCGCGGCATCTACCGCATCCTCAACGCCCAGCTGCAGGAAAAGGCGCGCACGCCGTTCTACGACGCGCTCAAGGCCTACGTCTGGATGGCAAAAGATCAATGGCACACGCCGGGCCACTCCTCGGGCGAGAGCCTGCGCGGCAGCCCGTGGGTGAGCGACTTCTACGAGTTCATGGGCGAGCACGTGTTCGACGCCGACCTCTCGGTGTCG
>CAZVHU010000057.1:0-19009 GCA_964627075.1 uncultured Enterobacteriaceae bacterium | reverse complement strand
GGCTCTGACCCCAATTTTCCCCTCCGGAGGGCTACTTCGGGAAAGCCGAGGGCGCGCCGTCCAGCCAGGCGCGGCCGTGGGCGTAGAGCGCCTCGACCCCCGGGCCTTTCAGCTGCGGCAGGTCGAGCTTCACGTCGAAGCCGTTCTTCGTCTGCAGGTACGCAAGGTGCCGGTAGCCCTCGGGAAAGCGCGCGAGCAGCGCCGCATCGAGCGCGAGCTTTGCCGCCGGGTCCACCGGCACCATCCAGTCCTTTTCGTAGATCGGCTGCCGGCGCACGATCTTCCACTCGCCCGCGCGCCTGGCGAAGAAATCGTAGAAGCGCCCCATGCAGGTCACGTCCACCGCGACGCCGTCCACCGGCGCGCGCTGGTGGATCGTCATGCGCGCCTGCGAGATCGCGCGCTCGCCCTTCACGTCGACGCTCGTGGCGCCCACGAAGTGCAGGATGTTGACGCCCTTCTCGAAGCCGGCGCGGCTCGCCTCGATGAACTTCTCCGCCGGTCCCTGGAACCAGGTGGCGGTCATCCAGCCGTCCTCGGCCCACACGGTGCGGAAGCGCTCCCAGTCGCCGGCGTCGCGCCAGATCGCCCAGTTCTGCACCGTCTCGGCGATCGCGAGCTTGTCCTCCCGCGCTGACTGCATGGCCCCTCCCTGTCCGCCCGCAATCTATACGATCCCGGCGGGAAGCGAAATGGCGTCCCCGGCTGCATTGCGGCGGCGCGCCCGAAGCGCGAAAATTCCCGCTTCACTCATGAGCAGACGGCCATGGCAAGCGTGATGCAGCCGGGCCCCGGCGCTGCCCGGGCGGACCTCTACCGCCGCATGGAGCGCGAAAACCTCGCGCCGCTGTGGGAGGTGCTGCACGCGCTGGTGCCGCCGCAGCCGCAGACGCCCTGCAAGCCGGCGCACTGGAGCTACCGCGCCATCCGCCCTTTGGTCATGGAGTCGGGGGGCGTGATCACGGCGAAGGAGGCGGTGCGGCGCGTGCTGATCCTGGAGAACCCGGGCATGCGCGGCCAGTCGGCGATCACGAGGAGCCTGTACTGCGGCTTGCAACTCATCCTCCCCGGCGAGATCGCGCCCAGCCACCGCCACACGCAATCGGCGCTGCGCTTCATCGTGGAGGGCTCGGGCGCCTACACCGCGGTGGACGGCGAGCGCACCACCATGCATCCGGGCGACTTCATCATCACGCCCTCGTGGACCTGGCACGATCACGGCAACCCGGGGAACGAGCCCGTGGTGTGGATGGACGGGCTCGACATCCAGATCCTGCAGTTGTTCGATGCCCAGTTCGCGGAGAATTTTCCGGAGGAGTCACAGCCGGTGACGAAGCGCGAGGGCGACTCGCTTGCACGCTACGGCTCGAACATGGCGCCGCTCGAGCCCGCGGCGCCCTTCGGCCGCACCTCGCCGGTTTTCAGCTACCCCTACTCGAGGAGCCGCGAGGCACTGGCGGCACTCGCGAAGAACGGCGCGCCCGACGCCTGCCACGGCTGGAAGATGCAGTTCATCAACCCGCTCACCGGCGGGCACGCAATGCCCACGATAGGCGCCTTCATCCAGCTCCTGCCCAAGGGTTACCGCACGCAGCCCTGCCGATCCACCGACGCCACGGTGTACTCGGTCGCCGAGGGCACGGGTAAAGTGCGGATCGGCGAGGCGACGTTCGAATTCGAGCCGCGCGATGCCTTCGTCGTGCCGTCGTGGCACCCGCTCAGCGTCGAAGCCGCGAGCGAGTGCGTGCTGTTTTCCTACTCCGACCGGCCGGCGCAGCAGGCGCTCGGCTTCTGGCGCGAGCAGCGGGCATGAGCAGTCCTGGGTTCTACGCGCGGGAGTACAACAACCGCGAGCTGGTCCCCGACCACCCGCGCTACCTCGAGCGCTGGGCGGCAGACTCGGCGCGCGCGCGCAGCACCATGATCTGCTACCTCGACCGGCGCTACGGCGACGCGGCCGGCGAATCGATGGACATCTTCCCGGCGCGAAAGGGCGACGGCAGCTGCATGATGTTCATCCACGGCGGCTACTGGCGCTCGCTCGACAAGTCGGATTTCTCGTTCCTCGCGCCGTCGTGGGTGGACGCGGGCGTGTCGCTCGCGGTGGTGAACTACGACCTGTGCCCGAAAGTCACCGTCGAGGAGATCGTGCGCCAGATTCTGCGCGCAAGCCGCTGGCTGTACCTCAACGCCGAGCAGTTCGGCATGGACGAAGACCGGCTCTTCGTCTCGGGACACTCGGCCGGCGGGCACCTCACCGCGATGATGATGGCGGCGCTCTGGCCTGTGTTCGACCGCAGGCTGCCGAGGGATCTCTTCAAGGGCGGGCTCGCGATCAGCGGCGTCTACGACCTGCGGCCGATCGTGCAGGTGGACTGGCTGAACGGCGACCTCAGGCTCGACGAGGCGGCGGCGACGAAGCTCTCGCCGCTCTTCATGCCGCCGGCGACGCGCGCGCCCGTGATGACGTGCGTGGGCGGGGCTGAGTCCTCCGAATTCCTGCGCCAGAACCATTCGCTCGGCGAGCGCTGGAAGAGCGCCTTCGCCGGCGACATCCCGATGCCGGGGCGGCACCACTTCTCGGTGGTGGACGGCCTCGGCGAGCAAAGCAGCGCCCTTTTTGCCGGCGCGCGCCGGCTGATGAAGCTTGACCGATAGCGCTTATCTCGCCCCCGGCGAGTACATCGACAGCGACGACCCCGCGGTGCGGGAGTTCGCACGCAGGCACGTGAGCGGCGAAAGCGACCGCGAGCGCGCAGTGTCGCTCTACTACGCGGTGCGCGACGGCATCCGCTACAACCCGTTCCTCGATTTCTCGACCGACGCGCCGTTCCGCGCCTCCGACACGCTCGCCGCGGGCGAGGGTTTCTGCGTCGGCAAGGCTGCGCTGCTCGCAGCCTGCGCGCGTGCGGTCGGTATCCCGGCGCGCGTCGGGTTCGCAGACGTGAAGAACCACCTCACCACGCCGGCGCTTCGCGAGCGCATGGGCACGGACCTGTTCGTGTTCCATGGCTACACCGAGCTGCTCATCGAGGGCAATTGGGTGAAGGCGACGCCGGCTTTCAACCTGGAGCTTTGCCGGCGCTTCCGGGTGAAGCCCCTGGAATTCGACGGCCGCGAGGACTCGATCTTCCACCCCTTCGACGAGGACGAGCGCCGCCACATGGAGTACGTGAACGATCGCGGTACCCACGCCGACGTGCCGGCGGCCGAGATCCAGCGCGTGTTCCGCGAGGTCTATCCGCCCCTCTACAGCCTGGGCAAGGACGCCGCCAAGGAGCGCTTCGGCTGAAGCCGCGCGCGCTGCTCGAGGCGAGCTACCGCGCCGCGGTCGCCGCCGCGGACCCGCTGGAGATCCTGCCGCCGCACCTGCCGGCGCCGCCCAGGGCGGGCCGCACGCTGGTGCTCGGCGCAGGCAAGGCGGCCGCTTCCATGGCGCTCGCGGTGGAGCGCGGCTGGCCGGCCGGCGCGCCGCTCGAAGGAATTGCGCTCACGCGCTACGGGCACGGGCTGCCAACCAGGCGTATTCGCGTCATCGAGGCCGGCCACCCCGTGCCGGACGAGGCGGGCGAGCGCGCGGCGCGAGAGATGCTCGCGGCGGCGCAAGCGCTCGGGCCGGACGACCTGCTGCTTGCGCTTCCTTCGGGCGGCGGCTCGGCGCTGCTTTCGCTTCCCGCCGAGGGTGTCTCGATGGCCGACCTCAAGGCCGTCACGCGCGAGCTGCTGCGCAGCGGCGCGCCGATCCAGGACATCAACACCGTGCGCAAGCACCTCTCGGCAATCCAGGGCGGGCGGCTCGCCGCGGCGACGCGCGCCCGGGTGCTGGCGCTGATCGTCTCGGACGTGACCGGCGACGATCCGACGCACATCGCTTCCGGCCCTTGCGCGCCGGATCCTACGACGTTCGCCGACGCGCTGGCGGTGCTCGGACGCTATGCCGTCGAACCACCGGCTGCAATTCGCAAGCGGCTTCATGAAGGCGCGCGCGGCCAAATCGGCGAGACGCCGAAGCCGGGCGATCCGCTCTTCGCGCGCGTCGAGAACAGGGTTGTCGCCACGGCGCGGCGCTCCCTCGAAGCGGCTGCGCGCGTGCTGCGAGAGGCAGGCGTCGAGCCGCTCATCCTCGGCGATTCGATCACCGGTGAGGCGCGCGTGGTTGCGAGGGACATGGCCGCCGAGGTGCGGCGGTTGCGCGCGGGCGGGCTTGATGGAGAGGCTTCCCGGGCTGCGCGGCCGCTCGCGCTGGTCTCGGGCGGCGAGTGCACGGTGACGGTGCGGTGGCCCAACGGGCGCGGCGGGCGCTGCGCCGAATTTCTGCTCGCTCTCGGAGTCGAGCTTGCGGGAGCCAGGGACGTCTGGGCGATCGCCGCCGACACCGACGGCATCGACGGCTCGGAAGACAACGCGGGCGCGCTGCTCGCCCCGGATTCGCTCGCGCGGGCGCGCGCGAAAGGGCTCGACGCGGCGCGGCTGCTCGACGCGAACGACAGCTGGGTTTTCTTCTCCGCCATCGGCGACCTGCTGGTGACGGGCCCTACGCGCACCAACGTCAACGACTACCGCTGCATCCTCGTACTGTGAGGCCCGGATGAAGATCTGCCGCTTCGACAAGGATCGGCTCGGCCTGGTGCAGGGCCGCGAAGTGCTCGATGTCACCGAGGCGCTCGAGGTGCTGCCGCCCGCGCGCTACCCGCTGCCGCGCTACGATCCGCTGGTCGCGAACCTCGCTGCCGTGCGCGCGAGGATCGAAGCGCTCGCGCCACCTGCCCGCAGGCTGCCGCTCGAGTCGGTGAAGCTGCTCAGCCCCGTGGCGAACCCTGGCAAGATCGTCGCCGCGCCGGTGAACTACACGAAGCATCTCGAGGAGGCGCGCGCCGATCCGGCGATTCACCACCAGAACCAGATCGCCGAGATCCAGCGCGTGGGGCTCTTTCTCAAGGCGACGAGCGCGCTCGCGGGCCCGGGCGAGGGCGTGGCGCTGCGCAAGCTCGACCGGCGCAACGACCACGAGGTGGAGCTTGCCGTGGTGATCGGCGCACGGGCGGACCGCGTGCCTCGCCAGCGCGCAATGGCGTGCATCGCCGGCTACGCGATCGGCCTGGACATGACGATCCGGGGGCCGGAGGAGCGCAGCCTTAGAAAGTCGGTGGACAGCTACGCGGTGCTCGGGCCCTGGCTCGTGACCGCCGACGAGCTGCGCGACCCGTCCAAGCTGGAGATCTCGCTAGCGGTAGGAAGCGAGCCTCGGCAGCGCGCCAACACCCGGGACCTGATCCTGGGCATCCCCGCGCTGATCGAGTTCGCGAGCGCCTTCTACACGCTCGAGCCCGGTGACGTCCTCCTCACCGGAACGCCCGAGGGCGTCGGGCCGGTGCGGCCGGGCGACGTCATGCTCGCGGCGATCGAGGGCATAGGGGAAATGCGGGTCGAGGTGCGCGCCGCGTAGCCTTCACGCGTGCGGCACGCGCCTCCCGCCCAACGGGGCGACCCGGCTTCGGCATGCGGATGGAACTATCCCCGCTGCTCGCGGAAAACCATCCTGTCGGACAATCAGGCGGATGAGGGCCGCCGCGGCGCCTCGTGGCGCCCGGCCCCTCTCAGCCGAGCGGCGCCGGGCGCCCGCCCGCGTAGCCCTGGTAGCCCGAGACGCCGGATGCGGCGAGCGCACCGAGCGGCTCGCGGCTCTCCAGGCCCTTCACGATCACCGCCACTTCGAGCGGCCGCAGGATTGCAACTAGCGACTCGACCAGGAACCGCACGTCGCCATGGTGCGGGAATTCCTGCGTGTACGCCTGCGCCAGCTTCACATACCGCGGCAGCAGGCGATGCACAAGGCGCAGCGACTCGCTCGAGAGCTCGACGTCGTCCAGGCCGAACTCGGCGCCCGCGGCGCGCAGCTCCCGCGCGAAGCGCTCGGTGCTCTCCAGGTCAAGCGCCGCGCAATGCGCCGTGACCTCGATCACCACGCGGCGCGCGAAATCCGGCCGCCGCGCCAGCAGCTCGCGCATTTCCTCCCGGTACGCGGCGTCGGCGATGCTCTGCCAGGACACGTTGAGCGCAACCCGCTCCGGGAGCGAACCGAGCGCCGCCACGCGGCGCCCCACCGCGGCGTCCAGGCGCGGCATGAGCCCGAGCCGGCTCGCCTGCGGCACGAACACGCCCGCCGCGATGGGTTCTCCGTCCGCCGCCGTGAGGCGCAGCGTGATCTCCTCGTGCAGCACTTCCCCGCCGGGAATCGCGAGCGCCTTCTGCGCGTACAGCGTCATGCGGCCCGCCTCGAGCGCCTCGGCGATCGCAGAGCCGATGTGCACGCGCGGCCGCACCGAGGCGTCCGCGCGGTCGTAGTCGAGCACGGCCAGCTCGGTGCCGCGCTCCGCCGCCTGCGCAAGCGCCAGTTCCGCCCATTGCTCGAGGTCGGCGAGCCGCGGGGAATTGCCGTCGAAGCGCGCGACTCCCGCGCCCACGCCGACGCCGGCGAAGCCGCGCGCCGCGATCGCCGCGGACAGCCCGCGCACCGCGTCGTGCGCCCAGTGCTCGGCCTGCTCCGGCCTGGCGTTCGGCAGGAACGCGGCGAAGCCTGCGCCGTAGCGGCGGCCGAGATTGCGCGCCGCCTCCGGCGTGGCGGCCGCGAGCTGCGCCCCCAGGTCGCGCAGAAGCGAATCGACCTTTTCCGCGCCTTCGGACCGGTTCATCTGCTCCAGCCCGCGCATTGTGAACAGCGCCAGCGCGCCGCGCCCCACGGCGTCGTCGCCCTCCAGCAGCACGCTCACGCGCCCGACGAAGCCGCGCCAGTTCTGCTGCCCGGTGACCGGATCCTCGTAGGCCTCGCGCAGCAGCCGCTCGGCGCGCGCGGTCTCGGCGGCGATCGCCTCGCGCACCTTGGCGGCGAGGCTGTTCATCGCCCCCGTCACCCGCTGCAGCTCCACGGTCCCGCCCTCGATCGGCACCGGACTGAAGTCGCGATTGCTGATGGCGAGCGCAGCCTGCTCGACACGCTCGATCGGACGCAGAATGAGCTTCACCAGCCGTCCCACTGCCGCCAGGGCGACGACGTAGATGAGCGCGATCCACATCAGCGTCTCGTACGCCGAGCGCCAAAGCTGCCGGTAGGCGAAGCGGGCATCGACCGTCACCACCACCCGGCCGAGTTGGCGCCAGCGCGCGGTGACGAGCGCCTCGCCGCTGGGCGCCTCGAGCGGAAACGCGCCGCGGAACCAGGCCGGGACCGAATTCGCCGCCGGCTCGAGCCGCCGCTCCAGGATCGTCTCGCCGCCCGCCGCGACCAGGGCCACGCGCGAAAAATAGCCACGATCGAAAACCGGATTGATGACCGTCTCGGCCAGCGCGCGCTCGGGCGCCTCCATCAGCGCGCCGAGCGTGAGCGCGAGCGAGGTCGCCGTCTCGTGCGCGTGCGCATCGAGCTGCTCCTGCAGGAAGCGCTGCGCGTTGCGCACGGCGATGACCTCGACGCCCGCCAGCACCAGCAGGAACACGAGCGACATGCCGGCGATCAGCAGGCGGGCGAGCGTCATGCGCACGCGCACGCGAGGCTCACAGGCGCGCCTCGGCTTCCAGGCGCGCGACCAGCTCGCGCCAGGCGCGGACCTGCAGCGGGCTCGCGCGCCGTCCGCTGCGCGCCAGCACCAGGTCTTCGTCGTTGAAGCTGTACACCGGCTCCAGGTCGGGCCGCGCCGAGGCCGGCTTCACCTGGTCCTGGAGGTTGTCGAGGATCAGCGGCTCGGACTCCGGCCGCGGGTAGTAGGCGAGCACCATGTGCGCCTGGCCGATGGAACTCGCGCGCACGTAGGTGATGCGCAGCCTGGAGACGGGTTCGCCCAGCTCCTTCAGCAGGAAATACTTCGCGATCGAGTAGTCCTCGCAATCGCCCGCCCCGCTGGCGTAGGTCTCGGAAGGCGTCGCCCAGTAGTCCTCGGCGCCCCAGTGCTCGAGGTCGGAGACGAAGCGCACCCGGTTGACGAACGTATTGAGCTGCTGGACCCGGGCCAGCGGATCCGCCATGGCCTCGGCCTTGCGTTCGCGCGCAGCCTGTGCGGCATAGCGCACCCAGCCGTCCAACCTCGGTCGCGCCTCGGCGCCGAATCGCGCGACGTGCGCCGCGATCAGGCCCGGGCCGACCCGGCGCGAGAACCCCAGCTCGGAGGCGGCGGCGATGCATACCAGGAGCGCGAGCGCTCCTGCAATCGCCGAGCGAAAAGCGTTGTGTGCTAGGGCTCCCGTAGCGTGCAGCGTAGCACGCTGAACGGCGAACCGCTCAGGCACGATCCCGCGAACGAGGCCGGTTTCGCACGCTCGTCGTCGGGTCCCGCCGCGGTCGGCGGCAGCAGGGCGAGAAATTCCTCGGTCGAGCCTTCTTCGCCAGCGGCTGCGTAGATGTACCCGCCCGTCGCGGGCGCCGCGACCGTCGTCGCGGACGCGCCGGCCGGCGCGGTCGGCGCCGTCCACAGCGTATGCACGTTTCGCAGCGGATCGATGTTCGTCGTCAGCGTGCCGACCGTCAGCACCCCGGGCACGTAGGTGATCGCGTAGTTGGGCGAACTCTGGCCCGAGGGCGTGACGGCGTAGGCGCCCACCGGCGAGCTGATCGTGGCCGTGGTGGAGAACGTCAGCGCACCGGCGAGCGAGGCGGGCGTGTCGGCGAACTGGAAGCCCGAGTAGCTCGCGGTGAACGGCGGATTCGCCATGTTCACCGGGCGCGAGGCGTCGTCGGCGCGAATCGAGAGCGGCGCCGGCGCGATGATGAGCGTGTTGCCCGCCGTCGAGAGGGTGGCCGTGTAGTTGCCCGCCGCCGCCCCGGCCAGCGGATTGAGCGTGCCGCCCGTGATCGCGTACGTCGGGCCCGGCGCCGCGACCGTCTCGCCCGCGACGCGCGTCAGGCTCGCCAAGGTCGCGCTCACCAGGCCCGTGTCGTTCACCGCCACGCCGCCGTTCCACGTGACGATCGCCGGGTTATTCACCAGCCCGGAGAGCGCCACGGCGATGCCGGGGATCGCCGGGTCGGGCGAGCCGTAGACCTTGCTCTGGTCGGCGATGGTGGCGGCAAGCGGCGCGGCGCCGATCGTGAGCGTCGGCGCACCCAGCAGCGCCGGCGCGCTGTAGTTGCCCGAAGGCGCCGTGAAGCTGCCAGCGGTCATGCTGTAGCTGCCCACGTTCTCGCCGGCGACGCGGGTCAGGCTGGTCACGGCGCTCGTCAACGCGGCGTCGTTGATCGCCGTGACGTTGCCGTTCCAGTCGGTCACGTTCGCGTTCACCAGGCCGCCCAGGGTGACGCCGATTGCGCCGAGGGCCGGGTCGTCGGCGCCATAGACCTTGTTCTGGTTCGCGATCGACGCGGTCGCCGGCGCTTGCGTCACCGTGAGCGTGTTGCCGGCGGTCGACAGGCTCGCACTGTAGTTCCCGGCGGCCGCGCCAGCAAGCGGATTCAACGCACCACCGGTGATGGCGTAGCTGCCGACGCTCTCGCCGGGGTTGCGCGCCAGGCCCGCCAGGCTCGCGCTCACCAGCCCGGTATCGTTCACCAGCGTGTTGTTGCCGTTGATGTCCACCACGGCGCGGTTGACGATTCCGGCCAGGTTGACCGCGATGCCCCCGGTCGCCGGGTCGTTCTGCCCGTAGACCTTGGCCTGGTTCGCGATCGTGCCGGTCAGCGCGCGTGCAGTGATCTGGAACGGGTTGGTGGCGCCGTCAAAGGTAATCGCGTAGTTGTTGCCGCCGTTGCCGTCGCTGACGCTGGCGGTACCCTGCGTGAAGTTGTAGTTTCCGAGCGACTCGCCCGCAACCCGCCCCATGCTGCCCGCGAGACCGTCGCCTCCGACCAGCGAGCCAGCCGTAAGCGCGTACGCTGTCGCCGCGCCCACCGGATCATCGTTGCCGTAGATCTTGGACTGCCCGGGCTGCGACGCGATGGTCACCGCCCGCGCCGTGATCACGCCCGTGTTGTCGGTCGCGAAGCTCACCAGGTAGTTATTGCCGCCGTTGCCGTCGGTGACCGCGCCCGTCGGCGTGAGCACCTTGTTCGTCCCCGCGTTGCGGTTGTCAAACGTCTGCGTGAAGGCCGCCGTATCCCCGCCCACCGGCGCCAGGCTGCCCACCGTGATCGTCGGCACCCCCGCCGAGCTCGTCGTGCCATCGTAGGTCTTGGTGTCGGTCGCCGCCGTCACCATGATCGCGCGCTGGTTGATCACGCCCGTGCTGTCGGTCGCGAAGGTCACCAGGTAATTGTTCCCGCCGTTGCCGTCGGTGACCGCGCCCGTCGGCGTGAGCACCTTGTTCGTGCCCGCGTTGCGGTTGTCAAACGTCTGCGTGAAGGCCGCCGTATCCCCGCCCACCGGCGCCAGGCTGCCCACCGTGATCGTCGGCACCCCCGCCGAGCCCGTCGCGCCATCGTAGGTCTTGATGTCGGTCACCGCCGTCACCGTGATCGGCCGCGCCGTAATTTCGCCGATCGCACCGCTAGCCGTGGTACTGGAGAGCGTGTAGCCGTAGACGCTCGCCGCCCCATTGCTTGCGCTCGCAATTGCTACCGTGCTGGAAACTGTCTTGCCGGTGCCTGCGTTCCGGGTGTCGTAACTCCCGGTCGCCGGGTTGTCCAGCGTCACGGTGTCGCCGTCGATGGCGCCCGTTGTGGTGTAATTGCCCGCCGCGAGCGTTGCTATCGTATCGCCGTCATAGACCTTGCTCGTCGTTCCGACGAGGCTCGGCGTGATGGTCGGCGTCACGCCGCTGTAGATGAAGCCATTGCCGGTACCGGGCCCCCCATAGGGACCGGTATAACTCAGGCCGTAGTGCTTGAAGTCGTAGACCAGCCCGCCGCGCGCATCGTTTGCGGGATCTGTCGAGTACACCAGCCAGCGGCCGGCGCCGGGAACGGTCAGCGCGCCCGCACCGGCGTTGTTCACGAAATCCTGCGCCGACACGAGGACGATCGATTCGCCCGCGCCGGTCGCCGATATGGCGCCGTTCAAGGTCAGATCGCCCGAAAGCGTCCGCGCCGTCAGGGTCCCGACCGACGATGCGCCAAGCGCCAGCGTGTTCGAATCAACGATGCTGGCGGTCCCGCTGGTGCTGAGCGCAAGATTGCCGCTGAAATCATTGGCCGCGTCATTCGCGGTGATGTTGCCGGCGCCAGTGCTTGTGAGCGTGGTAGCACCGCTTGTTGTAACGGTGCCGCCATAGCTTTGCGCGCCGGTCGTGCGCACGGAGCCGCCGTTGATGGCGAGCGTGGTACCTGCGGCCCCGCTGAGCGAGGCAAGCGCTGTTCCCCCGCCCACTGCCGCCCCGAAAGTCACCTGCCCGCCGCCGAGCACGGCGAGGGCGAACGCGCCGTCGAACGCGCCGTTGACGGCGAGCGAGTCGCCGGGAGCCGCGCCGATGGCGCCATCCGACGCGAGCGTCACGTTGCCTGCAAGCGAAGCAGTTCCGGTCCCGGTCAAAGCGCCGTTTCCGCCGACGCCGGTCCCGTTGAGCGTGACCGCTTCGGCACCGATCGCTACGTTCGCGATTTCGAGCGTGGCCCCGGACACGACGCTCGTGCCGGCGGCGGTGGCGCCGAGCGCTGCGGCGTTGGCAGCGAGCAGCGTGCCCGCGCTCACCGTGGTGCTGCCCGTGTAGGTGTTCGCCCCCGAGAGCGTCACCGTGCCGGCGGTGGTCTTGTTCATGCCCACGGCTCCTGCCAGCCTCGCCGTCACCGAACCCGACTGCACGTCGTAGCTGCTTGTCGAGGTCAGGACTCCAGTGGTGCCGGTAATCGAACCCGAAATAAGTTGCACGCCGGCGACGGTGTCGGTGCGCGTATTGATGTTGAAGGTGCCGCCGTCCACCACGACACTCGAAGCGTTGGCCAGGATATTGTTCGCGCCAAGGTTCAGTGTGCCTGCATTGACCGTCGTGGTCCCGCTGTAGGTGTTCGCCCGTGCGAGGGTCATGGTGCCGGTGCCCACCTTGGTCAATCCGCCGGTACCGCTGATGACGCCACTGTACGTCGTGCTTGTGCCGTTGCCGCCAGTGGTCAGCGTGCCCGCTCCCAAGGTGACGTTGCCGCCCGTTGCCCCGCCTCCGGCCAGCGAGCCTATGGTTTCGCTGCTCCCGTTCAGATCGAGTGTCGCTCCCGCCACGTTCGCAAGAGACACCGCTGACGTATCCGGGATCGCGCTACCCCCCGCAAGCCGCAGAGTGCCGGCATTCACCGCGGTCGTGCCGTTATAGGTGTTGCTTCCAGACAGCGTAAGCGTTCCCGTGCCCCGTTTCGCGAGGTTCAGCGTGCCCCCTCCCGTGTTTTCGATCACGCCGGAAAACACGGTTGACGCGTTGTTAAAGCCGATGGTGAGCGTGTCGACGGTGGCGCCGCTCTTGCGCACCGTTCCCGCCCCGGCCAGAGAACCGATCGTGTCGCTGAATGTATTGAGCTCGAATACGGCACCGGCCGCCACTGTCACCGCGCTTGCGTCGGCGATCCGATTGTTGTTGCCGAGCACCAGCGTACCGGCGTTGATGTTCGTCGCACCCGTGTAGGTGTTCGCACCGGATAGCGTCAACGTGCCGGCGCCCTGTTTCGTGACCGACGTGCCGGCACCGGCAATGACGCCGCTTACGGTGGATGCCGCGCCCACATCCAGCGTGACCGCACCGCCGGCAGTCGATAGCCCCCCAAGAGCTGCTCCTCCAGTGGTGGTGATGTTCAGGGCGCCGCCACCCGTCTGGATCGTGTCGCCGGCGTTCATGCTGATGCCGCCGGCGCCCGCGGTAAGCGTGACCGATGCGCCACCCGTGCGGGCGAGATTCAGGACGTTGTCTGCGAGGTTGTTGATCCTGATGCTGTTGGTGGCTGCGAGCGAGACGTTGGTAGCAGACGCGATGCCCTCCAGCTCCGATTCGAACAGCGTGGTCGGGGTGGTGTCGCCCGCCACCACGGTACCCACCACGCCCGACGGATTGCCCGCGAAGGAATTGTTCAATGCGTCGACATCGTTGCCGTCCCCCGTGCCGTTCTGGATCACTATGTCGGCCGGGTCGAGCAGCAGGGTGCCGGTGCGACCGCTCGGCGCGCGCGTGTCGACGCTGCCCTTGAACGACAGGTACTCCTTGCCCGACACCTCGACGAATCCGCCGTCGCCGCCCGCCGCGCCGCCGCGCGCGCTGATGCTTCCGTAGTAGCGCGTCTCGCCGTCGGCCCAGAGGATGACTTTGCCGCCGTCGCCCTGCTCGATCGCATCCGCGCGGATCTCGACGTCGGAGCCGACGAACGTGCGCTGCGCGTTCTGCACTTCCAGGTTGCCGCCCTGGTAGTCGCCGCCGACGAGCACCGTGCCACCGGCGGTGGCGCCTGACGCATCGATACGCGCACGGCCAGCAAGCGCGACCTGCGCGCTGGTGAGCTTCACCGTGCCGCCGCGGCCCTCGGCCCCTTTCGCCTCGACGACGCCGCTCGCGATCAGCGTGCCAACGGGGGCGCGCAGGTCCACCACGCCGCCGTCGGCGCCGTTTGCCGAGATGCGCGCGTCGTCTTGCACCGCGAGCTCGCCTCCGGATTCGAGCCGCACGGCGCCCGCCTCGGGCCCGTCGGCGGTCACGCTGCTGCCCGCCTCGAGCACCAGCGATTCGGAGGCCGCGATCGCGACGCTGCCGGCTTTCTCGTCCTTGGCGCCGCCGCTGCGGCGGAAGAAGATCCTGCCGTTCTCGCTCACTACCGCGTCGGCGCTCACGGTGCCGGAGTTGCGCACCACCGCGCCTGCAAGGTTCACGCGCCCGCCGGCCGCGACCAACTTGCCGAGGTTGAGCGCCTCGCCCGCCGGCGCCGAGATCTCGACGCGGATGCTCGGGTTGGAGAGGTCGGAGATCTCCACCGACCGGCCCGCGGCAAGCAGCACATCGCCGCCCGGGGCGGTGACGAGGCCCTGGTTCTCGACGCGCGGCGCGAGCAGGAAGACCTGGCCGCCGAGCTGGGTGCGGATCTCGCCTTGGTTGACGATGCCTGCCGCGGTACCGTTGTCGGCGAAGCGCATGCGGCCGGAGATGAAGTCGGCATCCGACAGGTTGAGCGTCGAGACCACCAGGCCCGCGACATCCACGCGCGAGCCCGGGCCGAAGACGACGCCGTTCGGGTTGAGCAGGAACACGCGCCCGTTCGATTGCAGCTGCCCCAGGATCTGCGACGGGTCGCGGCCGGTGACGCGGTTGAGCACCGTGCTCGCCGCCGACTGCTGCTGGAAGCGCGCGATCTCGTCGGCGCGGATCGAGAAGCCGCCCCAGTTGATGATCGCGCCGGGGGAGTTGGTGACGGTGAGGGTCTTGCCGCTGGTGGCGAAGCTCGCCTGCCCCGACGCCACGACCGGCGCGGTGGGCAGTGCGAGAGTGGCCCCGGCGTAGCAGGAGGCGACGGCCAAGACTGACAGCTTGAGGGCGAGGCGCCCCCCCTTCTGCGGCTTCAGCATTCAGGGGCAATCGTACAGATGCCAGTCGCCAAGTACCGTGACAAATGCCTTTGGAAGCAGGGACTTAGCCTCTGAGTCTGTAAAAATCACAAGACAATAAGACAAACGGCATGGTGCGGCCGACCAAAGGGCGCTTTCAGGGGTGATCCCGTTGCACCTGCGGGGGAAAGCAGACGGCGCGCGAAACGGCAATGCTCCCTATCGGGAACATCTGCCCTCAGGGAGTCGGGTCTGGCGTAGTTTCCGTCGAGGCGATGCTCACGCGACTGCCGACCCTGAGGCGCAACGCTCGGGCCGCATGGGCCCGGTTGGCCGCGATCTCCACCAGGCCGATGCTGTTGGCGTACCAGAACGCGAAGCCGCGACGCGCATCGCCGAACGTGCCGCGCCGGCGAAGCGTGCGGCTGCCGACGCGGATGCGCGCCGTGCGAGCGAGGGAGGCGGCGCGGATGCCGGTCATGCAGTTGCCGTAGTGGTCCACGTAGATGACGCGCGCGAATTCGCCTGCGCCGAGCAATACGTCGGGCGCGGCTTTCAACTTGAGCCATCCGCGCGACGCACGCCCCGCAGCGAGCGAGGCAGCGACCGGCGCGAACAGCTCGCGCCCGTGGAACGCGCTCGTCAGGCGCTCCGGCCGCCAGGCGATCCGCCAGCAGCGCCTGCGCTTTGCGCGCTGCCAGATGATCGACAGCAAGCCGTTGTCCGGCCCGACGTACTTGCGGCCATCCGCTTCAATCACAATGGCGTCGCGCGGTCCGCCGACGCCGGGATCCACCACCGCGAGGAATACGCTGCCGCGCGGATACTCCGCCGCGAGCGCCGCAAGCAGGTGCGCCGCCGGCTCGATGCCGAAGTCGGGCGCGTCGTGCAGCGCGTCGAGCACCGGCACGCGCGGCGCGCGCGCGGCGAGCAAGGCCTTCACCTGCCCGACGTAGATGTCGCGGGCGCCGAAATCGGTGAACAAGACTATCGCCACGGAAACAAAAAGGCCGGGTCGCCCCGGCCTCTTCCGTCCTTCATGCCGCAGCTTTCCTAGGCGGCCTTCTTCTCTTCGGGCTTCCCTTCGCCCCCGGCGGCCGCTGCCGACTCGGGCCGGTCGAGCAGCGTGACCAGGGCGAGCGGCGCATTGTCGCCCTTGCGAAAGCCGCTCTTCAGGATGCGCAGGTAGCCGCCGTTTCGCTTGGCGTAGCGCGGCCCCAGGTCGGCGAAGAGCTTCGATACCGTCGCGCGGTCGCGCAGCCGGTCGAACGCGAGGCGCCGGTTGGCGAGCGTGGGCTTCTTGCCGAGCGTGATCATCGGCTCGACGATGCGCCGCAGCTCCTTCGCCTTGGGCAGCGTGGTGCTGATCTCCTCGTGCGTGAGCAGCGACACCGCCATGTTGCGGAACATGGCGAGCCGGTGGCTGGTGGTGCGGTGCAGCTTTCTAAGGCCGTGGCCGTGGCGCATGGCGCAGTCTCCTCAGGCGCGATGGTGCTCGAGCCCGGCAGGCGGCCAGTTCTCGAGCTTCATGCCGAGCGTCAGGCCCCTCGAGGCGAGCACTTCCTTGATCTCGTTGAGCGACTTGCGGCCGAGGTTGGGCGTCTTGAGGAGCTCGGTCTCGGTGCGCTGGATCAGGTCGCCGATGTAGTAGATGTTCTCCGCCTTGAGGCAGTTGGCCGAGCGCACCGTGAGCTCGAGGTCGTCCACCGGGCGCAGCAGGATCGGGTCCACCGCCACGGCTTTCTTCTCTTCCGCCGGCAGCGCGGTGCCTTCGAGCTGGGCGAAGACGGATAGCTGGTCCACCAGGATGCGCGCGGCGTAGCGCACCGCCTCTTCCGGCTCGATCGAGCCGTTGGTCTCGATGTCGAGGATCAGCTTGTCGAGGTCGGTGCGCTGCTCGACGCGCGCCGAGTCCACCGCGTAGGACACGCGCCGCACCGGGCTGAAGGAGGCGTCCAGCACGATCTTGCCGATGCTCTTGGTTTCCTCGGGCAGGTAGCGCATGTTGCCGGGGACGTAGCCGCGGCCCGCCTCGACCTTGATCTGCAGCTCGATCTTGCCGCCGGCGGCGAGGTGCGCGATCACGTGCTCGGGGTTAACGATCTCGACGTCGTGCGAGGGCTCGATGTCGCCGGCGGTGACCGGGCCTTCGCCTTTCTTCTTCAGCGTGAGGATCGCCTCGCTGCGGTTGTGCAGGCGGAACACCACGCCCTTCAGGTTGAGCAGGATGTCCACCACGTCCTCGCGCACGCCGTCGAGGGTCGAGTACTCGTGCACCACGCCGGCGATGTGCACCTCCGTCGGCGCGTAGCCGGGCATCGACGACAGCAGCACGCGCCGCAGCGCATTGCCCAGCGTGTGCCCGTAGCCGCGCTCGAACGGCTCCATGGTCACCTTGGCGTGCGAAGGCGACAGGTTTTGAACGTCCACGATGCGCGGTTTCAGGAATCCGGTCAGCGGCATAGCTCCATCCTTGAGGCGCGCCGGCCAGGGGCCGGGCGCGTGACTTCGATTACTTCGAATACAGTTCGATGATCAGGCTCTCGTTCACCGACGAGGGCATGTCGGTGCGCGCCGGCAGCGACTTGAAGGTGCCCTTGAGGCCCTTCGCATCCACCTCCAGCCACTCGGGGATGCCGCGCGACTCCGCGGCCTCGGCAGATGCCTTGAGGCGCAGCTGCGCTTTCGCCTTCTCGGCGACCTCGATCACGTCGCCCGGGCGGACCTGGTAGGAGGGGATGTTGACCCGCCTGCCGTTCACCAGGATCGCGTTGTGGCGCACCACCTGGCGCGCCTCGCTGCGCGAGGCGCCGAACCCCATGCGGTAGGCGATGTTGTCCAGGCGCGTTTCCAGGAACTGCAGCAGGCGCTCGCCGGTGACGCCCTTGGAGCGCGCGGCCTCCGCGTAGGTCTTGCGGAACTGGCGCTCGAGCAGCCCGTAGATGCGGCGCGTCTTCTGCTTCTCGCGCAGCTGCTTGCCGTAGTCCGAGAGCCGCGCGCCCGACTTCTGCCCGTGCTGCCCGGGCGCGTAGCTGCGGCGCTCGATGGCGCACTTGTCGGTGAAGCACTTCTCGCCCTTGAGGAAGAGCTTCTCCCCCTCGCGGCGGCACTGGCGGCACTTGGCGTCGAGATTTCTGGCCATGCTTGCTCCTTAGACCCGGCGCCGCTTGGGCGCGCGGCAGCCGTTGTGCGGCACCGGCGTCACGTCGGCGATCGAGGTGATCTTGATGCCGATGGCGTTGAGCGAGCGCACGGCGGACTCTCGCCCGGGCCCTGGCCCCTTGATGCGCACCTCTACGTTCTTGATGCCGCATTCCTGCGCGGCGCGCCCTGCGCGCTCGGCCGCCACCTGCGCGGCGAACGGCGTCGACTTGCGCGAGCCCTTGAAGCCGGCATTGCCGGAGGTCGCCCACGCGAGCGTGTTGCCCTGCCGGTCGGTGATGGTGACGATGGTGTTGTTGAACGACGCGTGGATGTGCGCGACGCCTTCGGCCACGTTCTTCTTGACTTTCTTGCGCGCGCGCGCCGCCGCCGTCTGCTGCAGCTGCTGCGTCGTTGGAGTGCTCTTGCTCGCCATGTCTACGTTCGTCTTTCCTGGAAGTTCTCGCTGCGGTGCGGCGTGCAACGATGCACCGCAGCGAATCGTCCGTTCTTCATGCCACTTTGCCGGCCGGCGCGTTCAGCTTGATCGCCGCCTTGCGCGGCCCCTTGCGGGTGCGCGCGTTGGTGCGCGTGCGCTGCCCGCGCACCGGCAGCCCCTTGCGATGCCGCACGCCGCGGTAGCAGCCCAGGTCCATGAGCCGCTTGATGCTCATCGACACCTCGCGCCGCAGGTCGCCCTCGACCGCGATGCGGGTAACGTTCTCGCGCAGCCGCTCCATCTCGGCGTCGGTGAGGTCCTTGATCTTGCGCGTCGGCTCCACTCCGGCGGCGACGCAGATCGCCAGCGCGCGCGAGCGGCCGATGCCGTAGATCGCGGTGAGCGCGATGCCCGCGTGCTGGTGGTTCGGGATGTTGATGCCTGCGATACGTGCCATGGCCGGTCCGGGAACGGAAAACTATGAATTATATCTGTCTGCTCAATGCGTTATCAAGCTTTTCGACGGCTCGCCCGCTCAACCCTGGCGCTGCTTGTGGCGCGGGTCGGAGCAAATGACGCGCACCACCCGCTTGCGGCGCACGATCTTGCACTTGCGGCAGATTTTCTTCACCGATGCCATCACTTTCATGTTCAGTCTCCTGGTTTCAGGCGCCTACTTGGCCCGGAACGTGATCCGGCCCTTGGTCAGGTCGTAGGGCGTCATCTGCACCGTCACCTTGTCGCCGGGCAGGATGCGGATGTAGTGCATCCGCATCTTCCCCGAGATGAAGCCGTGGATCACGTGGCCGTTCTCCAGCTTCACCTTGAAGGTCGCGTTGGGCAGGTTCTCCAGCACCTCGCCCTGCATCTCGATGACGTCTTCCTTGGCCATGGCTCAGTCTGGCGCCTTCACCGGACCGGCAAGCCGCCCTTGAAGTTCGCCTTGCGCAGCAGGCTCTCGTACTGGTGCGTCATGACGTAGGCCTGCACCTGCGCCATGAAG
>CAZVHU010000056.1:5764-19252 GCA_964627075.1 uncultured Enterobacteriaceae bacterium | reverse complement strand
CCGCGAAGCGCGGTCCTCTGGCGGGTCCCGGTTTGCTGCGGCCAGTCAACACACGACAGGCCGCACCAAACCACCCGCAGGGCGAGGACCGCGGCGCAAGCTCCCGCGCGGGCCCGCCCCGCCACGGCTTCACTACTCAGTGCGCTTCGCTGCGGCGCGTTGCGGTAATCTTTCCCCGTTGCCCTCGGTAGAGGGAACAGCGTAGCTGAAGCGCCACGCATACAATTGTTGGTCGCTGTCCGTGCGCGGGAGGCTCAAGGCCTTCTTGTTGTGCCCAATCGTTTCGACAAACTGATAGGTTCGGCCGCAGCCATGGGGCGCCGCTGCTTTCTTGTCGCTGTCTTGTTGCTCGCAGTCGCGGCATCTGCCGCGGAGCCGCCGATCGTCGGGATCTATGGGTGGGGCACCGATCCCACCGCGAGAATTTCGCGATGGGACCGCTTCTACAGCCGGCTGCGCGAATTGGGTTGGCGCGACGGCGAGAACGTCCGTTTGCAGCCCAGGTATGGCGCGCGAGATGATGCAAAAGGCGATGCGATCCTGCGCGAGTTCGTGCGCGCGCAGGTGGCAGTCATCGTCGTCACCGGCACCGGCGAGGCGCTCGCCGCGCAGCGCGCGACCAGCACCATTCCGGTCGTCGTGCTGCACATGCTGGACCCGGTGAAGCTCGGCCTGATCCAGTCCCTTGCCCGCCCGGGCGGCAATATCACGGGCCGGGTCCAGACCGTATCGGGCGTCTCGGGAAAACAGCTCGAGCTGATCGCTCAGACGATCCCATCAGCGGGGCGCGCCGTGTACGGGCGCGGTGCGACCGGTTCGAAGGAGCATGGGGAGGAAATCAGCGCCGCGGCGAAATCGCTCGGGCTCGCCTACCTGGAATCCGACCTTCCGCGCGACCGCAATTTCGAGCCCTGGGTCGGGCAGATGAAGCGCGTGGGCGTCGATGTCGCGGTTTTTATCCTCGATGGCCTGACGTTCCCGCCGCCGCACAACGCCGCACTTGCGGCTGCGCTGATCAAGCACAAGCTGCCCGCGATCTGCGCCGCGAGCGAGTACGCGGACGCGGGCTGCCTGATGTCCTACGGCCCGGTGACGCTCGATCACTACGCGCGCGGCGCGGAGTTCGTGGACAGAATTCTCAAGGGCGCGAAACCTGCCGACCTGCCCGTCGAGCAGCCGACGCGGTTCGAGCTGGTGCTCAACTTCAAGACGGCGCGCGCTCGGCCTCAAGTTTCCACCCGTCGTCCTCACTCGCGCCGACCGAATCATCGAATGACGCGTGTAGGCCGGCGGCAAGCGGCGCGAAGGCGCGAAGCGCAATCACCGCGACGCGCGCAGCGCGCAATCCGCGACGGGGTAGGCGCGCGCGGGAGCTTGCGCCGCGGTCCTCGCCCGGCGGGTGGTTTGATGCGGCCTGGCGTGTGTTGCCTGGCCGCAGCAAACCGGGCCCCCGCCAGAGGACCACGCTTCGCGGCGCCGCGAGCGCGCGGGCCTACCCCGTCGCGGATACACGGGGCCGAAGTGTAAAGCGTGGCTTTACACTTTGAGCCTGGGTCTCCGCCTTCGCGGGGAGGACGGAGATGAAGCGCGGGGAGGACGTTACGGACGCCGCCCGCGGAGTTCCTGCGCGAGGTCGTAGACCGCGCTGGCGTAGAAGGCGCTGCGGTTGTAGCGCGTCAGCACCCAGAAGTTGTGGAAGCCCAGGCGCCAGTCGGTCGCGCGCTGCGGCGTGGCGAGCTCGATCAGCGCCGCCTTCGCCTCCGCGGGCGCATCCGCCTGCGCCGCCACGCCCGCCTGCTTGAGCTCCGCGAGCGCGTGGCGCGGCTCGACCTCGCCGTCGGCGAACGCGCGCCAGCCCTCTCCCTGGACGCTCGCCGGCACGAGCACGAGCCCGCCGGCGGTCCAGCCGTGCTGCTTGAGGAAGTTGCCGACGCTGCCGATCGCGTCGGCGGGGCTCGCGCGCAGGTCGGTCCTGCCGTCGCCGTCGAAGTCCACCGCGTACTTGAGGTAGGAACTGGGCATGAACTGCGGGATGCCGATGGCGCCGGCGTAGGAGCCCTGCACCGAGAACACGTCGAGGTTCTCGCCGCGCGCGAGCAGGAGGTAATTCTCCAGCTCCTTGCGGAAGAACTCGGCGCGCGGCGGGTAATCGAAGGCTAGGGTGCTCAACGCATCGACCACGCGCCATTTGCCGGTGCTGCGGCCGTAGAAGGTCTCGACGCCGATGATGGCGACGATCACTTCCTCGGGCACGCCGAAGTCGCGCGCCGCGCGTGCGAGAGCCTCGCTTTGCGCGCGCCAGAACTCCAGGCCGCGGCCGATGCGGCGCCCGGTGAGGAAGGTCGCGCGGTAGGCCTCCCAGGAGCGCTCGCCCGGCGGCTGCGGCTCGATCGCCTTGAGCACCGCGGGCATGCGCCTGGCGCGCGAGAAGAGGAAATTCAGCTCCTTTTCCACGAAGCCGTGGCGCTCGGTCATCTCGGCGACGAAGGCGCGCACCTCGGAACGCGCGCCGTAGGGCGTGCTGGGCGCGTCGCTCGCGCCGTGCGCGCCTCCGGCCGCGATGGCGGCCAGGACGCCGAGGAGCGGGAGGGTCCTGCTCATGCGAGCTTCAGCTCCCGCACCCGGCGCTCGAGCTCCGCGACGCCGCGGCGCGCCCCGGCGCCGCGCCGCGGCCGGCCGTAGCGCAGCTCGAGGTAGAGCGCGCCGATCGCCTCGATCGCCTCGCGCGCGGCGGGCAGCCGCGCCGCAGCGCGCGCGGCGTAATCGCGTGGCCCTTCGCCCGGCGCGCGCTCCAGGCCCTTCGCGCCGAGCTTCCGGCAGAACGCGCGCCAGGCGCGCTGCACCGGGTCGGCGCGAAGGGTGCCGCGCAGCGACCACGCGAGCAGCAGCACCACGATCGCGCCGAGCAGCGTGAACAGCGTCGCGGTGAGGCTGCGCCAGTCGGCGTTGCGCAGGCCCAGGCGCTCGGCGAGCTCGCGCTGGCGTTCCGGGTTGTAGCCGAGCACCCAGAGGTTCCACTGGTGCGCCAGCGCCTCCCAGCGGTAGCGCACCCCGCGCAGCCATTCGAGCTGCGCGCGCATGAGCAGCGGCAGCGAAGCATCGCCCGTCACCGCGCGCGCGAGACCCGCTTCGACGCGCCCGGGCACCGCGGCTGCGGTCGGGTCCACGCGCATCCAGCCGCGGCCCTGCAGATATACCTCGGTCCAGGCGTGCGCATCGGACTGCCGCACCGTGACATGGCTATCCACCGGGTTGACGTCGCCGCCCTGGTAGCCGGTCACGACGCGCGCCGGCACGCCCGCGGCGCGCATCAGCACCACGAACGCCGAGGCGAAGTGCTCGCAAAAACCGGCACGCGTATCAAACAGGAATTCGTCCACCGGATCGCGGCCGAGCAGCGGCGGCTCGAGCGTGTACTCGAAGCGCTCGCGCCGCAGCCAGGCGATGGCGCGCGCGAGCACCTCGGCGTCGCCCTGCGCGCTGTCGCGCCACTGCGCGGCGAGCGCGCGCGCCTTCGGGTGCATGCCCTCGGGCAGCGCGAGCGCGCGCGCGAGCGCAGCGCTCGACTCCCGCGCCACCGGCGCCGCGTCGGCGACGGAGGTCATCTCGTAGCGGATGCGCTGCCGGACCAGGCCCATGGAAATCAGCTGGCCGTCCTCCAGGTAACGCGCTCGCGCCGGCAGGCTCGCCGCCGCCTCCAGCGCGAAAAGCCAGTTGCGGTTGTGCGGCTCGAGCACCACCGCGTAGTCGAAGCGCCGCGCGCCCCGCGGCGGCTCGAAGCGCCCGGAGGCGAGGTCGCCCATGCGCCAGGTGCGGCCGTCGAAGTCCCAAAGTACCGGGCCGCGCCAGTAAAGCTCTGGCCGGCGCGGCGCCTCGCCCCGGAACTCGGCGCGGAACGCGATCGTGTCCGATTGCGCGAGCTGCGCGATGTTGCCCGGCGACATGGTGTCCGACAGCCCGGTGACGCCGGCGTAGGCGTCCTGCGGCAGGCCCCAGAGCGGCCCCGGCACGCGCGGGAAGAGCAGGAACAGCGCGAGCGCCGCCGGCACCGCGTGCGCGAGCAGCAGCCCCGCGCTGCGCGCGCAGTCGCGCAACGGGCGCTGCGGCGCGTTGAAGCCGACCAGCGTGGTCACCGTCACCGCGAGCGCGGCGCACATCGCAAGCGCCGTCGGGATCGTCTGCGTGTAGAGGAAATTCGTCATCACCAGCACGCAGGCGAGGAATGCGAGCAGGGTGGCGTCGCGGTGGTTGCGGGTCTCCAGCAGCTTCAGGCCCGCGAACGCCGTGAGCAGCACGATGCCCTGGGTGCGGCCGAACAGCGCCCGGTACTCCGCCCAGACGCCGAACAGCGCCGCCCCCACCACCACCAGCAGCAGCCAGCGCGGCGGCAGCAGGCGCGGCTCGGCGAGCGCCGCGGCGCGCCAGGCGAACGCGGCGAGCGTGAGCAGCGCCAGCCACCACGGCGCGCGCGCCGCGTGCGGCGCGATCGCGATCAGCAGCGCGAGCGTGAGCCCCGCAAGGTCGCGCGCCGAAAGCACGCGCAGCTCGGGCGACAGCGGGTGCGGAACCGACGTCTTCATTCGTCCCCGAAGAGCGCGAGCGCCTGCAGGCAGGTCGCGCGGTGCGCCTCGCCGCGCGCCGGGGCGAGCTCCAGGCCCGGCAGGCGCAGGCCGTAACGCGCGCCCTCGCGCTCGGCGGCGAGCACCCAGCCCGCAAGGCGCGACAGCCGCTCCTCCACGCCGAGCGCGCCGGGCAGCTGCGCCCAGTCGAGCCACAGCTCCGCGGAGGCTTCGCCCGAGAACTGCTTGGTGAGCAGCTCGCCCGTGCGCGCCGCGGCCTTCCATGCCACGTGGCGCGGCGAGTCCGAGAGCTGGTAGGCGCGCAGCCCCGAGTAGTCGTCGTTCCCTGGCGCGGTGTCGCGCCGCGCGCCGGCCTCGTCGTGCGGGGCGAGGCGCGGCAGCGGGCTGCGCTCGGGCCGCGGGTAGACGATGCAGGAGGCGTCGGGCTCGACGTAGCTCCAGGCGCGGAACAGGCCGAGCGGATACCGCGTTTCGAGCATCACGCGCCCGAGCGCGTGCCGGCCGCGGCGCGCGGCCGGCACGCCGAGCACCACCTCGGCGCCCGATCCGGCGGCGACGTCCAAGACGAGCTGCGCGAGCGACGCCTGGTGGCGCGCGAGGATCGCCGGGCGGTCGTAGTCGGCGGCGTTCGCGAGGTAGAGGCGGAACTGCGCCGACTCGCCGGCGAACACGGGCTCGGCGCGCCCCGCGCTCACCGCGAGGCGCGCGAGGTTGCGCGCCGTGTGCACCATGCCCGCGAGCCCGAGGCCGGCGAGCAGGAACGTGAGCGCGAAGCCGAGCGCGAGCGCGTAGTTGATCGAGCCGATGAGCAGCATCGCGAGCATCGCGCCGTAGATCCAGCCCAGGCGCGTGGGCAGGATGTAGACGCGCCGGTGGCCGAGCAGCACCGGGCCGCGCTCGGGCGGCGCGAAGCCGTAGAACCAGTTCCTGAGCCGCGCGCTCGCCTGCGCCGAGACGTTCACGCTAGCTCTTCACGCCGTCGTACTTCCAGCGCCCGTTCCAGCGCGCCTGCACCGCTATCGGGTACTCGGGCTGGCCGAGGCTGCCGTTGTAGCGCCCGAGCGCGCGGTAGAAGTCGCCGTTCTCGAGGTCGAGGTAATGGCGCAGGATGACGCAGCCGTAGCGCAGGTTGATGCGCAGGTTGAACAGGTTGTGCGTCGGCTCGCCGATCAGCTTCACCCAGAAGGGCATCACCTGCATGTAGCCGCGGGCGCCTGCGCGCGACACCGCGTACTTGCGGAAGCCCGACTCGACCTCGATCAGGCCGAGCACCAGCTGCGGGTCGAGCGCGGCGCGCTTCGCCTCGTGGTGCACCGTGATCAGGAACTCGGTGCGCTGCTTGCGGTCGGGCATGCGCTCGCGCAGGCGCGTGGCCATCTCGTAGAGCCACTTCTGGCCCTCGTTCATGTCGCCGAATTGGAGGAACGGCACCGCGCGGTCGCTCACCGCGGCGTGCATCGAGGCGCGCACGCTCTCGGACAGCTTCTCGTAGGCCTGCGCGCCGGCAAGCGCGCGCGCGGGGGCGAGCAGCGCGGAGGCGAAAGCGGCGGCGGGCAGCGCGAGCACCGAGCGCCGGTTCACGCCGCGAGCCGCTCCCCGAGGAAGCGCGCCGCCTCGGCGAGCGGCACGTTGCGCGGCGCGGCGTCGCGCCGGCCCTTGTACTCCGCCGTGCCCGCGGCGAGGCCGCGCTCGGAGAGCACGAGGCGGTGCGGCACGCCGATCAGGTCCATGTCCGCGAACAGTACTCCCGGGCGCTCGTCGCGGTCCTCCAGCAGCACGTCGACGCCCGCGGCCGCGAGCTCGCCGTAGAGCTTCTCGGCGGCGGCGCGCGTCGCCGGGTTCTTGTGCAGCCCGATCGGCACGATGCAGGCCTCGAAGGGCGCGATCGGCCGAGGGAACACGATGCCGCGCTCGTCGTGGTTCTGCTCGATCGCCGCGGCGACGATGCGCGTGATGCCGATGCCGTAGCAGCCCATCTCCATCGGCCGCGCCGCGCCCTTGTCGTCGAGGTAGTGCGCCCTGAGCGCGTCCGAATACTTGGTGCGCAGCTGGAAGATGTGGCCGACCTCGATTCCCCGCTGGATGCGCAGCTTGCCCTTGCCATCGGGGCTCGCGTCGCCCTCGACCACGTTGCGCAGGTCCGCCACCTCCGGTTCCGGCAGGTCGCGCCCCCAGTTTACGCCGGCGATGTGGTAGCCCTCTTCGTTCGCGCCGCAGACGAAGTCGGCCATCGCCGCCACCGTGCGGTCGGCGATCACGCGCGCCTTGGCGCCGACCGGACCAATGTAGCCCGCCTTGCAGCCCAGATGCCGCTCGATCTCGGCGTCGGTCGCGAAGCGGAACGGATTGAGGCCGGCCACCTTCGCCGTCTTCACCTCGTTCAGGCTGTGGTCGCCGCGCAGGAGCAGCAGCGCGAACGCGTCGTCGTGCATCACCGCGATCGCCTTCACCGTGCGCTCGAGCGGCACCTTGAGCAGCTCCGCCACGGCCTCGCAGCGCGTCTTGCCGGGGGTGCGCACCTTGTGCATCGGGCCGCCGGCGGCGGCCCGGGGCGTGCCCGGTGCGAGCGCCTCGGCAAGCTCGACGTTGGCGGCGTAGTCCGAGTCCGGACAGAAGGCGATTGCGTCCTCGCCCGAGTCGGCGAGCACGTGGAACTCCTGCGAGCCGGTGCCGCCGATCGCGCCCGGGTCCGCGGCCACCGGGCGGAACACCAGCCCCAGCCGGTTGAAGATGCGCGTGTAGGTGTCGTACATGTTGCGGTACTCGCGCTCCAGGTCCGCGTAGTCCGCGTGGAAGGAATAGCCATCCTTCATGATGAACTCGCGGCCGCGCATCACCCCGAAGCGCGGGCGGCGCTCGTCGCGGAACTTGGTCTGGATCTGGTAGAAGTGCACCGGCAGCTGGCGGTAGCTCTTCAGCTCCATGCGCGCGAGGTCGGTGATCACTTCTTCCGAGGTGGGCTGCAGCACGAAGTCGCGCTCGTGCCGGTCACGGAACCGCAGCAGCTCGGGCCCGTAGGCCTGCCAGCGGCCGGACTCCTGCCACAGCTCGCCGGGCTGCACCACCGGCATCGCGAGCTCGACCGCGCCGGCGCGGTTCATCTCCGCGCGCACGATCGCCTCGACCTTGTGCACCACGCGAAGCCCGAGCGGCATCCAGGTGTAGATGCCCGCGGCGAGCCGCTTGATCAGCCCCGCGCGCAGCATCAGGCGGTGGCTGACGAGTTCCGCGTCGGCGGGCGCCTCCTTGGTGGTACCGATGAAGAATGCCGAAGTTCGCATCGCTCGATCGCTGTGGCGCTCCGGCGCCGCGCGGCGTTGAATTTGGCGCAGCGCTGTGGAAAAATGGCCCGGAGAATTCTAGCTTAGGCGGTTGCACCATGCTCGACAGGGACGGCTACCGGCCGAACGTCGGCATCGTTCTCACGAACCTGCGCGACGAAGTGTTCTGGGGCAAGCGCGTCAACCAGCACGCGTGGCAGTTTCCGCAGGGCGGCATCAACGCGGGCGAGTCGCCCGAGCGCGCCATGTACCGCGAGCTCGAGGAGGAGGTGGGCCTGAGGCCCGACCACGTGCGCATCCTGGGCCGCACGCGCGACTGGCTGCGCTACGACGTGCCCGAGCGCTGGGTGCGGCGCGACTGGCGCGGCCAGTACCGCGGCCAGAAGCAGATCTGGTACCTGCTGCGCCTGGTGGGACGCGACACCGACGTCCGGCTGCGCGCCAGCGGCCGTCCCGAGTTCGACGCCTGGCGCTGGAACGCGTACTGGGTGCCGCTCGAGACGGTGATCGAGTTCAAGCGCGAGGTCTACCAGCAGGCGCTGACGGAATTGCACCGTTTCCTTGCCGCCGACCGGCGCCGTGGCCGCCCGGCGCCCGGGGTCGCGCGCGCCGACTGAGCGCAGGAAGGAGCCCTCAGCCATGGATCGCGAATACCAGCCGCTGCCGATCCGCGAGCTGGGCGCAGGTGCCGGATTCCGCCGCCCGACGCAGCCGCAGGCGGCGCGCGTCACGCTCGAGTCGCCCGCGCTGGAGGTGATGACCGACCTCGCGCGCACCAGCCCCGCGACCATCCGCCCTCAGGCGCCGGTCGAGGGCGCCAACCAGTTCATGATCTCGCGCGGCGTGCGGCTGCTGCTGGTGGTGGACGAGCGCGAGACCGTGCTCGGCGTGGTGAGCGCCGCCGACATCCTGGGCGAGAAGGCGCTGCGCGTGGCGACCAGCCGCGGCCTGCCGCGTGGCGAGCAGACCGTGGCCGACGTCATGACGCCCGCCGGGGAGGTCGAGGTGCTCGCGCTCGCGGAGGTGCGGTCGGCGCGCGTCGGGCACGTGCTCGAGACCCTGAGGCGCGGCGGGCGCCAGCACGCGCTGGTGGTGGACTACGACGAGCTGCCGCCGCGGCGCGTCATCGACCCGCCGGTGCGGCGCGCCATGGTGCGGGGCATTTTTTCGCTGTCGCAGGTGGCGCGCCAGCTCGGGCTCGCGCTCGCCGCCGGCGGCGAGGTGGCGCGCACCTTCTCCGAGATCGAGGTCGCGCTGGGGCGTTGACGCCGCCGCGATAGGCGACCCCTATCGCAGCAATCGCAACATTCGATTTGCCCGCGCCGGGGGCGCGGGACTATTTTGACGGTCCCCGAACCAAGGAGGCACACCATGCAACTGAAAGGATCGAAGACCCACGACAACCTCAAGGCCGCGTTCGCCGGCGAGTCGCAGGCGAACCGCCGCTACCTCTACTTCGCCGCCAAGGCGGACGTCGAAGGCCAGAACGACGTCGCGGCGCTGTTCCGCTCCACCGCCGAGGGCGAGACCGGGCACGCGCACGGCCACCTCGAGTACATGGAGCCGGTGGGCGACCCGGCGACCAACCTGCCGATCGGCCGCACGCGCGAGAACCTGAAGGCCGCGGTCGCCGGCGAGACGCACGAGTACACCGACATGTACCCGGGCATGGCGAAGACCGCGCGCAGCGAGGGCTTCACCGAGATCGCGGACTGGTTCGAGACCCTGGCCAAGGCGGAGCGCTCGCACGCCAACCGCTTCCAGAAGGCGCTCGACGGCCTGACCGACTGATGCCGGCGATCGCACGCGAGAGCCTGCTGCCGCTGGAGGCGTACGCGCGCGAGCGCGGCGCCTTCCGCGCGCGGGTGATCGCGCACAAGAAGCTGCGCACGGCGCACCTGGGCGAGCACGTCACGCTGCAGTTCGAGGACGAGCTCACGATCCGCTACCAGGTGCAGGAGATGCTGCGCATCGAGCGCATCTTCGAGGACGAGGGCATCCGCGGCGAGCTGGACGCCTACAACCCGCTCGTGCCCGACGGCACGAACTGGAAGGCGACGATGATGATCGAGTACCCGGATCCGGAGGAGCGCCGCGTGCGCCTCGCCGCGATGAAGGGGATCGAGGACAGGACCTGGGTGCAGGTCGGGGGCCAGCCGCGGGTCTACGCGATCGCGGACGAGGACCTCGAGCGCGAGAACGAGGAGAAGACTTCCTCGGTGCACTTCCTGCGCTTCGAGCTCGATGCCGCGATGCGCGCGGCGCTGAAGGACGGGGCGCGCCTCGCGATGGGCGTGGATCACGCCGCCTACCGCGCGACGCTCGACCCGGTGCCGGCGGCGATCCGCGACTCGCTCGCGGGGGATCTCGACTGAAGCGATTCCCGTGGCTGCTCGCGGCAGCGGCGCTCGCCGCGGCCCCGGGCGTGCCGCGCGCGCAGCTTTTCGGCACCGACGTCGACAAGCAGCTCGAGGAGCGCGAGTGGAAGGAGGGCGCCATCAAGCTGCCCGACTTCCCGAAGCCGGCCGACCTGCTCGAGTTCGACGTCGGGCCGGCCACCAGTTTCCGGTTCTACATCGACCGGAAGTCCCTTGCCGTCGGCCAGGACGGCGTCATTCGCTACACGCTCGTGGCACGCAGTCCCTCGGGCGCCGAGAACGTGAGCTACGAGGGCATGCGCTGCCGTCCGGGAGTGCACCGCGTGTACGCCTACGGGCAGCGCGACGGCAGCTGGCGCGAGCGGCCTTCCGAATGGAAGGAGCTCGACATCCACAAGTCGCAGCGCGTGCACATGGCGCTGCGGCGCGACTTCTTCTGCCCGCACGACAAGTCGATCCACGACGCCGCCGAGGGCCTGGACGCGCTGCGCCGCGGCCTGCATCCGAAGCTCTAGCAGCGGGGTTCTGCTACAGCAGGACCAAATTGTCCCGGTGGATGAGCTCCGGCTCGTCCACGTAGCCGAGGATCGTCTCGATCTCGCTTGAGGGCTTGCGCATGATGAGCCGCGTCTCGGCGGCAGAGTAGTTCGCCAGCCCGCGCGCCACCTCGCGCCCCTGCGGGTCCTCGCACGCGACCACCGCGCCGCGCTCGAAGTCGCCGCTCACCTCGGTCACGCCCACCGGCAGCAGGCTCTTGCCGTCGCGCAGCAGCGCCTTCACCGCGCCGGCATCGAGCCGCACCCGCCCGCCGACGTTGAGGTGATCGGCGAGCCACTGCTTGCGCGCCGCGAGCGGGAGCGTGCGCGCGCTCAGCAGCGTGCCTAGGTGCTCGCCGCGCGCAAGGCGCAGCAGCACATCGGGCTCGCGCCCCGAGGCGATCACGGTGTGCGCGCCGCTCCGTGCCGCGCGCTTTGCCGCGAGCACCTTGGTGATCATCCCGCCCTTGCCGATGCCGGTGCCGCTGCCTCCGGCGACTTCCTCCAGGCGCGCCGCCCCGGCCTGCGCGGACTCGATCAGCTTCGCGCCCGGGTGGCGCCGCGGGTCGGCGTCGTACAGGCCCGCCTGGTCCGTGAGGATGACCAGCGCGTCCGCCTCCACGAGGTTCGTGACCAGCGCGCCGAGCGTGTCGTTGTCGCCGAACTTGATCTCGTCGGTCACCACGGTGTCGTTCTCGTTGATCACGGGGATCACGCCGAGCGCGAGCAGCGTGCGCAGCGTCGAGCGCGCGTTGAGGTACCTCTGGCGGTCCGCCATGTCGGCGTGCGTGAGCAGCACCTGCGCGGTCGCGAGGCCGTGCTCGCGGAAGCAGGTCTCGTAGCACTGCACCAGGCCCATCTGCCCGACCGCCGCCGCGGCCTGCAGCTCGTGCATCGCGTGCGGCCGGCGCGCCCAGCCCAGGCGCTGCATGCCTTCGGCGATCGCGCCGCTCGAGACCAGCACGCAGCGCTTGCCGGAGGCGTGCAGCTTCGCGATCTGCGCCGCCCAGCGCGCGATTGCCTCGACGTCGAGCCCGCGCCCCTCGTTGGTGACGAGCGAGGAGCCGACCTTGACGACCAGGGTGTGCGCCTTCGCGATGGGGCTGGTCATGGCCGGCCTCAGGCGGCGCGCAGGGCGCGCCTGCCGCGCGACGCCCTGCGCTGCGCAGCGGCAAGGAAGTGCCAGGCGGCGGCGCACAGCTCGCGGCAGCCCGCGCCGGAGAGCGCCGACACGATGAACCAGGGGCCGCTCCAGCGCAGCGCGCGCACGATGCGGCGCGCGCGCGCCTCGGCGTCGGGCACGGCGTCGGCCTTGTTGAACACCAGCCATCTCGGCTTGCGGTGCAGCGCCGGGTCGTATTTCTTCAGCTCGCGCGCGATGGCGCGCGCATCCTCCGCCGGATCGGCGCCGGAATCGGCCGCGGTGAGGTCCACCAGGTGCAGCAGCAGCCGCGTGCGCGCGAGGTGGCGCAGGAACTGGTGGCCGAGCCCCGCGCCCTCGGCGGCGCCCTCGATGAGGCCCGGGATGTCGGCCACCACGAAGCTCGCGTCGTGCGCCACGCGCGCCACGCCGAGCGAGGGGTTGAGCGTGGTGAACGGGTAATCGGCGACCTTGGGGCGGGCTGCCGAGACCGCGCGCAGGAAGGTGGACTTGCCCGCGTTGGGCAGGCCGAGCAGGCCGACGTCGGCGAGCACGCGCAGCTCGAGCGCGAGCTCGCGGCTCTCCCCCGGCTCGCCGCGCGTGAACTGGCGCGGCGAGCGGTTGACGCTCGACTTGAAGTGGATGTTTCCGAGGCCCCCCTTGCCGCCGCGCGCGAGCAGGGCGCGCTCGCCGTCGCGCGCGAGGTCGGCGATCAAGTCGCCGGTCTCGAGGTCGCGCACCACGGTGCCCACCGGCATGCGCAGCGCGATGTCCTCGGCGCCGCGGCCATACTGGTCGGCGCCGCGGCCGCGCTCGCCGTCGGCGGCGCGGTGGATGCGCGCGTAGCGGTAGTCGATCAGCGTGTTGACATTGCGGTCGGCGACCGCCCAGACGCTGCCGCCGCGGCCGCCGTCGCCGCCGTCGGGGCCGCCGCGCGGCACGAACTTCGCGCGCCGGAACGAGGCGATGCCGTCCCCGCCCTTGCCGGCGTGGACCTGGATCCTCGCTTCGTCAATGAACTTCATCGTGTAGAAAACAAAAAGCCCTATCGACTCCGATAGGGCTTCTCGCGCGGAGCCGGGAGCGCGCTCTAGCGCGGCTGCACGCTCACGGTCTTGCGATTGTCCGCGCCCTTCACCGCGTACTGCACGGTGCCGCCGACGCGCGCAAACAACGTGTGATCGCGCCCGGTGCCGACGTTGTCGCCGGCGTGCACCACGGTGCCGCGCTGCCGCACCAAAATCTGGCCGGCGTTCACCTGTTCGCCGCCGTAGACCTTGACGCCGAGGCGCTTGGCCTGGGAGTCGCGTCCGTTGCGGGAGCTTCCGCCCGCTTTCTTGTGTGCCATGGCCGAGGTTTCCTCGTGAGGTTCAGGCGCCGACGATCTCGTCGATGCGCACTTCGGTATAGCCCTGCCGGTGCCCCTGGGTCTTCTGGTAGTGCTTGCGGCGGCGCAGCTTGAAGATGCGCACCTTGTCGCCGCGACCTTGGGCGACGACGGTCGCCTTCACCTTGGCGCCGGAGACGTAGGGCGCGCCGATGCGCGCCGCATCGCCTTCGCCTAGCATGAGC
>CAZVHU010000056.1:0-5754 GCA_964627075.1 uncultured Enterobacteriaceae bacterium | reverse complement strand
CCTGGTCGAACGAGACCGCCGCGCCGACTTCGGCGGGCAGCTGCTCGACGCGCAGTTGCTCGCCGGACTTGACGCGGTATTGCTTGCCGCCGGTCTGGATCACTGCGTACATGGTTCTTGGCCGATCAATGAGGTAGCAAAGATCTGAAATTATAGGAGATTCCGGCGCCGCGCGTCAAAGGTTTCGCGCCCCTTCGTGCTAAGCTTCGCGCCCCGCGCCCGAGTCCTTCCGGGCGTAGCGTTCCAGCAGCCGTGACCAGCCCCGCCATCCTCGCGCCGATCGCCGCCGACATGCGGCGCGTGGACGCGCTCATTCGCGAGCGGCTCGGCTCGGACGTGCCGCTGGTGCGCCAGGTCGCCGAGTACATCGCCGCCGGCGGCGGCAAGCGGCTGCGGCCGGCGCTGCTGCTCCTGTCGGCCGGCGCCTGCGGCTGCAGCGGCGACGCGCGCCTGGAGCTCGCCGCGGTGGTCGAGTTCATCCACACCGCGACCCTGCTGCACGACGACGTGGTGGACACTTCGCAACTGCGGCGCGGGCGCAAGACCGCCAACGCCGCCTTCGGCAACGCCGCCTCGGTGCTGGTGGGCGACTTCCTGTACTCGCGCGCCTTCCAGATGATGGTCTCGGTGGACAGCATGCGCGTCATGCAGGTGCTCGCGGATGCCACCAACACCATCGCCGAGGGCGAGGTGCTGCAGCTCATGAACTGCCGCGACCCGGACGTGAGCGAGGCAGCGTACCTCGAGGTGATCCGGCGCAAGACGGCGAAGCTGTTCGAGGCCTCGGCGCGGCTGGGCGCAGTGCTCGGCGGCGCGCCGCAGGCGCTGGAGGAGGGGCTTGCCGAGTACGGCGTGCGCCTGGGGACCGCCTTCCAGGTGATCGACGACGTGCTCGACTACTCGGGCGAGGCGGCCGAGACCGGCAAGAACCTCGGCGACGACCTCGCCGAGGGCAAGCCCACGCTGCCGCTCATCCGCGCCATGGCCTGCGGCAGCGAGGCGCAGCGCGCCGCGGTCCGGCGCGCGATCGCCGAGGGCGGGCGCGACGGCTTCGCGCCCGTGTTGGAAGCGGTCCAGGCAAGCGGCGCGCTCGACTACGCGCGCGAGGCCGCGCGCCGCGAGGCCGAGGCTGCGAAGCGGGCGCTCGCGCCGCTCGCCGCCTCGGCGCACAGGGATTCTTTGCTAGAATTGGCGTCCTTCTCGGTGGCGCGCCGCGCCTAGCGCCGCCGTTCCTCGGGGTGTAGCTCAGCCTGGTAGAGTACTGCGTTCGGGACGCAGGTGTCGCTGGTTCAAATCCAGTCACCCCGACCATTCCCCTCGTTCGCGCCGCCCTGCGCGCGGGCACGGTCCGCAGCATAATCCGCCCATGGGCCGACTGATCCTGATCGCCGTCGCGGTGCTGCTGCTCGTGTGGCTGGTGCGGCGCGCGATCGGCGAGGCGCAAAGGCGCCAGGGTGGCGGGCAGGCGCGCGACGCCGGTCGCGCGCCCCCGGGCGAGCTGGTGGCGTGCGCGCACTGCGGCGTGAACCTGCCGCGCGGCGAGGCGCGCACCGCGGGCGGCCGTTATTACTGCAGCGAGGAGCATTGGCGGCTGGGGCCGAAAAAGGACTGACGCCGGCGCCGAGCTACTCGGGGCTGTTCGGGCGCGACCAGCGCACGCCCGAGTCGTTCTGGACCTCGCTGCGCTACTTCAGCCTGTACCGCATCGCGATCGCCGGCCTGTGCCTCGGCGCGACGCTGTTCTACGCCGATGCGCTCAGGCTCGGCGCGCACCGCCTGGACCTTTTCCGCGCCGCGAGCGGCTGGTACCTGCTGTTCGCGCTGCTGCTGCACGGCGTGCTGCGCAACCTGCGCGACCGCTTCAACCTGCAGCTCTCGCTGCACCTCGCGCTCGACATCGTCGCCATCACCACGCTCATGTACGCGAGCGGCGGCATCGGCAGCGGCCTGGGGGTGATGCTGCTGATCGCGCTCACGGGCGCGGCGCTGGTGGCGCCGTGGCGCCTGTCGCTGCTCTACGCCTCGCTCGCCACCATCGCGCTGCTGCTCGAGCAAAGCGTCTGGGTGCTGGCCCACGACGCCTCGCCGGGCGGCTTCCTGCAGCCGGGGCTGCTCGCGATCGGCTGCTTCGCCAGCGCCGGCGTCACCGGCTGGCTCGCGCAGCGCGTGGCGGCGAACGAGCGCCTCGCGCAGCGCCGCGGCCGGGCGCTCGCCACGCAGATGCGCGTCAACCAGCTCGTGATCGAGGACATGCAGGACGGGGTACTGGTGCTCGACGAGGGCGGGCGCGTGCTGCAGCACAACCCGGCGGCGCAGCGCCTGCTCGGGGAGTCGCTGCGGCCGGGGGCGGAGCTGGCGCAGCTGCTGCCGGAGTTCGAGGCGCGCTGGCGCGCCTGGCGCGACGACCGGCGCAGCGAGGCCGAGGCCGCGATCGAGGTGCGCGGCCGCGAACTGCGGCTGCGGCTGGTGGAGCCGGGCGGCGCCGAGGAGCTCACCGTGGTGTTCGCCGAAGACATCAGCCGCCTGCGCGACGAGGCGCAGCAGCTCAAGCTCGCGGCGCTGGGGCGGCTCACCGCCAACATCGCGCACGAGATCCGCAACCCGCTGTCTGCGATCAGCCACGCGGCCGAGCTGCTCGGCGAGGAGAAGCGCGAGCGCGACCGCGAGCGCCTGACCCGCATCATCCACGACAACACCGGGCGCCTCGAGCGCCTGGTGGGCGACGTGCTGCAGATCAACCGCCGCGACCGCGTGCGGCGCGAGCGCATTGCGCTCAACTCGTGGCTGATGGGCTTTGTCGAGGAGTTCGTCGCCAACGAGTCGGTGCCGCCGGAGCGCTTCGCCATCGACACGCAGCGCGAGCTCGCCGTCGAGTTCGACCGCGAGCAGCTGCGCCAGGTGATGTGGAACCTGCTGCGCAACGCGGTGCGCCACGCGCGCCCCGAGCCGCGCGGCATCCGGCTGCTGCTGCGTCCCCACGGCGATCGCGTAGAATTGAGCGTCATCGACAACGGCCCGGGCGTGCCGCGCGCCGACCGCGGGCAGCTGTTCGAGCCGTTCTACACCACCGACAGCAAGGGCACGGGATTGGGCCTGTACCTCGCGCGCGAGCTGTGCGCCGCCAACCGCGCGTCGCTCGACTACGTCGGCGACGTGCCGGGCGCGCATTTCCGCATCCTGATGCGCGCGGCGAGCGCGGCATGAAGCGCGCCGAGCGCCGCGGCGCCGAGGCGCGCGAGCGCCGCGTGCTGGTGGTCGACGACGAGCCCGACATCCGCGAGCTGCTCGAGCTGACCTTCGCCAAGATGGGCCTGGAGGTGCGCGCCGCCGGCACCATCGCCGAGGCGAAGGCGCTGCTCAGGGAAGAGCGCTTCGACCTGTGCCTCACCGACATGCGGCTCCCGGACGGCGAGGGGCTGGAGGTCGTGCGCCACATCGCGGCGCAGCCCGGTGACCTGCCGGTGGCGGTGATCACCGCCTACGGCAGCGCCGAGAACGCGGTGGCGGCGCTCAAGGCGGGCGCGTTCGACTACGTCTCCAAGCCCGTGGGCCTGGCGCAGCTGCGGGCGCTGGTGCGCTCGGCGCTGTCGCTGCCCGAGCGCAGCGCGCCGCTCGCCGGCATGCCGGAGCTGATCGGCGACAGCGAGCCGCTCGCGCAGGTGCGCGAGACCATCGCCAAGCTCGCGCGCACCCAGGCGCCGGTCTACATCAGCGGCGAGTCGGGCAGCGGCAAGGAGCTGGCGGCGCGCCTCATCCACCTGCGCGGCGCGCGGCGCGACGCGCCCTTCGTGCCGGTCAACTGCGGCGCGATCCCCGGCGAGCTGATGGAGAGCGAGTTCTTCGGCTACCGCAAGGGCGCCTTCACCGGCGCGAACGAGGACCGCGACGGCTTCTTCCAGGCGGCGCGCGGCGGCACCCTGTTCCTCGACGAGGTGGCCGAGCTGCCGCTCGCGATGCAGGTGAAGCTGCTGCGCGCGATCCAGGAAAAGCGCGTGCGCAAGGTCGGCGCCACGCAGGAGGACCCGGCCGACGTGCGCCTGATCTGCGCGACGCACCAGGACCTCGCGGCGGCGGTCGAGGCCGGGCGCTTCCGCCAGGACCTCTACTACCGGCTCAACGTGATCGAGCTGAAGATGCCGCCGCTGCGCGCCTGCCGCGAGGACGTGCCGGCAATCGCCGCGGCGGTCCTCGAGCGCCTGGCGCAGCAGAACGCGGTGCCGGTGCCGAAGCTTTCGGAGAACGCGCTCGCCGAGCTCAGGGCCTACGACTTCCCGGGCAACATCCGCGAGCTCGAGAACATCCTCGAGCGCGCGATGGCGCTCTCGGGCAGCGAGCAGATCCAGGCCGAGGACCTGCGCCTGCGCCCGCTGCCGGGCGAGGCCGCGCAGGGCGAGGCGCCGGCCGAGGGCGGGCGCGCCGACACGCCGCTGCCGGAGTACCTCGACCGGGTCGAGCGCGAGGCGATCCAGGAAGCGCTCGCGAAAACCGGCTTCAACCGCACCGCGGCGGCGAAGCTCCTCGGCGTCACCTTCCGCACCCTGCGCTACCGCATGCAGCGGCTCGGCATCCGCGAGCCCGAAGCCGACGCCGGCTCCAGTTGACATGGGCGGGCGCGGCTGGCTTGCAGAGGCGCGCCGGGTGGCGTCGCCGAACCACGACAGCCGGCCGCCGGGTTGCGAACCGACGCTGCTCGTCCTGCATTCGATCAGCCTGCCGGCCGGCAGCTACGGCGGCGACGAAGTCGAGCGCTTGTTCTGCAACCGGCTCGATCCCGGCGAGCACCCTGCGTTCGCCGAACTCGCGGGCCTGCGCGTGTCGGCGCATTTCTTCATCCGGCGCGACGGCGAGCTGGTGCAGTTCGTGCCGCTCGAGCGGCGCGCGTGGCACGCCGGCGCATCGCGCTGGCGCGGCCGCAGCCGCTGCAACGATATCTCGATCGGCATCGAGCTCGAAGGCGTCGACTCCGGCCCGTTCGAGCCCGCCCAGTACCAGCGCCTGAGGAGTCTCGTGCGGCGCTTGCGCGCGCGATTGCCGTTGCGCGAAGTCGCGGCGCACAGCGACGTCGCGCCCGGACGCAAGGCCGATCCCGGCGCGCGCTTCGATTGGTTGCGCGTACTCGCCGAACTCGCGCGCGCTTGATCGCCGGATCGCAGATCCGCGGCGCGTGGTGCGCTGCGGCAATCGCGCTCGCCTTGCGTTCACATTCGTTTGCAATCGCCGCGCATCGCGCGCGACGCGCACGCGCGCTTGCAAAAAAAAATGACCGTGGTACAGTCCCCCCAAGATTTAGTTCTGATTCAAGCGTGAAGCACTAAATATTGTGTGTCTGCTCCAGCTCGCGCGGAAGCGCGGCCTGGAGTCGCGTTGCCCGGGGCGCGGGCGGCAACAGGGGAGAGGAGCGAATGCAGATTGCGCAGCAGGACACGGCCACGAACGCCACCGTCGGGGTGGAAGTCGCGGAACCGTCGCCTGCAGCGCGCGCGAGCTACGCCGAGTACAAGACCATGCGCCGCAACGGCGCGGTGGTCGCCTTCGAGCCGGCCAAGATCGCGGTCGCCATGACCAAGGCCTACCTGGCGGTGAACGGCAGCCAGGGCGCGGCCTCGGCGCGCATCCGCGAGCAGGTCGCGGCGCTGACGCAGAACGTGGTCGGCGCGCTGATGCGGCGCCAGCCGCACGGCGGCACTTTCCACATAGAAGACATCCAGGACCAGGTGGAGCTCGCGCTGATGCGCGCCGGCGAGCACGACGTGG
>CAZVHU010000055.1:0-19271 GCA_964627075.1 uncultured Enterobacteriaceae bacterium | reverse complement strand
GACCATGTCGGCGACCTTCTCGGCGATGTGGCCGGCGTCCTCGACGCGGTCCAGCTCCCCGGCAAGCACCACGAACTCGTCGCCGCCGTAGCGCGCGACGGTATCCGAGCCGCGCACGCTGGAGCGCAGCCTGCCGGCGACGGCGGTGAGCACGTGGTCGCCCACCGGATGGCCGCGCCCGTCGTTGATGCGCTTGAAGTCGTTCAGGTCCACCATCATCACCGCCAGCTTCTTGCGGTTGCGCTTGGCCAGTTCCATGGCGAGCGCCAGGCGCTGCTGCATCGACAGCCGGTTCGGCAGCCCGGTGAGCGCATCGTGCTGCGCCATGAAGCGCAGGTGCTGCTCCTGTTCCTTCAGCTGCTCCATCAGCAGGTCGCGCTCGCGCGCCTCCTCGCGCAGGCGCTCGTTGGCGCGGTTCAGCTCCGCGGTGCGCTCGGCGATGCCGCGCTCCAGCGCCCGCTCGCTGGCGCGCGTCGCCTCGAGCAGCGCGCCGTGGTTGGCGAGCGCCTCGGCCTGCGCCGCGGCGCGCTCGCGCTTGAGCTCGTTGATGCGGTCGGCGAGCGCGAACGACAGCAGGGCCACGTCGAGCGCCACGCCGATGTGCAGGCCGTGCACCGTGGCGAAGGTGGTCGGCACCAGCGCGAAATTGCGCAGCGCGCCCAGCGCGATGAACACCAGCAGCGCGCCCCAGGCGAGCAGGAAGAAGCGCGCCGCGCGCTCGCCGCGCAGCATGGCGCGCACCGCCACCCAGAGCGCCACCGCCGCCGCCAGCGGCCCGAGCAGCGACAGCGCACGCAGGATCTCGCCGTAGTCGAGCACCCAGCCGGTGGCTGCGGCGAGCGCGAGCAGCGCGCCCGCGGCGACGATCGCAAGCATGCCGCGGTTGGCGCGCGGCGCGTTGCGCGCCATGTCGAGGAAAGTGGCCGAAAACAGCGCACCGAACGCAAGCGTGAGCGCGAGCGCCGTGGCGAGCGCATGGTTCGCCCACCACACGCTCTCCGGCCACCAGTACTGGAAGGCCAGGCCGTCGAAGGTGAACAGGTACACGGCGAACGCGAGGACGTAGGCCACGTAGTACAGGTAGGCGCGGTCGCGCACCGTGAAGAACAGCATCAGGTTGTAGAGCAGCAGCGCGCCCAGGAACCCGTAGAAGGCGCCGAGACGGTACTGCACGCGATTGTCGTGGCGCGCGAACGCCTGCGGCTCCCACAGGAAGATCGGCACCGTGAGCACGCTGCCGGAGGCGACGCGCAGGTAGTAGTCGCGCGGCCCCGGCGTCGCGGGCGGCGGGATGCGGAACACGTGGTTGCGATGCTTCACCTCGCGCGCGTCCCAGGGCAGCGTGTCGCCGGCGCGCACGTGGCGCCAGCCATCGCCCTCGGGGTGGTAGAAATCGAGCCGGTCGATGCTCGGGAAGCGGATCTCGAGCAGCAGCCCATCGCGGGAGGGCGCGCCCGCCGGCAGGCGGAAGCGCAGCCAGTACGCCGAGCGCGTGTAGCCGAAGTTCGGTGCCCAGGTGTCGTTGCGCGTGAAGCGCGCGTCGCTCTCGGCGCGCAGCACGTCGGCGAGCGTCATGTGCCCGCCGCGGTCCTCCAGCACCTCGACCTGCCTGCCGATCGGCGAGAAGCCCTCTGCGCCGGGAAGCGGCGCAAGTTCCCCATGCGCGCGCGTCGCGGCGGCGCACAGCGCGAGCGCGGCGCGCAGGACGAAGCGGCAAGTGGGCGAAGCGCGCGTCATGGCACGAGCGGGCGATGGTAGCGCCGCCGGGCGCGCCGCGGCAATGCGATAAGATGCGCGCCTTTCCGCGTTCTGCAAGATAAATCATGTCCCTGCCGCAAAAGATGCGCGTCGTGGAGATCGTCAAGCCAGGCGGCCCGGAAGTGCTGGTCCCTGTGGAGCGGCCGCTGCCCTCGCCCAAGCCGCACGAGATCCTCGTGAAAGTCGCCGCCGCGGGGGTCAATCGCCCCGACGTCCTGCAACGCACCGGCAATTACGCGGTGCCGCCCGATGCGTCGGACCTGCCGGGGCTGGAGGTCGCCGGCGAAGTGCTCGGCTGCGGCGCCGCGGTGACGATGTGGCGTCCGGGCGACAAGGTGTGCGCGCTGGTGCACGGCGGCGGCTACGCCGAGTATTGCGTCACGCCCGAAGTGCAGGCGCTGCCGGTGCCCAAGGGCCTGACGCTCACCGAGGCGGCGTCGCTTCCGGAGACCTTCTTCACCGTCTGGTCGAACGTCTACGACCGCGCGGGGCTGAAACCGGGCGAGACGCTGCTCGTGCAGGGCGGCTCATCGGGCATCGGCGTCACCGCGATCCAGATGGCGGTGGCGACCGGCAGCCGCGTGTTCGCCACCGCGGGCTCGGAGGAGAAGTGCGCGGCTTGCGTGCGCCTCGGCGCCGAGAAGGCGATCAACTACCGCACGCAGGACTTCGCCGCCGAGGTGAAGGCCGCGACCGGCGGCAAGGGCGTGAACGTGATCCTCGACATGGTGGGCGGCGATTACTTCCCGCGGGAGCTGAAGTGCCTCGCCGACGATGGGCGGCTGGTCTTCATCGCGTTCCTGCGCGGCCCGAAGACCGAGCTCGACATCAACGAGCTGATGCGGCGGCGGCTGACGCTGAGCGGCTCGACGCTGCGGCCGCGGCCCGTGGAATTCAAGGGCGCGATCGCGCGTAACCTGCGCGAGAGAATCTGGCCGCTGATCGAATCCGGCCGCATCAAGCCGGTGATCTACCGAACCTTTCCGCTCGCGGATGCGCGCGAGGCGCACAAGCTGCTGGAATCCTCGCAGCACATCGGCAAGCTGGTGCTCGTTACCTAGACTCCTCCGCCGCGGCCTCGCGCCGCAGCCAGGCGACGAAAGCGTTGACCTCGGGCTTTTCCGCGGCGCCGGAGGCGAGCACCGCGAAATAGGCGCGCGCCGGGTCGGCGCTGCGCTTGAAGGGCGCCAGCAGCTCGCCCGCCGCGATCGCCTCGCGCACCAAGGGGCTTCGGCCGAGCGCGACGCCGTGCCCGGCGATCGCCGCCGGGATGATCTGGTCGTAGCCGGAAAACCGCAGCCTTCCCGCCGGGCGCAGGTCGGCGAGGCGCTCGACTTCCAGCCAGGTGCGCCAGTGCATCCACGGGTGCCGCCCGTCGGGGTCGTCGTATTCGAGCAGCACGTGGTGGCGAAGGTCCGCGGGCGCGCGCAGCGGCCGGCGCGCGTCGCGCGCGAGCCTCGGGCTGCACACCGGGAACACGCGCTCGCCGAACAAACGAATCGCGTTCGGTCCCGCGAGCGACGCCGGCCCGTGGCGGATCGCGAGGTCCAGCCCGTCGCGCTCCAGGTCGAGCACCCGCGTCTCGGCGCTGATGCGCACGTCCACCTCCGGGTGCGCGCGCGTGAAGCCCGCGAGCCGCGGGATCAGCCACAGCGAAGCGAACGACTGCGTGGTGGTCACCGCGAGCGTGCTGCGTCCCGAGAGCGTGCGCAGCCGCTCGGCGGCGGCGCGCACCGTCGCGAGCACCTGCGCCGCCGCGGGGTAGAGCTGCTGGCCCGCCTCGGTGAGCGCGAGCGCGCGGTGCCGCCGGTGAAACAGCTGCACCCCGAGCTGCTCCTCGAGTTCCTGGATCTGGCGGCTGACCGCCGACTGGGTGCGGTGCAGCTCCTCGCCCGCCTTGGTGAAGGAGAGCTGGCGCGCCGCCACCTCGAAGCCCTTCAGCAGATCGAGCGACGGCAGCCGGCTGCTCGGACTAGGATTCCTTTTACGCATGCATTGACGTGGCGCGGCAAGTCTAGCCGAGATGCAAGAAGGATGCACCTAGCGCATGCGCCGCGCGAGGCGCCGGCGCGCTTAGAATGGCCGCTCGCGATATGAGGAGGAATCATGTTCAAGGACGGCCTGCTCGCGGGCAAGCGCATCCTCGTCACCGGCGGCGGCACCGGCCTCGGCAGGGAGATCGCCGAGCGCTACCTCGCGCTGGGCGCGGAGCTGTGGATCGCCGGCCGGCGCGGCGGCGTGCTCGACGCGACCGCCGGGGAGCTGATGGCGAAGCACGGCGGCAGCGTGCGCACGCACGCCGTGGACATCCGCGACGCGCAGGCCGTGGATGCGATGGTGCAGCGCATCTGGGACGAGGCGGGCCCGCTCACCGGGCTGGTCAACAACGCCGCCGGCAATTTCATCAGCCCCACCAAGGACCTCACGCCCAACGGCTTCAACGCCATCGCCAACATCGTTTTCCACGGCAGCTTCTACGTGACGCACGCGGTCGGCAAGCGCTGGATCGCGGGCGGCCACAAGGGGTCGGTGGTCTCGATCCTCGTCACCTGGGTGTGGACCGGGTCGCCCTACGTGGTGCCCTCGGCGATGTCGAAGGCGGGCCTGCACGTGATGACCAAGTCGCTCGCCGTGGAGTGGGGGCGCTACGGCATCCGCCTCAACGCCATCGCGCCGGGCGCCTTTCCGACCGAGGGCGCGGCGAAGCGCCTGCGCCCAGACGGCAAGCTCGAGGACGCGAGCGCCGGCAACCCGATGCGCCGCGTCGGGCAGATGCACGAGCTGCAGAACCTCGCCACCTTCCTCATGGCCGACGGCTGCGAGTGGCTTAACGGAGAGACCATCGCGGTGGACGGCGGCGGCTGCCTCGCCAACGGCGCCTCGTTCACCGAGCTCGACAGCCTCAGCGACGCCGACTGGGAGCGCATGCGCGCGATGATCCGGGCGCAGAACGAAAAAGACCGCGCCGGACGCACCGCATGAAGAAGATCGAGCCGCGCCCGGCGGCGACCATCATCCTGTTTCGCGAGACCGCGGCGGCGCCGGAGGTGTTTCTGCTGCAGCGCACGCCCGAGGCGGTGTTCCTGCCCGGCGCCTACGTCTTCCCGGGCGGCGCGCTCGACGCCGAGGACGCGACCGAGCGCGCGGCGCGGCGCGTGCTGGGCCTGACCGACGCGCAGGCGAGCGCGCGCATGGGGCTCGCCTCGGGCGGGCTTGCCTACTGGTTCGCCGCCGCGCGCGAATGCTTCGAGGAAGCCGGCATCCTGCTCGCCGTGGATCGCGACGGGCGCCCGGTGGAGCCGCGGCGCGCCGCGGCGCTCGCGCACCTGCGCGCGCCGCTCAACGCGGGCACGCTCGAGTTCAGCCGGCTGCTCGAGGACGAGGGCCTTTTCGTGCCGGCCGGCGAGATCGCCTATTTCAGCCACTGGATCACCGCGCCCGGCCGGCCGCGGCGCTTCAGCACGCGCTTCTTCGTCGCCTGCGCGCCCGCTGGGCAAGGCGGCGCGCACGACAGGGAGGAGACGGTTTCGAGCGCGTGGCTCGGCGCGCGCGAGGCGCTCGAGCGCCACCGGCGCGGCGAGATCGAGCTCATCTTCCCGACGCGCAGCTCGCTTGCCGACCTGGCGGCGTTCCCGACGCCGCGCGCGGTGCTCGAGCACGCCAAGAGCCTCGGCGACATCGAGGCGAACGCCGCCTGCTGGGCGCTCGACCACGAGGGATCGAAGCGCCTGTTCCGCCGCGCCGACCCGCCCTACCACGAGATCCACTGGAGCGACCCCGAGGAAACCGGCGAGACCTGTTTCGTCCTGCAGCCGGGCGTCGCCAAGCGCCTCGACCGGCTCGTCACCCGCGTCATCGCGCCCAATCCCGGCTTCATGACCGGCGCCGGCACCAACAGCTACCTCGTGGGCGAGGGCGAACTCGCGGTGATCGACCCGGGGCCGGAGATCGATTCGCACGTCGAGGCGCTCGTCGCCGCGGGCGCGGGGCGCGTGCGCTGGATCCTGTGCACGCACACGCACAACGACCATTCGCCCGCCGCGGCGCTGCTCAAGGCGCGCACCGGCGCGACCGTCCTCGGCCGCCCGCGCCCGATGCACGGCAACCAGGACCACTCGTTCGCGCCAGACCGGGTGCTCGAGCACGGCGAGCGCATCGCGATCGGCGGCGCGACGCTGCGCGCGATCCACACGCCGGGCCATGCGTCCAACCATCTGTGCTACCTGCTGGAGCAGACGCGGATGCTGTTCACCGGCGACCACGTCATGCAGGGCTCGACGGTGGTGATCAACCCGCCGGACGGCGACATGCGCGCCTACCTGGCGTCGCTCGAGATGCTGCTCGCCGAGGACGCCGCGATCCTGGCGCCCGGGCACGGCTACCTGATCGGCGCGCCGCGCAAGGAGCTGAAGCGCCTGATCGCGCACCGCCTTGCGCGCGAGGCCAAGGTGGCGAAGGCGCTCGCGGGGCGCGCCGCCGCGACGCCCGAGGAGATCGTCGCCGAGGTCTACGACGACGTGCCGGCGCGCATCCACGCGATCGCCGCGCGCTCGCTCGCCGCGCACCTGGACAAGCTGGTGGCGGAGGGCAAGGCGCGGCGCGACGGCCCGCACTACGTCGCCAAGCGCTGACGGCCCGTGGCGCGGTACGACTTCGATCTGTTCACCATCGGCGGCGGCTCGGGCGGGGTGCGCGCGAGCCGCGTCTCGGGCGCGCTCGGCGCGCGCGTCGCGATCGCCGAAAGCGGCCGCTTCGGCGGCACCTGCGTCAACGCCGGCTGCATCCCGAAGAAGCTCTTTTCCTACGCCGCGCACTTCCGCGAGGAGTTCGAGGTCGCGGCGGACTTCGGCTGGAGCGCGCCCGGGCCGCGCTTCGACTGGGGCACGCTGCTCGCCAACAAGGACCGCGAGATCGCGCGCCTTAACGGCGTCTACGAGCGGCTGCTCCGCGACGCCGGGGTCGCGGTCCTGCGCGGCCGCGCGGCGCTCATCGACCCGCACACCGTGGAGCTTGGCGGCAAGCGCTACAGCGCGAAGCACATTCTGGTCGCGACCGGCTCGCGGCCGCAGCTGCCGCAAATTCCGGGGCGCGAGCACGCCATCACCTCCAACGAGGCGTTCCACCTCGAGCGCCTGCCGCGGCGCGCGCTGGTGGTCGGCGGCGGCTACATCGCGGTCGAGTTCGCCTCGATCTTCAACGGGCTCGGGGTCGAAACGACGCTCGCTTATCGAGGCGCACGCCTGCTGCGCGGGTTCGACGCGGACCTGGGCGAGCGGCTCGGCGAAGAGATGGCGAAGAAAGGCGTGCGCGTGCGCCTCGACTGCAACCCCGCCTCGATCGCGAAGCGGCCGCAGGGGCTCGAGGTGGCGTTCGAGGACGGCGGCCGCGGCGAGTTCGACCTGGTGATGTTCGCCACCGGCCGCAAGCCCAACACGCAGGGACTCGGGCTCGAGGCCGCCGGCGTCAGGCTCGGCGCGGACGGCGCGGTGCTGGTGGACCGCTACTCGAAGAGCTCGGTGGACTCGGTCCACGCCGTCGGCGACGCGACCAACCGCCTCAACCTCACCCCGGTGGCGACCGCCGAGGGCATGGCGCTCGCGAAGACGCTGTTCGGCGGCGAGCCCACCGCGCCCGACCATGAAAACGTGCCCACGGCGGTGTTCGCCGACCCCAACCTCGCCACCGTCGGGCTGTCGGAGGAGAAGGCGCGCGCGCGCCACGGCAAGGTGGAGGTCTACAAGACCGCGTTCCGCGCGCTCAAGCACACGCTCGGCGCGAAGGAGGAGCGCATCTTCATGAAGCTGGTGGTGGACGCCGCGAGCCAGAGGGTGCTCGGCGCGCACATGCTCGGGCCCGACGCCGGCGAGACCATCCAGGGCATCGCGATCGCGGTGAAGCTGGGGGCGACCAAGGCGCAGTTCGATGCTACGATCGGCATCCACCCGACGGCGGCGGAGGAATTCGTGACCCTGCGCGAGAAAACCGCATAGCGCCATGGCGATCGAGGCTCGCATCGAGAGAGCGCTCGAGGGCCTGCGCGGCCGCGCCGGCATCCCGCTCGCGATCGAGCTGTGGAACGGCCGGCGCATCGCGCTCGCCGATACGCCTACGGTCACGCTGCGCGTGCCGAGCAAGCGCGCGCTCAAGTACCTGGCGCACGCGGACCTGGCGCGCCTTGGCGAGGCCTACGTCGAAGGCCACGTCGAGGTCGAGGGGCCGATCGCCGAAGTGATGCGCGCCGCCTCCGGCCTCGCGGCGCACCTCGGGCGCTCGAAGCAGGGCAAGCTGCCGCCGCTGCTCAACCTGCACACCCGCCGGCGCGACGCCGAGGCGATCCGCTACCACTACGACGTCTCCAACGACTTCTACGCGCTCTGGCTCGACCGGCAGATGGTCTACTCCTGCGCCTACTACCGCACGGGCGACGAGGACGTCCATACCGCGCAGGAGCAGAAGCTCGACCACATCTGCAGGAAGCTGCGCCTGAAGCCGGGCGACCGCCTGCTCGACATCGGCTGCGGCTGGGGTGCGCTGGCGATGTGGGCGGCGAGCCGCTATGGCGCGCGCGCCACCGGCATCACGCTGTCGAAGAACCAGCACGCCCTGGCGAACGAGCGCATCCGCGCCGCGGGGCTGGAGGAGCGCTGCGAAGTGCGGCTGCAGGATTACCGCGACGTGCCCGGCGAGGGCGTGTTCGACAGGATCAGCTCGATCGGCATGTTCGAGCACGTGGGGCTGAAGAACCTGCCGCTGTATTTCGGCGTCATCCGGCGGCTGCTGGCGGAGGACGGCATCGCGCTCAACCACGGCATCACCTCGGTCGATCCCGACAGCCGCGCGGTGGGCCTGGGCGCGGGCGAATTCATCGGCCGCTACGTGTTCCCGCACGGCGAGCTGCCGCACCTGTCGCTGCTGCTGCGCGAGATGGGCGCTGCCGGCCTCGAGGTGACCGACGTCGAGACATTGCGGCTGCACTACGCGCGCACGCTGCGGGCCTGGTCCGAGCGCCTCGAGGCGAACCTCGCGCAGGCGCGCAAGTTCACCGAGGAGAGGCGCCTGCGCATCTGGCGCACCTACCTCGCGGGCTGCGCGCACGGCTTCGAGCACGGCTGGATGACGATCCATCAGGTGCTGGCGGTGAAGGCGCGCGGCGCCGCCGCCTACCCGCTGCCGCTCAGCCGCGAGTTCATGTACCGCTGACCGCCGAGGCTGTCGCCCCCGCCACCGCTGCGGCCCCTCGTGCAGGCGGGGGCCCGGAGATCTCTAGAGCGCGCGCCACACGAGCGAGATCCCGCTCGCCGCGAGCATCAGCCCGATGGCGCGCATCAGCAGGTCGCGCGACAGGGCGCGAAACACGCGCGCCGCGAGCCACATCCCGGCGAGCGCCGCGGGTAGCGCGGCGAGCGCGGTCAGCCACACGCTCGCATCGAGCAGCAAGCCGATGGCGAGGAAGGTCGCGACGCGCAGCGAGATGCTGATCGTGGTGCAGCGCCCGAGCGTCGCGCGGTACTGCGCGTTGCTCAATCCCCGGCGCGAGAGGTAGATCGCGTAGGGCGGGCCGCCGGCGCCGAACAGCGTGCTCGTGATTCCGCCTGCGAGCCCGGCCGCCCAGGCCCAGCCGCGGCCGACCGCGCGCACCGCGCCGCCGCGCGCCAGCGTCGAGAGCGCCACCGCGGCGACGAACGCGCCCAGCGCGAGCATCGCCGCCTGCCGCGGCAGGTTGACGAGCGCCGTGACGCCGGCCACCGTGCCGGCGAGGATCATCGGCGCCATGCGCCCCCATTCGGCGCGCACCGCGTTCTTCGGGTCGGCAAGCCCGAAGCGCAGCGTGTTCGCCAGGTCGAGCAGCGAAAACAGCGCCAGCGCGAACGGCAGCGGCACCACCCAGGTGGAGAGCGGGATCGTCACCAGCGCCGCGCCGAAGCCCGTGATGCCGAAGATCACCGCGCCGACGAACGCGATCCCCGCGAGCGCAGCGATCTCTCCCGGTCCCACCGTCATGGCGAGATCAGCAGTCGCTGCGCGTCGCAGCGGTTCATGCGCCGCAGGCGCGGCACATAGCGCGCGAACGGCAGCCCGAAGCGCCGCTCGAGCGCCCTGGCGCGGCGCTCCAGCTCCGCCCACGGCAGCGCCGGCGGCGCCCCCTTGAGCGCGAGCACGATCACGTTCGGATCGTACAGCGCCGGCAGCGCGAGCACCGTGCCGCCGAAGGCGCGCTCGGCGCGCTCGAGCCTGCGGTCGAGCGCCGGGTCGTCGTTCATCAGGTTCATTACCAGCACGCCGGGCTCGGCGAGCGCGAGCCACGCCGCGTCGTAGAACGGCTGCCCGCCGAGCGCCACGGGCGGATGCTCGTCGGCGAACGCGTCCACGATCAGCGTGTCGCAGCACTCGGGGGCGAGCGCCTCAACGCCGTCGCCGACCTCGACCTTGAGGCGCGCGTCGTCGGGCGGCAGGCCGAACTGGGCGCGCGCCACCGCCACCACGCGCTCGTCGAGCTCGATGGCGCGCGTGCGCGCCGCGGGCAGGCGCCGGTGGATGAACTTGGCGAGCGAGCCGCCGCCCAGCCCGATCATCAGCACCTCGCGCGGCTGCGGGTGCAACAGCAGGAACGCCATCATGCAGCGCGTGTATTCGAGCTCGAGCGCGAACGGGTCCGCCAGCCGCATCGAGCTCTGGATCGCCTCGCCCCCGACGTGCAGCGTGCGCACGCCCCGCTCCTCGCTCACGGTCAGCGCCGGCGGCCTGGAGAGCACGGCACGCAGCCGCGAAAGGGCTTTCACGGCGCGGCTCGCCTGCCATGCGCGAGGCGCACCAGGCGCAGCGCGACCGCGGCGCCGGCAAACGACAGCGCCGAGCAACCGATGAGGGCCGCGTCGTAGGCGCCGTAGGCGTCGAACGCCGCGCCGGCGAGCGTCGGCCCGAAGAGCGTCCCCACTCCTGCCGCGGTGTACAGGCAGCCGATGATCGCCGAGACGCTGCGCCCGCCGAACAGGTCCATGGCGAGGGTCGGCGCGAGCGCCACGAAGCCGCCGTAGAGAGAGCCGAAGGCGAACGCGAACAGCGCCAGCAGCCAGAATGCCTGCGCCTGCCACCACACCAGGAACAGCAGCCCCAGGCCGGAGGAGATCGCCGCGAGCGAGCGCATGTGGCCGAGCCGGTCGGCGACGCCGCCGATGGCGAAGCGCCCGACCAGGCTTCCCAGCCCGAGCAGGCTCACCAGCGCCACGCCCTGCGCCTCGCTGTAGCCCGCGTCCTGCGCGAAGGGCGCGAGGTGCACCATCGGCACGAAGAAACCGACGCAGATCAGCAGCGAGGAGAGATACAGCAGCCAGAACGGCGCCGAGCGCAGCGCCTCGGGCAGCGTCATTCCGGGAAGCGGTGCCTTGGCGGTGCGCGCCGCATGCGCCGTGCCGCGCGCGCCGACCGCGAGCGCCGCGGGCAGCGCGAGCACGAGCGCCAGCGCCGCGAAGGCGAAGTAGGCGCCGCGCCAGCCGAAGATGCCGGTCCACCAGGCGGCGAGCGGCGGCATGAGCAGGTTCCCCGCGCCGATCCCCGACACCGCGATGCCCGAGGCGAGCGCGCGGTTGTGCACGAACCAGTGCTGCACCGCGCCCACCGAAGGCACGTAGGAAAGGCCGATGCCGACCCCGACGCCGATGCTGTAGGTGAGATAGAGCACCTCGAGCGAAGGCGCAAGCGCGGCGAGCGCAAGCCCCGCGGCGAGGAATGCGACGCCCGTGAGGCACACGCCGCGCGGCCCGAAGCGGTCGGCGAGCATGCCGCCCGGCACGCCGACCGTGAACCACAGCAGCGCGCAAAGCGAGAACACGAGCGAGACGTGAGAGCGCGATGCGCCGAACTCCGACTGGAAGGCGTTGAAGAACGCGGCGAAGGTATAGGCGACGCCGAAGCCCGTGAACATCAGGGCGAAGGCGCTCGCCACCACCACCCAGCCCTGCAGGGGCTTCTCCAACTCAGTACAGCGCGCCGCGCGCGCTGATCGGCCAGAGCGCCTCGACCCGGGCGCCACGCACGCACACGTACCAGTCGTAGAGGTTCACCGTCGGGTCGCAATGCCCGGGAACGAGCAGCAGCTTCTCGCCCAGCGCCGGCGCGGCGGCGCCCTCGGCGACCTCGACCCAGCCGTGCTCGTCGGAGGCGCGGATGTACTTCAAGCCCGGCCGCCGCCACACCTCGGGAAGGCCCGAGTCCACGCTGGAAGCCTTGAGCCCCGCGTCCACGATCGCAAGCCGCGGCGCGGGGCGGCTCATCACCGTCGAATACACGAACAGCGAATGCTCGAAGCGCGGCAGCGGCGGCGCCCACTCGTTCCTCGCGTAGTCCGCGTCCATGAAGGCGTAGGAGCCGGGCTGGATCTCGTCCCAGGCGCCCGACTCCACTTCCAGCATGAAGGTGCCGCTGCCCGCGCCCGTCACCGAGGGGCAGGCGATGCCGGCCGCCTCGATCATCCCGCGCGTGGCCCGCACCGCCTCAGCCGAGCGCGCGATCGCCTCGCGCCGCTCGGCCATCGAGCGCATGTGCTGCGCGCGGCCGTGGTAGGCCTGCAGCCCGGCAAAGCGCAACTGCTTGCAGGCGGCGACAGCGCGCGCGAGCGCGAGCGCCGGCTCGCCCGGCGTTACGCCGCAGCGGCCCATGCCCACTTCCAACTCGACGTAGACGTCGAGGCGCGAACCGGCGCGCGCCGCCTCGGCCTCCAGATCGCGCACGTTGCCGGCGTCGTCCACGCATACGCCGATCCGCGCGCGGCGCGCGAGCGCCGCGAGCCGCTCGAGCTTGGGCGCGCCGATCACCTCGTTCGACACCAGCACGTCGGCGACGCCGCCGTCCACCAGCGCCTCCGCTTCCGACACCTTCTGGCAGCACACGCCCACCGCGCCGGCAGCGATCTGGCGCCTGGCGATCTCCGGGCACTTGTGGGTCTTGGCGTGCGCGCGCACGCGCACCCGCCCCGCGACCAGGTCCGCCAGCGTGGCGAGGTTCCCGTCGAAGGCGTCCAGCTCGACGACGAGCGCCGGCGTGTCCACCTCCTCCAGGCGCATGCCGACCATGGCGGGCGCGCGCATCACCCGGCCGCTCCCTGCGCGCTGCGCGAGCGCACCGCCAGCCAGGCGAGCGCCGCGATGATGACGAGCACCAGCGGCAGCGCCGCGTAATTCACCTTCTCCCATCCCGCGTTGGTCACGATCAGCCCCGAAAAAAGCGAGGAAAACAGCATCATGCCGAAGATCGCGGATTCGTTCGCGCCCTGCGCCCTGGCGCGCTCCTCCGGCCGGTAGGCGGTGGTGAGCAACGTCGTGCCGCCGATGTAGAGGAAGTTCCAGCCCACGCCGATCAGCACCAGCGACCACCAGAAGTTGGCCACCTCGACACCCGCGAGCGCGATGAAGATCGCGACCACGTTGAGGATCGCCCCCGCGAGCATGACCTTGAGCACGCCGAAGCGGTTGATCGCCGGCCCGGTGAAGAAGGACGGCGCGAACATCGCCACCACGTGCGAGGAGATGACGAGCGCGGCGTCGCCGTAGGGGTGGCCGCAGGCGCCCATGGCGAGGGGGGTGGAAGTCATGAGGAAGTTCATCACGCCGTAGCCGAGCGCGGAGGCGAGCACCGCCACCGCGAACGCGGGTTGCGCCGCGAGCTGCCACAGCGGCCGTCCGGCGGGCGCGCCCGTCTCCGCTTGCGCCGCGGGGATGCGGATGAGGCTGAGCAGTCCCATGATCACGACCACGAACACGATCAGCGCAAGGTACGCGCCGGTGAAGCGCGGCATGAGCCAGTCCACCGTGGCGCGGCTCACCGTCGGCCCGAGGATGCCGCCGACCAGCCCGCCGGCGAGGACGAGCGAAATGGCGGTGGCGCGGAATGCCGCGCTCGACATGTCCGCGGCGACGAAGCGGTAGTACTGGCCGAAGGCGTTGAAGCCGCCGAAGACGAGCGCCCCCAGGCATAGCAGCCAGAAGCTCTGCCCCCAGACCGCCGCCGCGCACAGCGCCGCGCCGAAGATGCCGATGGCGGCGCCGTGGATCAGGCCGCGCTGGCGCCCCACGCGCCGCATGTAGAACGAGGCGCGCATGGTGGTGAGCGCCCCGCCCAGCACCCAGCAGGTCACCGGCAGCGTGGCGAGCGAGGCCCACGGCGCGAGCGCGAGCCCTGCGAGGCCGTTGATCGCGATGAGCGTGCTGTTGTTCGCCATCAGCATCGCCTGGCAGGCGGCGAGCAGGCCGACGTTGCGCCGGATGCTGGTCATTTATACAGTATCGAGGTACGATGGCAAGCCTCTCATTCTAGCGGCGGCGAACGGTGGCCGAACGGGCAAAGAGCGAAACACGCGACGCGCGCCACCTGCGCGGCGCGCGCTCGAACATCCAGGGCCGATTCGAGAGCGAGACGCGCGAAGCGTTCTGCGACGGCTGGGCGCGAGAAGACGAGGCTGCCGCGCCGCTCGAGACCACGGTGACCGAGGAGCGCGCGCGCTCGATCATCGCGCGCAACGACTCGCCCGACGTGCCCTTCGAGCAGTCGATCAACCCCTACAGGGGATGCGAGCATGGGTGTGCTTACTGCTACGCCCGTCCGAGCCACGCTTACCTCGAGCTTTCCCCGGGGCTCGACTTCGAGACGAAACTGTTCGCGAAGACCAACGCCGCCGGGCTGCTGCGTACGGTGCTGTCGCGTCCCGGCTACGAGGTGAAACCCATCGCCTTCGGCACCAACACCGACTGCTACCAGCCCATCGAGCGCCGCTACCGCATCATGCGGGGTCTCCTCGAGGTGCTCGCCGAATGCGAGCATCCGCTCACCATCGTCACCAAGTCGGCGCTCCTCGAGCGCGATCTCGACCTGCTCGCGCCGATGGCGAAGAAGAACCTCGTGAAGGCCTTCGTCTCGATCAATACGCTCGACGGGCGGCTCGCGAGGCGCCTGGAGCCGCGCGCCGCGAGCCCGCAGCGGCGGCTGGACACGCTGCGCGCGCTCGCCGCGGCAGGCGTTCCGTGCGGCGTGATGGTGGCGCCCACCATCCCGGCGCTCACCGACAAGTCGATCGAAGCCGTGCTCGAGGCAGCGGCCGCGGCCGGCGCGACCATGGCGGGCTGGATCATGCTGCGGCTGCCGAACGAAGTGCGGCCGCTGTTCAAGGAGTGGCTCGCGGCGCACTACCCCGAGCGCGCGGACCACGTGATCAGCATCGTGCGGCAGGTACGCGGCGGGCGCGAGAACGATCCCCGGTTCGGTGCGCGCATGTCGGGCGCAGGCAACTTCGCCGAGCTGATCGCGCGGCGCTTCGACGTCGCCTGCAGGCGCTTCGGGCTCAGCCGCGAGGAAGACCATATGGCCTCGCGCGGGGAACTGGATTGCACGCGCTTCAGGCCGCCGGCGCGCGGCCCGCAGAGGGCGCTGTTCTGAGATGCGCGCGACGCCTGCGCTGCGGCTGCGGGCGCTGTGGCTCGCGCTCGGCTGGGCGCTCGCCATGGGGATCGTGTGGCTCTCGCTCACGCCCTCGCCTCCGAAGATCGAACTGGAACAGGGCGACAAGCTGGGTCATCTCGCGAGCTACGGTGCGCTCATGTTCTGGTTCTGCCAGCTCTACGCGGGGCGCGGCGCGCGCCTCGCCTACGCCGTGGGCTTCACCCTGATGGGCGTGGCGCTGGAGTTCGCGCAGGGCGCGCTCGGCACGCGCAGCTTCGAGCCGGCCGACATGCTCGCCAACGCGGCGGGCGTGGCGCTCGGCTGGCTGCTCGCCGCGGGCGGGCGCGGTTCGCTATTCGCAAGGATCGAAGGGGCGCTATCGGCTAGGCTGCGCGGGTGAGCACCTCGCGCGCGCAACGCATGCTGGAGGCTCCGATCGTGCCGGCGCTGCTCCGGCTCGCCGCCCCCGGGGTGATCCTCGTCATCTTCCAGTCGGCGGTGTCGATCGCCGACACCTACTTCATCGGGCGCCTGGGAACCGAGCCGCTCGCCGGCGTGGCGCTGGTGTTCCCGCTGGTGATGCTGCTGCAGATGCTGTCGGCGGGCGCGATGGGCGGCGGCGTGTCCTCGGCGGTGGCGCGCGCTCTGGGCGGCGGCAACGAGCGCCAGGCGCGCGCGCTGGTGGTGCACGCCGCGGTGATCGCGGTCGGCGCCGGGCTGCTTTTCACGCTGCTGCTGCTCGTCTTCGGCAGCGGCATCTTCCGGTTGCTCGGGGGCCGCGACGAGGTGCTCGCGCACGCGCTGCGCTACTCGGACATCCTGTTCGCGGGCGCGACGCTGGTGTGGCTTGCCAACACGAGCGCGAGCCTGCTGCGCGGCAGCGGCAACACGCTCGCGCCGGCGCTGGCGCTGATCGTCTCGGCGGTGGTGCACATCCCGCTGTCGGCGGCGCTGGTGCTGGGGCTCGCCGGGCTGCCCGCGCTCGGCATCGCCGGCGCGGCCGTCGCCTACCTCGTCGCGCAGGCCTTCTCCATCGCGTTCATGGCCGCGCTCATCTGGCGCAGCGCGCTGCGGCCGCGGCGCGAGCACCTCGCGCTCGAGGGGCGGCTGTTCCGCGAGATCCTGCGCGTGGGACTCATCTCCTCGGTGAACGCCGTGCAGACTGTGCTCACCTCAGTGATCCTGACCGGACTCGTAGGCCGCTACGGGACGGCCGCGCTCGCCGGCTACGGCGTCGGCCTGCGCCTCGAGCTCCTGCAAGTGCCGATGGTGTTCGCAGTCGGGCAGGCGCTGGTGGTGATGGTCGGCACCCACATCGGCGCCGGGCGCGCCGGGCGCGCCAAGCGCATCGCCTGGACCGGGGCGCTGCTCGCCGCCGCCATCTCGGCGGTGATCGGGCTGGGGGCAGCGCTGTTTCCGGAAGCGTGGGTGCGCCTGTTCAGCGCCGACCCGGGCGTGATCGATTCGGGCAGCACCTACTTGCGGATCGTGGGGCCGTTCTATCCCCTGTTCGGCCTGGGCGTGGCGCTGTACTTCGCCTCGCAGGGATCGGGGCGCGTCGCGCCCCTGGTGCTCGCCGGCACCGCGCGCCTTGCCATCGTGATCGCGGGCGGCGCGGCGGCCGTGGCGCTCGGGGCGCCGCTCGGCGCCGTGTTCGGCGTTATCACCCTGGGGATGCTGATCTACGGAACGCTCCGCGCCTTGGCGGTGCGCCGCACGCCCTGGGGCGCGCGCTGAGCGGCCGCACCCGGCGCTCAGCGGCCGGAGCGCGCGAGCAGGGCGAGCGCGATCGCCGCTCCGACCACGATGGCGATCACCAGCCCCGCCTTGGTGATCCATTCCTGCAGCGCCTCGCGAGGGATCAGCTCGGTGACGGCGAGGATGCCGATCAGCGCCACGACGAGCACCGCGAGCACCGCGATCGCCCTCAGTGCGCCGCTCATTCCGGGCCTGGCTTCCGGCTGGTTCGGATCCATGTCTACCCCCTCAGGTGTTGCCCGGGGCGAGTATAGAACCTAGCGACGGAAGAACGCGATCAGCGCATCGAGCGTTGCGTCCGGCGCCTCGGCCATGAGCGAGTGGCCCGATCCCGCGACCGTGACGGATTGCGCGCCGGCGATCGCCTTGACGAGCGGCTCGGTCGCGCGCGGCGGAGTCATCACGTCGCGCTGGCCCAGGATGAACAGCGCCGGGCACTTCACCCTCGCCGCGCTCTGCAGCCCCGCCGCGTAGCGGTCGCAGGCGTCGAGGTCGGTGTAGAGCACGCCGGGCGCGAGCCGCGCGAGGCGTGCCTGGTTGTCGCCCAGCATCCACATCCCGGGGTTCGGGTTGCCGCCGAGCGGGACCTGCGGCGCGTGGCCCCAGATGGTGTGCATGTCGAACGCGGTCAGCTCGTTCCTTCGCGCGGCCTCGAGGAACGCGGCAGAGACCTTCATGGGGTAAGCGACGCCGATGAGCGCGATGCGCTCGACCCTGTCCGGGTAGCGCGCGGCGCACTCCAGCGCCGCCAGCGCGCCCATCGAGTGGCCGACCACGCCCGCGCGTTCAAGCCCCGCGGCATCGAGCGCGCGCATCACCCAATCGCTGATCTCCTGGATCGAGCCGAGCGGCTTTCCATCGGAGCGCCCGTGCCCCGGGAGGTCGAGCGCCAGCACGTTGCGGCCGTGGTAGCCGAAGTAGCGGCTCTGCAGGCCCCACCACGAGTGGTCGAGCCCCGCGCCGTGCACGAACGCGATGGTCGGCTTCGCCGGGTCGATCGCGTGCGCCGCCGTGTAGGCGAACGCCCGCCGGCCGTCAACGGTCAGGTCCATTTCAGCCCGCCTTTTGTGCTGCCCTCAAGCCTCTCTCCAAATCCTCTACCAGGTCCTGCGCATCCTCCAGGCCGATCGAGAGGCGCACGGTGCCGGCGGTGATCCCGGCTTTCACGAGGTCCGCGTCCGACATGCGGTAGTGCGTGGTGGTCGCCGGATGGATCACGAGCGACTTCGCGTCGCCCACGTTTGCGAGGTGGGAAAACACCCGCAGCGTCTCGATGAAGGCGCGGCCCGCGGGGCGGCCGCCTTTCATGTTGAAGGAAAACACCGCGCCCGCGCCGCGCGGCAGCAGCCGCTTGGCGAGCGCGTGGTCGGGGTGGCCGGGCAGCTCCGGGTACATCACCTTCTCCACCATCGCGTGCCCGGCGAGGAACGCGACCACCTTGCGCGTGTTCTCGACGTGGCGCGGCATCCTCAGGTGCAGCGTCTCGACGCCCTGCAGGATCTGGAACGCGGTCATCGGCGCCATGCAGGCGCCGAAATCGCGCAGGCCCTCGCGCCGCGCGCGCAGGAGGAAGGCGCGCGTGCCCGACTCCTCCTCGAAGTCCATGCCGTGGAAGCCCTCATAGGGCGCGGTAAGCTGCGCGAACCTGCCGCTTTTCTCCCAGTCGAAGCGGCCCGAGTCCACCAGCACGCCGCCGATCGCGGTGCCGTGGCCGCCGAGGAACTTGGTCGCCGAGTGATACAGCAGGTCGGCGCCCAGCTCGAAGGGCTTCATCAGGTACGGGGTGGTGAAGGTCGCATCCACCAGCAGCGGTACGCCCGCCGCATGCGCGATCTTCGCCACCTCCGGGATGTCGAGAACGTCCAGGCCCGGGTTGCCGAGCGTCTCGCCGAACAGCAGGCGCGTCTCCGGCCGGATCGAGGATCTCCACGCGCCGAGATCGCGCGGATCGATGAACGTGGTCTGGATGCCGAAGCGCCTGAGCGTGTAGCCGAGCAGGTTGTGCGAGCCGCCGTAGAGCGAACCCGAGGCGACGATGTGCGAGCCCGCGTCCATCAGCGTCGCCACCGCGAGGTGCAGCGCCGCCTGGCCGCTCGCGGTGGCGATCGAGCCTACCCCGCCTTCGAGCGCCGCCATGCGCTCCTCGAGCACCGCCACGGTCGGGTTGGAGATGCGCGAATAGACGTGCCCGGCGCGCTCCATGTTGAAAAGCGACGCGGCGTGCTCGGTGTCGCGGAAGACGTACGAGGTGGTCTGGTAGATCGGCACCGCGCGCGCGCCGGTCGCCGGATCCGGCTGCTGCCCGGCATGCAGGCTGAGGGTGTCGA
>CAZVHU010000054.1:0-19289 GCA_964627075.1 uncultured Enterobacteriaceae bacterium | reverse complement strand
TTCATTGCGCGGAACTCGGGCAGGTTGCGCCAGAATCCCTTGGCGTCCATGCCGCAGCCGAACACGAAACGGTCGGGGATCCGCAGCCCGACGTAGTCCGCGGCAATCGGCTTGGTCTGAGGCGATTGCTTCTCCACCAGCACAGCGCAACGGAAGCTGGCCGCGCCGAGCTCGAGCAGCCGGCCGCGAATCGCGCGCATCGTGTGGCCGCCGTCCAGGATGTCGTCGATCACCAGCACCTCGCGCCCTCGCACGCTCGGCGGCGGCGCCACGCGCCACTCGACGCCTCCGCCCTGGGTGGCGCTGCCGTAGCGCGACACGTGGATGTAGTCGAAGTCGAGCGGAAAGCGCAGCCGCGGCAGCAGCTGCCCGGCGAACACGACCGCGCCGCCCATGACCGCGAGCAGCAACGGGTAGCGCTCCCGGTAATCGGCGCATATCTCGTCCGCCAGGCGCCGGATGGCGGCTTCCACGGCATCCGCGGCCGCGATGCCATCGGAGTTCTGCAGGAACGCCCACGCCTCCCTAATGTCGGGCATCACCGCACCTCGCGCCGCGCCAGGTAGTCGGCGAACGCCGCGCCGACCTCGGCGTGCTTCACGGCGAATTCCACGGTCGCCTTCAGGTAACCAAGCTTGGAGCCGCAATCGTAGCGCCTGCCGCGCAGCCGCAGACCGAGGATGCGCTCGTGTTGCAGCAGTGCGGCCAGCGCGTCGGTGAGCTGGATCTCCCCGCCGCGCCCCGGTGCGGCTCGCGACAGCAGGTCGAAGATCCTCGGCGTGAGCACGTAGCGCCCGACGACCGCGAGCGTGGAGGGAGCATCCGCTGGTGCGGGCTTCTCCACGATGCCCCGGACCGCCGTCAGCTCGGCGGCCGCGTCTTCGGGCGAGACGATGCCGTAGCGCCCGGTTTCCTCGCGCGCAACCGCTTCGAGCCCGAGGAGCGAGCAGCCCTCCGCGGCGAAACGCTCGGTCAGCTGTTCGGTCGCAGACGGCTGTCCGTCGATCAGGTCGTCAGCCAGCAGCACCGCAAAGGGCTCGTTGCCCACGACGGGCTGGGCGCAGAGCACGGCATGGCCGAGGCCGAGCGGTTCGACCTGCCGGATGTAGACGCACCTGCACCCCGGGGGCAGCACCCCCTGCACCCGCGCAAGCAGCTCCGACTTGCCCTTGGCGAGCGCGCCCTCCAGCTCTGGCACGCGGTCGAAATGGTCCTCAATGGCGCGCTTGTTGCGTCCGGTGACGAAAATCATGTCGGTAATGCCTGCCGCCGCGGCCTCCTCGACGGCGTACTGGATCAGCGGCTTGTCGACGATCGGCAGCATTTCCTTCGGGCTGGCCTTGGTCGCCGGCAGGAAGCGGCTGCCCAGGCCCGCGACGGGAAACACTGCCTTGGTAACCCTCTGCGCCATGCGGCTCACCGTGCCTTCAATAGTTGGACCAGGCCTTGCTCGTCAAGCACCGCGATGCCGAGCGCTCGTGCTTTTTCCAGCTTGCTGCCGGGATCGGCCCCTGCGACGACGTAGTCTGTCTTCTTCGACACCGACCCCGCCACCTTGTGGCCCCTGGACTCGATCATTGCGCGCGCTTCTTCGCGCGTCATGCCTTCCAAGGTACCAGTGAGCACGAAGGTCTTGACCTCGCCGCTCGGGCGCGCCGGAGCGCCCTCGCCTTCCGGCCACTCTACGCCGGCGGCGCGCAGCTTGCGAATCACCTGCCGGTTGTGCGGCTCGTCGAAGAATTGGCGGATCGAGCGCGCCACCACCGGCCCGATGTCGGGAGCCTGCTGCAGCGCATTCTCGTCCGCCGCCATCACGGCCTCCAGGCTGCCGAAGTGCCGCGCGAGGTCGCGCGCCGTGCTCTCACCCACGTTGCGGATGCCGAGCCCGAAGATGAAGCGCTGCAGGGTGGTGCGCCGCGAGCGCTCCAGCGCCGCGACGACGTTGGCGGCGGACTTGTCGGCCATGCGCTCGAGCGCGGAGAGCTGCCCGGCGTCGAGCGAATACAGGTCGGCGGGCGTCGCGACCATTTCCGCGTCCACGAGTTGGTCGACCAGCTTTTCGCCCAGCCCCTCGATGTCCATCGCCCTGCGTCCCGCGAAATGCAGCAGCGCCTGCTTGCGCTGCGCGGGGCATACCAGGCCGCCGCTGCAGCGCGCCACCGCCTCGTCCTCGCTGCGCACCACCGCCGAGCCGCAGACCGGGCACCTCGCGGGCATACGGAACTCGCGCGCGCCGGCCGGGCGCCGCTCCTTGCGCACGGACACCACTTCCGGAATCACGTCACCGGCCCGCCGCACCACCACGGTGTCGCCGATTCGCACGTCCTTGCGGCGCAGCTCGTCTTCGTTGTGCAACGTGGCGTTGGTCACCGTCACGCCGCCGACCGCCACCGGCTTGAGGCGCGCCACCGGCGTCAGCGCTCCCGTTCGCCCGACCTGGACGTCGATCGCCAGCACCTCGGTCACCTGTTCCTCGGCGGGGTACTTGTGCGCCAGCGCGAAGCGCGGCGCGCGCGATACGTAGCCGAGGCGTTCCTGCCAGTCCAGCCGGTTCACCTTGTAGACCACGCCATCGATCGCGTAGGGCAACCGATCGCGCTTCGCCCCGAGCCGCCGGTAGTAGGCAAGCAGCCCTTCAGCGCCGCGCACCACGTCGCGCTCGTCGCACACGGGGAAACCGAGCTGCACCAGGCCGTCGAGCACTTCGGCGTGCGACCGCCACCGCGCATGCGGCGCGGCGCCCACTCCGTAGGCGAAAAAGCGCAGCGGCCGGTTTGCCGTGACACGCGAGTCGAGCTGGCGCAGGCTGCCCGCGGCGGCGTTGCGCGGGTTGGCGAATTCCTTCTCGCCCGCCTTTCTCTGGCGCTCGTTGAGGCGCCCGAGGTCGCGCATGTACATCACGATCTCCCCCCGCACCTCGAGCATGCGCGCCTCCGGCGCCGGCGGCAGGCGCAAGGGAATCGAGCGCACCGTGCGCAGGTTCGGAGTCACGTCCTCGCCGGTCGCACCGTCGCCGCGCGTTGCGCCCTGCGCGAAGACCCCGTCGCGATAGCTGAGGCTGATCGCGAGACCGTCGAACTTGGGCTCGACCGCATAGTCGATTTCGGTGCTGCCGATCGCCTCGCGGGCCCGCCGGTCGAAGGCACGCACCTCGTCGTCGTCGAAGGCGTTGTTGAGCGACAGCATCGGCGTCTCGTGCCGCACCTCCGCGAATTCGGAGAGCGGCGGGGCGCCCACGCGCTGCGTCGGCGAGTCGGGCGACGCGAGCTCCGGGTGCGCCGCCTCGAGCTCGGCGAGCTCGCGGAACAGGCGGTCGTACTCGGCGTCGGTGATCTCCGGCGAGTCCTCGACGTAATACAGCCGGTTATGGCGCTCGAGCTCGCGCCGCAGGAAATCCACGCGCTTGCGTAGCTGCGTCGCCGCGGCGCTCACTGCAGGCCGGTCAGCCGAACACGCGAAGCGCGGCGGCGCTGCCCGGGGTCAGGCCGCGCGCCTCGAGCCGGGCGCGTACCGCGTCCAGTTGCGATGCGATCGCGGCAAGCGCGCGCTCGTCGAGCGCGTTGCCGTTGTCGTCCTCGACGCGACCGCCGAGCTGCGCCGCGAGGTGGGTAGCGAGCCGAGCCATGGCCTCGAACGAGCGGTGCGCATCCGGGGTGCGCGGCAGGTCGAGCTCGAGCGACACCGCTGCAAACGAGGCACTGCGCAGCGTGCCTGGCTCGAAGCGCGTGCCGTCGCGCACCGCCAGGGTGAATTGCAGCGCACCGCCATCGGTGCGCTGCGCGAACCTGCCGCTGCCTTCGAGGGCAAGGCCGCTCGATTCCGCGATCGCGCGCAGCTTGCTGCCCGCGAGCGCCCCGCCGGGCGCAGCAACCACATGCAGTACGACCTGGATGTCGGCCTCGGAGCAGAAGCGATCGAGCTCCTGCGCCGCCTCGATCGCCGACCTCATCTCCGGCGCGCTGACCGTGGCGTGCAGCGACGCGGCGAGCGTTTCCACCGCGGAGCGGAATTCGATCAGCTCCGCTTCGCCGACCGCGCCTTCGCGCGACACCAACTGCAGGCCGGCACGCAGCCTCGTGGGCGGCACCGCCTCGTGCGCGGTGAGCGGATGCCAGGCGCCACCGTCGGCAGCGGCTGCAAGCTGCACCGGCCTGCCGTGGCGCCGGTCGATCGCCTGCCAGCTTTCCTGCACGACGGCATAGGGCAATGCGCCGGATAGACCGAGCTCGACCACGTAGTCGAGGCGCGGGTCGGGAGGCGAGATCGCGGCAGGCGCTTCGCTGCGCACCGCGGGCCGCGCGCCTTCCGCCGTAGGCTCCTTGCGCCGCGCCTCATCGCCGAGCAGCGCATCTGCGTGCGCGGAGCGGAACGCGCGTTCGGTGTCCTTGCGCGCGCCGCGCTCCTGCATCCGGTTGTAGGCGAGCACCCCAAGCACCACCAGCGCGCCGATCGCCAGCAGTCCGATTTGCAGCTCGGTCATCGCGTCGGCCGCCCGTCGTGGGTCAGGCGGCAAGCTCCTTCTGGAACCGCAGGGCCTCGTCGATGTCCACGGCCACGACGCGCGATACCCCCGGCTCGGGCATGGTGACCCCGATCAGCTGCTTGCCCAGCTCCATCGTGATCTTGTTGTGGGTGATGAACACGAATTGCGTCTGCGCCGACATCTTGCGCACCAGTTCGCAGAAATTGCCCGCGTTGGTGTCGTCCAGCGGCGCGTCGACCTCGTCCAGCAGGCAGAATGGCGCTGGGTTGAGCTGGAAGATGGCGAACACCAGCGCGATCGCGGTGAGGGCCTTCTCACCCCCTGACAGCAGGTGGATGGTGCTGTTGCGCTTGCCCGGTGGCTGCGCCATGACCTGCACACCGGCGTCGAGGATTTCCTCCCCGGTCATCACGAGCTTAGCCTCACCGCCGCCGAACAGCTCCGGGAACAGCTTGCCGAAATGCCCGTTCACGGTCTCGAAGGTCTCGCGCAGCAGCTCGCGCGTCTCGCGGTCGATGCGGCGAATCGCGTCCTCGAGGGTCTTCACCGCCTCCTCCAGGTCGGCCGATTGCGAATCGAGGAAGCCCTTGCGCTCACGTCCCGTGGCGAGCTCCTCGACCGCAGCGAGGTTGACGGCGCCCAGCTCGCTGATTGCCTGGGTGAGGCGCGTGATCTCGCCCTGCAACGCCGACGGCCGCGGTGCGCGCTCCGCCTCGCGCGCAAGCCGCGCTTCGTCGGCATTCGCCTCACGCAACTGGCCGTCGAACTGCTCGAAATTCAGCCGCGCGGCTTGCTCCTTGAGCCGCAGCTCGCCGATGCGGTCGCGCAGCGGGGCGAGGCCGCCTTCCACCCGCAGGCGCTCCTCCTCGCGCTCGCGCAGCGCCGCAGCAGCGCTTTCCACCGCGTCGCGCGCCGCGGCGAGCGTCTTTTCGCAGGCGATGCGCGCCTCCACCGCCCCGGCCAGCGCCGCCCGCACTGCGGGGATCGGATCGACCGCGAGCTCCCGGGTGAGCCGGGTGACTTCCTCTTCCGCGCGCCCGATTTGCTGGTCGATCATGCGTACCGAATTGTCGATCTCGGCGATCTTCGCGCCGCACTCCCGCTCGTCGAAGGCAGCGTCCTGCGACTCCCGCTCGGCGCGCTGGGTCGCGGCGCGCTGCGCCACCAGTGCGCGCTCCGCTGCCTCGTGCTCGCCGCTCGCGCGCTCCAGCAGCTCGCGCGCAGCGCCGATCTCGGCACGCAAATTCTCGATCGCTGCCCGGCTTCGCGTCAGCGCCTCGTTGTCGCGCCGCGCTTCGCCGGCGATCTCGCCGATCTCTCCCCGAATCTGCGCGGTGCGCTCGCGATAGCGCTCGATCGCCTGCTGCAGCTTGAGTGACTCGATCTCGGCCTCATGAAGGTCCCGCTGGCGGGCGGCGATCGCCGCACGCGCGAGGTCGAGGTCCTTCTGCCGCGCCGCGCTTTGCTCCTCCAAGCCCGTCGCCGCAGACTGCGCGGCCCCGACATCGCTCGCCAGCGACCGGCAACGCACCTCGAGCTCCTCGATCTCCGACTGCCGCGCGAGGATTCCCGCGTCGGCCGGATCGGGGGCGTGCAGGCTGACGGTGTGGCGCGTGAACTGGTGCCCCTCGCGGTTGACCAGGATCGCGCCGGCGGGAAGCGAGGCGCAGGCAGACTTCTCCGGTATCCCTTCCACCGCGTAGACGCCAGCGAGCCAGTCGCCGATCGCGCCGCCGAGCGTTGCGTCCACCGCGCGCACCTTGCCAGCGAGCGGCACGCGCCCTGCTGGCGCCTGGGGCGCCGCCGCCGTACCGCCGAGGAACAGGCTCGCCTTTACAGGCGGCAGATCGGACGCCAGCCGCCACGCGCCTTCCGCATCGGCGACTTCGATTGCATGCAGGCGCTCACGCAGTACCGACTCGACCGCCGTCTCCCAGCCGTGGTCGATGCGCACTTTCTGCCAGAAGCGAGGCAGCGCGGCGAGCTTGTGACGCTCCAGCCAGTCGTGCAGCGGCGCGCCCTCCTCTGCCGCCAGCTGCACCTGCTTGAGGGTGGCGAGCTGGGCCTCGGCGGCGGTGTGCTCGCGCACCGCTGCGGCGAGCGCGTCCGACGCGGCCGCCCGTCTGGCCTCGAGCGCGGCGGCGTCGCTCTGCTGCGCTTCGAGCGCCGCATGCGACTCGCTTACCGCGCGCTGCAGCCGGCCGATGGCTTCCTGCGCCGCAGCGATCGCCGCAGCGTCCGGCTCGGCGAGCGTCTGCAATTCGGCTTCGAGCCGCTCGCGGCGTTGCCCCAGCGACTGCAGATTGCGATCGATGTGCGAAAGGTTCTGTTCCTCCAGCCGCAGTCGGCCCTCGGCCTGCTGCAGCTGGATTCGGGCGTCGTTGAGGCGCTCTTGCGCGGCGCGCTGGCCCTGCTCCGCCTGCGGCAGCCGCGCGCCTTCCGCCACCAGCTGCGCCTGCGCCGCGGCGACCCTTTGCTTTGCGCCGCCGGATCGCGACGCCCACATGTGCAGCGCCTGCGTGAGCTGCGCGCGCTGGTCGCGCCAGGACGCCAGCTGCACGCGCCGCTCGGTGTGCTGGTTCTCCAGCCGCTGCCGCGTCTCCTCGACGTGCCGCAGCTCGGACTCGTGACGCGCCACTTCTGCGTTGGCGGCGTACACCGCGGCCTGCGCCGCGTTGAGCGCATCGCCCTCCCTGTAATGAGCGGCGCGCGCCGACTCGACCCGGCTCTCGACTTCCCGCAGCTTCGCGGTCTCCGACTCCAGCTCGACCCCTGCGCGCGCGACATGCTCGCCCTGGCGGTCGCGCTCCGCGGCGGCGTCCCTGCGCCGCAGGAACCAGAGCAGCTGCTGCTTGAGCTGCAGCTCCTCCTGCAGGTCCTTGTACTGGGTCGCGACTTTCGCCTGCCCCTCGAGCTTCTCGATCTGCGTCCCGAGCTCGACGCGGATGTCGTTGACGCGCGCGAGGTTCTCGCGCGTGTCGGCGAGCCGGTGCTCGGTCTCCTTGCGCCGCTCCTTGTAGCGCGAGACTCCCGCCGCTTCCTCGAGGAACACGCGCAGCTCGTCGGGCCGGGCCTCGATCACGCGCGAGATCATCCCCTGCTCGATGATCGCGTAGGCGCGCGGCCCGAGACCCGTGCCGAGGAACATGTCGGTGATGTCGCGCCGCCGGACATGGGTGCCGTTGATCCAGTACGACGACTCGCCGTCCCTCTGCAGCACGCGCCTCACCGAGATCTCGGCGTACTGCGACCATTGCCCCGCGGCGCGGCCGAGCGAGTTGTCGAAGATCAGCTCGACGCTGGCGCGCGCCAGCGGCTTGCGGTTGACCGAGCCGTTGAAGATCACGTCCTGCATCGAGTCGCCGCGCAGCGCCGCCGCGCGCGACTCGCCCAGCACCCAGCGCACCGCGTCCATGACGTTCGACTTGCCGCAGCCGTTGGGCCCGACGATGCCGACGAGCTGTCCGGGGACGTGGATCGCCGTCGGGTCGACGAATGACTTGAAGCCGGAAAGCTTGATCTGCGTGAGGCGCACTGGGCTCGCGTCGTTCTTGGAATTCGGGCTCGCGGCGCTCGGAAGCACCAGGGAAAATCGCGGCCTATGATAACATCCTCGCGCTCGATTCACGCCGCGTTTTCCCGCCCCCAGATGCCATCGCGCCCCAGCAAGCGGCTGCAGACGTTCGCCAATCCGTCGCCGGCGCGCGACTACCGCATTCACATTGAAATTCCGGAGTTCACCTGCCTTTGCCCCATGACCGGGCAGCCGGATTTCGCCTTGCTGGTGCTCGACTACGTTCCCGACCGGCGCTGCGTCGAGCTCAAGTCGCTCAAGCAGTACGTCTGGTCCTTTCGCGACGAGGGCGCGTTCCACGAGGCGGTGACCAACCGCATCGTAGAGGACTTGGGCAAGGCTCTGCGCCCGCGCTACCTGCGGCTCGAAGCGCGCTTCAACGTGCGCGGCGGCCTGTTCACGACCGTGGTGGCCGAGCATCGCAAGCGTGGCTGGCACCCCGCGCCCGCGGTCGCCCTGGATCCCCTGCCCGCTGCCGCCCCGCGAGGCGGCACGGGATGAATCCACGGCTCGCCAGGCTCCAGCCCTACCCGTTCGAGAAACTGCGCGCACTGCTGGGCGGGCACTCGCCCAATCCGGCGCTCGCGCCGATCAACCTCTCAATCGGCGAGCCCAGGCACGCGACGCCGGAGCTCGTGAAGCGCGCGCTCGCGGGCGCGCTCGACGGCCTGGCATCGTACCCGGCGACCGCCGGCATGCCGGGGCTGCGCGAAGCGATCGCCGGCTGGCTGGAGCGCCGCTACGCCCTGCCGGAGATCGACCCGGCGACCCAGGTCCTGCCGGTGAATGGGTCGCGCGAGGCGCTGTTCGCGTTCGCCCAGGCCGTCGTCGACCCGGGCGACGGCCGTGCCCGGGTGGTGTGCCCCAATCCGTTCTACCAGATCTACGAAGGCGCGGCGCTTCTTGCGGGAGCCGAGCCGCTGTTCGTCAACGCGACCGCCGCGAACGGCTACCGCTTGCGCTGGGACGATCTATCTGCCGCCGCATGGAGCGACGTCAGGCTCGTTTACGCCTGCTCGCCGGCCAATCCCGGCGGCGCAGTCCTCGGGCTCGACGATTGGCGGCGCCTGTTCGAGCTCTCCGACCGGCACGGCTTCGCGATTGCATCCGACGAGTGCTATTCCGAGCTGTATGGCGACGAATCGCGACCGCCGCTCGGCGCGCTGCAGGCGGCGCAACGCCTCGGCCGCAGCGGATTTCGGCGCCTGGTGGTGTTCTCGAGCCTGTCCAAGCGCTCCAACGTCCCCGGCATGCGCTCGGGATTCGTCGCCGGCGACGCGGCATTGCTCAAGACGTTCCTGCTCTACCGCACCTATCACGGCTCCGCGATGAGCCCGCCGGTGCAGATCGCGTCGACCGCGGCCTGGGGCGACGAAGCGCACGTGCGCGAGAACCGGCGCCTGTACGCCGAGAAGTACCGCGCCGTCCTGCCGCTGTTCGCCGCACCGCTCCAGACCTATCTTCCGGAGGGCGGCTTCTACCTCTGGGTGCGCACGCCGATCGACGACCGCGAGTTCGCCCGCGCCTTGCACCGCGACTATAATGTTCTTGTTCTTCCGGGCAGCTACCTCGCGCGCCATGCGCACGGCGAGAATCCGGGCGCAGGCCACGTCCGAATCGCGCTGGTGGCGCCGCACTCCGAATGCGTCGAAGCCTGCGAGCGCATCGCCCGATTCGCGAACCAACTGTGACCGCCATGGATGCCGCAAGGAAAACGATCGACGAAGCCTGGGAGGGCCGGGCGCAGCTCGGGCCGGCAAGTGCGCCGAAGGCTTTGCGCGGCGCCGTGGAGGAAGTGATATCGGGCCTGGACTCCGGCAAACTGCGCGTAGCCGAGAAGAGGGATGGCGCCTGGATCACCCACCAATGGATCAAGAAGGCCGTGCTGCTTTCCTTCCGGCTGGAGGACAACCGGCTGCTGCCGGGCGGGTCGACCAATTACTACGACAAGGTGCCGGGAAAGTTCGCCGGCTACGACGCGCAGGCGTTCGCCGCGGGCGGTTTTCGCGTGGTGCCGCCGGCGATGGCGCGCCGCGGCGCCTATGTCGCGCGCAACGTCGTGCTCATGCCTTCGTACGTCAACATTGGCGCCTACGTGGACGAAGGCACCATGGTCGACACTTGGGCGACGGTCGGCTCCTGCGCCCAGATCGGCAGGAACGTGCACCTCTCGGGCGGAGTCGGCATCGGTGGGGTGCTCGAGCCGGTGCAGGCCAACCCGGTGATCATCGAGGACAACTGCTTCATCGGCGCGCGCTCCGAGGTGGTCGAAGGCGTGATCGTCGAGGAAAACAGCGTGCTCTCCATGGGAGTCTACATCGGCCAGAGCACCAAGATCTTCGACCGCGAGAGCGGCGAGGTGCTCTACGGCCGCGTGCCCGCCGGCTCGGTGGTCGTCCCCGGAACTATGCCCTCCGGGGACCGGAGCTGCGCGCTGTATTGTGCGGTCATCGTCAAGCGGGTGGACGCCAGGACCCGGGCCAAGACCAGCCTGAACGAATTGTTGCGCGGGGATTAGACTAGCGGGGTCGAACGCCGGGCGAAGCGGGAGGAAACAGACATGTCAGCGATGAAGCGCCTGTTCCAGCTGATGGCCGAGAAGAAGGCTTCGGACATCTTCCTTTCCGTGGGCGCGCCGATCAACATCAAGATCAACGGCATCTCGGTGCCGGTCAATCAGACGCAGCTTACGGCCGACGCGGTCAAGCAGCTGCTCTACGAGGTCCTCGCGGAGCGGCAGATCCGCGACTACGAGGACTCGATGGAACTCAACACGGGCTACAGCCTCGAGGGGGTGGGCAACTTCCGCATCAGCGCCTTCCGCCAGAAGGGTTCCCCCGCGGTGGTGGTGCGCTACATCCCGAGCACCATTCCGCCGCTGGACTCCCTCGGCCTGCCCGAGGTGCTGCGCGACATCATCATGCAGAAGCGCGGCCTGATCCTGCTGGTCGGCGCCACCGGCTCGGGCAAGTCGACCTCGCTCGCCGCGATGCTCGACTTCCGCAACGCGCAGAAATCGGGCCACATCCTGACCCTGGAAGACCCGATCGAGTTCGTGTTCCAGAACAAGAAGTCGATCGTCAACCAGCGCGAGATCGGCAACGACACCAAGGCGTTCCAGGTCGCGCTCAAGAACGCCCTGCGGCAGGCGCCGGATTGCATTTTGATCGGCGAGATTCGGGACCGCGAGACGATGTCCTCGGCTCTGCAATACGCGCAATCGGGCCACTTGTGCCTCGCGACGCTGCACGCGAACAACAGCTACCACGCGATGAACAGGATCATCAGCTTCTACCCGCTGGAGAACCGGCCGACGCTGCTGCTCGACCTCTCCGCGAGCCTGCAGGCGGTGGTGTCGCAGAGGCTGGTGCGGACCAAGGCCGGGCAGCGCATGCCGGCGACCGAGGTGATGCTCAACACGCGCCACATCTCCGAGCTGATCGAGAAAGGCGAGATCAACGAGATCAAGGAGGCGATGGAGAAGAGCATGGCGCCGGGCTCCCAGACCTTCGAGCAGTCGCTGTTCAAGCTCTTCATGGACGGCAACATCACGCAGGACGAGGCCATGGCGAACGCGGATTCGGCGACCAATATGCTGTGGCTCATCAACCAGGCGACCGCGGGGCAGCTCTCCACGGGACAGGTGGCGATCGCCGCGCAGCAACTCGAGCAGAAGAAGGACCTGCGCAAGGACCCCTTCGGGACCACGGGTCCCACCGGCACCACGGCGTCGTTCAGCGACATCAAGATCGACATGACGACCTGAGGCCGGGCGTTGAGCGAGGCGCTCGAACTCACGGAGAGCCTGATCGCCCGCCGCTCGGTGACGCCCGAGGACGGCGGCTGCCAGGAGTTGCTTGCCACGCGGCTTGCCGCGGCCGGCTTCAGCTGCGAGACCCTGCGCTGCGGCGAGGTCACCAACCTGTGGGCCCGGCGCGGCACCGCGGCGCCCCTGCTGTGCTTCGCCGGCCACACCGACGTCGTGCCGCCGGGCCCGCTTGAGCAGTGGCAGACCGACCCGTTCCAGCCGACGGTGCGCGACGGCAAGCTCTTCGGCCGCGGCGCGGCCGACATGAAGTCCTCGATCGCCTGCTTCGTGGTGGCGGTGGAGGCGTTCGTGCGCGAACGCCCCGCGCACAAGGGTTCGATCGCGCTGCTGCTCACCTCCGACGAAGAAGGGCCGTCGGTCGACGGCACGGTGCGCGTCGTCGAGGAGCTGCGGCGCCGGGGCGAGCGCATCGACTGGTGCATCGTCGGCGAGCCGTCCTCGTCGCAGGTGCTCGGCGACACCATCAAGAACGGCCGCCGCGGTTCTCTGTCGGGCCGGCTGGTGGTGCGCGGCGTGCAGGGCCACATCGCCTACCCGCACCTGGCGAAGAACCCGATCCATGCGCTTGCGCCGGTTCTGGCCGAGCTCGCCGCGATGAAATGGGACGATGGCAGCGAGTTCTTCCCACCCACCACCTGGCAGGTGTCCAACATCCATGCAGGCACCGGCGCCACCAACATCATCCCCGGGTCGCTCGAGCTGGAGTTCAACTTCCGCTTCTCGCCCGCGGTGACCGAGGGCGGGCTGCGCGAGCGATTCGAGTCGGTGTTGCGCCGGCACGCGCTGGACTGTTCGGTCGCCTGGACGCTGTCGGGCAATCCATTCCTCACGCGCCCGGGGGAGCTGGTCGAGGCGGTGAAGCGCGCAGTACACGCGCATACCGGGCGCACGCCGGAGTTGTCGACCTCCGGCGGCACCTCGGACGGTCGCTTCATCGCCGCGATCTGCCCGCAGGTCGTGGAGCTCGGGCCCGTCAACGCGAGCATCCACAAGCTGAACGAGCACATCGCGCTCGCCGACCTCGAGCAGCTGCCGAAGATCTATCTCGACACGCTGCGCGCGCTGCTGCCTTGAAGGCGGGCACGCTGGTGCGCCAGACCGCGCGCGCCTTCCGCGCCGGGCGGCTGCACTTCGGGCACGGCACCACCAACGCGCGCGATGAAGCGGCGTGGCTGGTCGCCGCAGTGCTGAAGACCGATGCGGGAGCGATCCCTGCGTTGCGTGACGTGTCGGCCACGGAGCTGGGCACCGTGCGCGCCCTCGCCGAGCGGCGCATCCGCGAGCGCATTCCGCTCGCCTACCTCCTCAGGCAGGCCTGGCTCGACGGCCGCCGCTTTTACGTGGACGAGCGCGTCATCGTCCCGCGCTCGTTCATCTCCGAGCTGCTGCGCGAGCGTCTTCGGCCATGGCTGCGCCGGCCGGTACGCAGCGCACTCGACCTGTGCGCCGGTTCAGGCTGCCTCGCAATCCTGGTCGCCCAAACGTTCCCGCGCGCCAGGGTGGACGCGGCGGACCTCTCCGCGGCGGCCCTCGAGGTGGCGCGGATCAACGTTCGCCGCTTCAGGTTGAAGCGGCGCGTGCGCCTTGTGCGCTCGGACCTGTTCGGCTCGCTCGGGCGGCGGCGCTATGACCTGATCGTCACCAACCCGCCCTACGTGAGCGCGCGCGCGATGCGCACGCTGCCGCCGGAATACGACTATGAGCCGCGCTCGGCGCTCGACGCCGGGCGCGACGGCCTCGAGCTGGTGCGCCGGATCCTGCGCGATGCCCGCGCGCACCTGAGACCGCGCGGGCTGCTGGTGTGCGAAGTCGGCGATGCGCGCCGAGCGCTCGAGCGCGCCTATCCGCGAGTGCCGTTCGCGTGGCCGCAGACGAGCGAATCGCCGGGATGCGTGTTCGCACTCGAGCGCGAGCTGCTGCCCGCCTAGCAAAGTGTGGGGTGGCCGATGGGACTCGAACCCACAACAACCGGAATCACAATCCGGGACTCTACCTTTGAGCTACGGCCACCACTGCTTCTCGGTGCTGGCCTGCCCGGCGGGACTCGAACCCACAACCCCCAGCTTAGAAGGCTGGTGCTCTATCCGGTTGAGCTACGGGCAGATCCGTCGCCTGCCGGGGCAGACCTGGTCGGGGTGGAGAGATTTGAACTCCCGACATCCTGCTCCCAAAGCAGGCGCGCTACCAGGCTGCGCCACACCCCGAAAAGGGCGCAGATGATACTCCTCGGTCCCGCCGCGGGCAACGCAAGCCTCTTAAAAAACAGGGATTTCCTGCGCCTGCATTGCTTGCGATAGGGGGTCTTTTCTGCTACAAAGTCGCCTTTCTTTTTTCGGACCTGAAGGTCGATGGCGCTCGAACTGACACGCAAGAGCTTCGCTCCCTACGCCGCCAAGAAGGGCGAGGAGTACATGAGCGCGAAGCAGCGCACGCACTTCCGCAAGATCCTGGAGAGCCTCAAGGCCGAGCTCTCGGAGGAGATCGACCGCACCGTGCACACCATGCAGGACGAGGCCACCGTGTTCGCCGACCCGAACGACCGCGCCAGCCAGGAGTCCGACATGGCGCTCGAGCTGCGCAACCGTGACCGCGAGCGCAAGCTCATCAAGAAGATCGACGAGACCATCGCGCGCATCGACGCCAACGAGTACGGCTACTGCGACAAGTGCGGCGTCGAGATCGGCCTCAAGCGCCTGGAGGCGCGGCCGACCGCGACCCTGTGCATCGACTGCAAGACGCTGGACGAGATGCGCGAGCGGCAGGTCGCCAAGTGAGATGAGCGGCGCGGCGCAGCCGCGCGACAAATGAAAAGGGGCGCCGAGGCGCCCCTTTTTCGTTTCCGCCCGCGGGCGCTCAACTCTGCCTGGCCGCCTGCTCGGGCTGGTTGACCGCCTTCATCGACAGGCGCACGCGCCCCTTGTCGTCGGCCTCCAGCACCTTCACCTTCACGCTCTGCCCTTCCTTCAGGTGGTCGGACACCGCGTTGACGCGCTCGTGGCTGATCTGGGAGATGTGCAGCAGGCCGTCGCGCCCGGGCAGCACCTGCACGATGGCACCGAAATCGAGCAGCCGCAGCACCGTGCCTTCGTAGACCTTGCCCACTTCGACGTCCGCCGTGAGGTCGAGGATGCGCTTCCTCGCCGCCTCGCCGCCCTCGGCGGAGACGCAGGCGATCGACACCGTGCCGTCGTCCTCGATCTCGATGGTGGTGCCGGTCTCCTCCTGCAGGCCCCGGATCACCACGCCACCCTTGCCGATGACGTCACGGATCTTGTCGGGGTTGATCTTGATCTTGATGATGCGCGGCGCGAAGGTCGAGAGCTCGGTGCGCGAGCCCTCGATCGCCTCGCGCATCACGCCCAGGATGTGCAGCCGGCCCTCGCGCGCCTGCGCCAGCGCCACGCGCATGATCTCCTTGGTGATCGACTCGATCTTCAGGTCCATCTGCAGCGCGGTGATGCCGCGCTCGGTGCCGGCGACCTTGAAGTCCATGTCGCCGAGATGGTCCTCGTCGCCCAGGATGTCGGTGAGCACGGCGAAGCGGTTGCCCTCCTTGATCAGTCCCATCGCGATGCCGGCGACGTGCGCCTTGATCGGCACGCCGGCGTCCATCAGCGCGAGACTGCCGCCGCACACCGAGGCCATCGACGACGAGCCGTTCGACTCGGTGATCTCCGAGACCACGCGCAGCGAATAGCCGAACTCGGCCGGCGTCGGCAGCAAGGCGACCAGGGCGCGCTTCGCCAGCCGGCCATGGCCGATCTCGCGGCGCTTGGGCGGGCCGACGCGGCCGGTCTCGCCGGTGGCGTACGGCGGCATGTTGTAGTGGAGCATGAAGCGCTCGCGGTATTCGCCGGCGAGCGCATCGATGATCTGCTCGTCGCGCCCCGTGCCCAGCGTCACGGTGACTAGCGCCTGCGTTTCGCCGCGGGTGAAGAGCGCCGAGCCGTGGGTGCGGGGCAGCACACCCACGCGCACGCTTACCGGCCGGACGGTGCGGGTGTCGCGCCCGTCGATGCGCGCCTCGCCGTCGAGGATCTGGCCGCGCACGATCTTCGATTCGAGGTTGAACAACTGGTCGCCGACCACGTTGGCGTCCAGCGCCTTGCCGGCGGCTTGCGCCTCGCCCTGCAGCGTCGCCAGCACTGACTTGCGGATCTCGCCCAGGCGCGTGTTGCGCGCCTGCTTTTGCTTCATGCGGAATGCCTCGCGCAGGTCGCTCTCGGCAAGCGACGCGACGCGCGCGATCAGCGCCTCGTCCTTGGCGGGCGGCTGCCAGTCCCACGCGGGCTTGCCTGCCGCTTCCGCCAGCTCGTGGATGGCCTGGATCGCGGCCTGCATCTGCTCGTGGCCGAACACCACGGCGCCGAGCATCGCTTCCTCCGACAGCTCGAGCGCCTCGGACTCGACCATGAGCACGCCCTGCTCGGTGCCCGCGACCACCAGGTTGAGCTGCGACTCCTTCAGCTGCGTAGCGGTGGGGTTGAGCACGTACTGGCCGTTCAGGTAGCCGACGCGGCAGGCGCCGATCGGGCCGTTGAACGGGATGCCGGAGAGCGTGAGGGCCGCCGACACCGCAAGCATCGCCGGAATGTCGGAGTCCACCTCGGGGTTGAGCGACATCACGGTCGCCACCACCTGCACCTCGTTGAAGAAGCCGTCAGGGAACAGCGGCCGGATCGGCCGGTCGATGAGGCGGCAGGTCAGCGTTTCCTTCTCCGTCGGCCGGCCTTCGCGCTTGAAGAAGCCGCCCGGGATCTTGCCCGCGGCGTAGGTCTTCTCGACGTAATCGACGGTGAGCGGGAAGAAGTCCTGGCCGGCGCGCGGCTGGCGCGCCGCCACCACGGTGGCGAGCACCACCGTGTCGTCCACGGTGCAGACCACCGCGCCGTGCGCCTGGCGGGCGATCTCGCCGGTCTCCAGCGTCACCTGTTGCGAACCGAGGGTGAATGTCTTCTTGATCGGGTTCAAAGGGAATCCTTTTCGTTTGGCGCAAGCAAAAACGCCCGTCGCTGCACGACGGGCGCCGCCTGCTACGTCATCCGGGGTGGGCTACTTGCGTAGCCCGAGCCGCTCGAGCAGCGAGCGGTACTTGTCCGCGTCCGCGCGCCGCAGGTAATCGAGCAGCTTGCGGCGCTGGCTCACCAGCTTGAGCAGGCCGCGGCGCGAGTGGAAATCCTTGACGTGGGTCTTGAAGTGATCGGTGAGGCCGTTGATGCGCTCGGTGAGCAGCGCGATCTGCACTTCGGGCGAGCCGGTGTCGTTGCCCGCGCGCTGGTACTGCTTCACCACCTGCGCCTTCTGCGCAACCTGCAATGCCATGGCGACTTCTCTCTCTTCGGTCTTTCTGCGAAACGGCAATTTTAGCCGAGAGCGCTGTCGCTCCACAAGTTTTTCTTGCGTTTTCAGCCGCTTGCGGCGCCTGCGGCAGCCTCGGCGAGCAGCCGCAAGGGCCGGAGGTCGCACCCCTCGCCCGGCTCGCCGACTCCGATCAGGCGGCCGTGCTCTGCGTAGACCCGGCATCGCCCCGTTGGGCGCTCCCCCAGCGCTACCGACTGCCCGTTGGCGAAGCGCGCCGCCTGCGCCGCGACCAGCTCGACCCGCGGCAGGTCGGCCAGCAGGAACTCTACCGGGAGCAGCCGCGCCTCGCGCGCCGGGACGTGCATCGAGCGCAACCCCTCCAGCGTCACTGCGTCGCCCAGCTCGAACCGGCCGAGCATGGTGCGCCGGAGCGCCGCGAGATGCGCGCCCGTCCCGAGCGCCCTGCCGAGGTCGGTGGCCAGCTGTCGGACGTAAGTGCCCTTGGAGCATCGCACGCGCAGGCGCAGCCGCTCGCCGCTGCGGCCCAGCAGCTCGAGCGCATGCACCGTCACCCGGCGTGCCGCACGCTCGACCGAGCGCCCGCGCCGCGCAAGCGCATAGAGCGGCTCGCCCCGGTGCTTGAGCGCGGAATGCATCGGCGGCACTTGCTCGATCGGCCCGCGGAACTGCGCGAGCGACGCCTCGATGCGCGCAGCGTCGACCTCCACGCGCCGCCGCGACACGACCGCGCCTTCGGCATCGCCGGTCTCGGTCTCGATCCCCAGCTCGACCTCGGCGAGGTACTCCTTGTCGGAGTCGAGCGCGAATCGCGCGAACTTGGTGGCCTCTCCGAACAGGATCGGCAGCAGCCCGGAGGCCAGGGGATCGAGCGTGCCCCCGTGGCCCGCCTTGCTCGCGCCCAGCAGGCGCTTCGCCTCCTGCAGCGCCCGGTTGGACGACACGCCGGCCTCCTTGTCGAGCAGCAGGACGCCATCCAGGCGGCGCCGCATCAGCTCTTGGGTCGGACGCTGTCGATGAGTTGCGACAGGCGCGCGCCGCGCTCGATCGACTGGTCGTAGGCGAAGCGCAGCTCCGGCGTAACGTACATCTTGATGCGCCGCGCGAGCTGCGAGCGCAAAAAGCCTGCGGCGTGCTGCAGCCCGTGCATCGCCTCGGGCACATGGGTGGCGTCCAGGCAGGTGAAGTAGACCGTGGCGTGCGCGCAGTCCGGCGACATCTCGACGGCCGTGAGCGTGATCATGCCGATGCGCGGGTCGCGCAGCTCGCGGCGCACGATCGCCGAAAGCAGGCGCAACACCTCGTCGCCGACCTTGCTCGCGCGCCCGGCCCTGCGCGCCATCGCCGGCCTTACAGGGTGCGAGCCACCTCGAGGATCTCGAACACCTCGAACTGGTCGCCCTCCTTGATTTCCTGGAAGCCCTTCAGCGACATGCCGCACTCGAAGCCCGCCTTGACCTCGCGCACGTCGTCCTTGAAGCGCTTCAGGGTGTCGATCTCGCCGGTATGGATGACGACGTTGTCGCGCAGCACGCGCACCAGGGCGCCGCGCTTCACCAACCCCTCCAGCACGTAGCAACCGGCGACGGTGCCGACCTTGGAGATGCGGAAGACCTGGCGCACTTCCACCAGGCCGAGCACCTGCTCCTTGCGCTCCGGCGCGAGCAGCCCGCCCAGCGCGGCCTTCACCTCCTCGACCGCGTCGTAGATGACGTTGTAGTAGCGGATGTCCACGCCCGAGGTCTCGGCCAGCTTGCGCGCCGCGGCGTCGGCGCGGGTGTTGAAGCCGACGATCACCGCGCGCGAAGCGAGCGCGAGGTTGACGTCCGACTCGGTGATGCCGCCCACTCCGCCGTGCACCACCGCCACCTTGACCTCGTCGGTCGACAGGCGCGTCAGCGCGTGCACCAGCGCCTCCTGCGAGCCCTGCACGTCGGCCTTGATGAGCAGCGACAGCGTCTTCTTGCCGCCCTCGGCCATCTGCTCGAACATGTTCTCGAGCTTCGAGGCTTGCTGGCGCGCGAGCTTGACGTCGCGGAACTTGCCCTGGCGGAAGAGCGCGATCTCGCGCGCCTTGCGCTCGT
>CAZVHU010000053.1:0-19412 GCA_964627075.1 uncultured Enterobacteriaceae bacterium | reverse complement strand
GTGGTGGCGAATCAGGGACTCGAACCCCGGACACACGGATTATGATTCCGCTGCTCTAACCAGCTGAGCTAATTCGCCACGTGGAAAAGGGCGTGCATTTTGGCCCGAAAGCTGCCTGAAGTCAAAGAGTTGGGGATTCCAAGCACAAGCTTCGAAGTCGCGGTCGTAGGCGGGGGCTTGGTCGGCGCGGCGCTCGCGCGCGCGCTCGACGGCGAGCGCGTCGCGCTCGTTGCGCAGGCGCGCCGCGAGCCCGCCGCGCCGCCCGAGGGCTTCGATGCGCGCATCTACGCGATCAGCCCCGGCAACGCCGCGTTCCTCGCCGAAATCGGCGCCTGGGGCGCGATGCCCACTGAGCGCGTGACGCCGGTGCACGGCATGCGCGTGCACGGCGACGACGGCGAGTCGGCGATCGAATTCGACGCCGCCGAAGCGGGTGTCGACGCGCTCGCGTGGATCATCGAGGACGGCCTGCTGCAGGACGCGCTCTGGGCGGGCCTGGAGCGGCAGCGCGGGCTGGAGCTGTTCGCGCCGGCCGAATGCGCGCGGATCGAATTCGCCGGCGATTCGGCCTCGCTCCGGCTCGCGGACGGCCGCGCGCTGCGCGCGAAGCTCGTCGTGGGCGCAGACGGCGCGCGCTCGGCGGTGCGCGATCAGGCCGGCATCGCGGCCGAGGAGCGCTTCTATGGACAGACGGCGGTGGTGGCGAACTTCGCCTGCGCGCGGCCGCACCGCAACGTGGCGCTGCAATGGTTCCAGGGCGCAGGACGCGGCGGCGCGGTGCTGGCGCTCCTGCCGCTGCCCGGCGCGCACGTCTCGATGGTCTGGTCGGTGCCGGACGGGGAAGCCGCGCGCCTCGCCGCGCTCGAGCCCGGCGAGCTCGCGCGCGCGGTGCAGGCGGCGTCGCAGGGCGCGCTCGGCGAGCTTGCGCTGCTTGCGCCGGCACGCGGATTTCCGCTGCGGCGGCTGGTCGCACGGCGCCTTGCCGCGCCGCGCGCCGCGCTGATCGGCGATGCGGGCCACGTGGTGCACCCGCTCGCCGGGCAGGGCGCGAACCTCGGCCTGCAGGACGCGAGGGCGCTCGCGCGCGTGCTCGCCGCGCGCGAGCCGTTCCGCGATCCGGGCGAGCCGCGGCTGCTGCGCCGCTTCGAGCGCGCGCGCGCCGAGGCTATACTGGCGATGCGCGCCACGGTTCACGGCCTGTTCGTGCTGTTCGAGGCCGAGGGCGGAATTGCATCACGCGTGCGCAACGCCGGGTTGAACCTGGCCGACCGGATGCCGGTCATAAAGAACATCCTCATGCGCCACGCGATGCGCTGAACATGGAGAACCGATGACGCGCCTGCTCGTACTCGCCGCCGCCCTGCTCGCCCTGCCGGCGCTCGCCAACGAAGCGCTCATCCGCCAGGCGGTCGAGGCGAAGCTCGGCGGCGTCAAGGTGGACGGGGTGCAGCCCTCGGCGCTGCCGGGGCTTTTCGAAGTGCGCTTCCAGACCCAGGAAGGCCCGCAGATCGTCTACGTGGACGCGCAGGCGAACCACATCTTCGTGGGCGACATCTTCGAGTTCAGGACCGACCGCAACCTGACGCAGGAGCGCATCCGCAGGCTCTCGGCGATCAAGTTCGAGTCGCTGCCGCTGGATCTCGCGGTCAAGGTGCAGCGCGGCAACGGCAGGCGGGTGCTGGCGATCTTCTCCGATCCCTACTGCCCGGCGTGCCAGCAGTTCGAGAAGGTGCTGGCGCAGGTCGAGGACATCACCGTCTACTACTTCATGTATCCGGTGATCCGGCCCGAGCTGGCGGATCACTCGCGCGCGGTGTGGTGCGCGCCGGACCGCGCCAAGGCCTGGCTCGACCTCGCGCTGCGCGGCAAGCCCAGCGCCACCGGCGTGAGCTGCGACACGCCGGTGGACAAGGTGCTCGAGCTGGGGCGCGCGCTCAAGGTGGGCTCGACGCCGACGCTGATCCTCGCCAACGGCGAGCGCCACCGCGGCGGCCTGCCGCCGGCGAAGCTGCGCGCCGCGCTCGACGAAGCCGGCAGGCCGGCGCCCAGGAAGTAAGCGCCGCGCCAGCGCACTGGGTCAGACTCCTTTCCAAAATCGAAAATCTGGGCACCGGCCCGCAGACCGGCGAGTGTAAAGTGACTCTTTACACTTCGCGCGTCCACGGTCGGCGCCGGGCCACAGCGGGCGTCATCGACCAGAGGCGCGCAATCACGTCCACGGGCGGGTCCCGGTTTAGCTGCCTTCGGTCAGATTGAAGCTCTTGGCAGCCAAACCACCCGCCTGCGCGGACGCGCGCCAATGGTCGCTGCCGCCCGCTGCGTCCCGGCCCCGATGACGAGGCGGCGCGGCTCCGGCGCCCTTTGGGCCGCGCCGTGCTCCACGGGTGGCGGGGCAGACAAGAGCTTCAATCTGACCGAAGTCTGCCCCGCCGGGCACCCGTGGCGCGGCGCTTGCGGTCCAGGGCGACGGAGACGCGCCGCCTCGGCGTCGGCACAGGTTCGGTTAGCCGGTGCATCGCCGCCTTCGGCGGTGCCGTTCGCGGCGAGCATCAGCGGCGGCAGGTGGTGGAAATGGAAGGAACCATCAGTTGAGGACCGGCAGCGGCTGGCCGCGCGGCCAGAGGATCCACATGCGGCCCGGTTGCCGCATGCGGCCGGCGTGCGTGCCGGCCTCCGGCCCGGTGCCCCAGAAGAAATCCGCGCGCACCGCGCCGCGAATCGCGCCGCCGGTGTCCTGCGCCGCCACCAGCCGCTCGAGCGGCTGCGACGACAGCGGATAGGTCGTGGCGAGAAACACCGGCGCGCCGAGCGGCACGTAGCGCGGGTCCACGGCGATGCTGTATTGCGTGCTCAAGGGCACGCCGAGCGCGCCCACCGGGCCGCCGTCTGCGCCGGCGCCTTCGCGCTCGCGGAAGAACACGTAGCTCGCGTTGGCGTTGAGCGCTTCCTGCAGCTTCGCCGGGTTGGCGGCGGCCCACGCCTTGATGCCCTGCATCGACGCCTGCTCCAGCGTGAGCTCGCCGCGCTCGATGAGATACCTGCCGAGCGAGCGATAGGGATGGCCGTTCTGGTCGGCGTAGGCGAGCCGCATGCGCTCGCCGGAAGCGAGCGCGATCTGCCCGGAGCCCTGGATCTGGAGGAAGAACGCCTCGACCGGGTCCTCGACCCATGCCAGCACCGGCGCCGCGCCCGCGCTGCCGCCTTCGTCGCGCGCGCGCTCCTCGATCTCGGCGCGCGACCAGTACGGCACCAGCCGCCTGCCGTCGATGCGGCCGCGCAGCCGCATGTGGCGCAGCTCCGGGTGAAGGGTCGCGAGGTCCACCACCACGAGGTCCTGCGGCACGCCGTAGAGCGGCACGCGATGGCGCCCGGTGCGCGTGCGGCTGCCGGCGAGCACGGGCTCGTAATAGCCGGTGACCAGGCCCAGCGCCGAGCCCTCGGGCGAGATGACCGCGTGCGCGGCGAAGTTCTGCTCGAAGAAGGCGCGCGCCGCGGCTTCGTCCTCGCGCGGCACGGCGCGCGCCGCCTCGCAGGCGCGGGCAAGCGCGCTCGCGGCGTTGATGCGCGTGCAGCCCGCGGCGAACGCCCGCAGGCTGGGCAGGAACGCATTCGCCTGCCATCCGGGGATGGCGGCGTAGGGCGTCTCCGGGTAGCTCGCCGCGGCGGGCTTGGGCGGCGCCGGGCATTGCGGGCATGCGGGGCAGGGCGGGCACGGCTTGCGCTCGAGCTCGGCGCAGCCCGCGGCAATTAGAATCGCCGTCACTGCGGCGACAACGGCGAACGGGCGCGCGATGTGGGTCATTTTCATCGAGATGGGCGTTGCGCTCGCGCTCCTGGTCCTGATTGTATGGTGGACCTGGCCGAGGAAGCGGCGCGACGACGAGCGCGGCGGCCGCGGGCGGCGATGAGCTGCGGCCGCCGGGCGTGACAACGCGGCACCGCGGCCAGGACAAATGGGGGATGCCGCGGGGCAGGACGGCGGGGTAGACTAGCGGCTGCGCATCGGAAGGGGGAAACCATGCCAATCGTCGCGATCACGCGTGAAATGGGCTCGCTCGGCAAGGACGTCGCCAAGGGCCTGGGGGAGGCATTGGGCGTTCCGGTCGTGTACCACGAGGTGATCGAGCACCTCGCGGACAAGATGCGCGTCAGGAAGAGCCACGTCATCCGCCTGCTCGACGGCAAGGCCGGGCTGCTGGAGCGCCTGACCGCCGACAAGACCAGCATGTTCGTGCACACCGCGGACGAGATCGTCGCCATGGCCCTGAACGGCAGGGGTGCGGTGATCCGCGGCTGGGGCGCGACCCACCTGCTGCGCGACATCCAGCATGTCGTGTGCGTGCGCGTGTGCGCGCCGTTCGCGGTGCGCCAGCGGCGCATGATGGAGCGCCTGGGCAGCGACGACGCCGCGCAGGTGGCCGACGAGATCCAGCGCAACGACGAGGCGCACACCGCGATCATGCGGCGCCATTTCGACATCCGCTGGACCGAGCCCGAGCACTACGACCTGGTGCTCAACACCGAGCGCGTCGGCGTCGACGAGTGCGTCGAGGAGGTGATGTCGCTGGTCGAGTCGCCCGAGTTCGCCGAGACCGACGAATCGCGCGCGCAGCTCGAGGGCCTGGCGCTGTCGGCTCACGTGCGCGCGGCGCTTTGCCGCTCGCCCGAGACGCGCGGCATCAAGGTCGCCGTCACCGCCGACCGCGGCAGGGTGACCTTCGCCGGCTGCTCGAAGGACGAGCTGCTCGCGCTGGTCGAGGTGGCTGCCGGCGTTCCGGGCGTGCGCGACGTCATCTACCGCGCCCGCACGCCGGTTGAAGAAGCGCGCACTCGCCTGCACTGACTGCGGCGCGCGAGGGCGCGCCGCATTTTCCGGGCTGTAAGTCGCTCCGGCCCTCGGCTTGACGGCCGGGGCGCAATGAGGACAATTGCGCCTTCGCGCTGCGGCGGGAGGGGCGCCGGCGGCGGGCGGCAGTGCCAGGGAGAAGCGAAGTGAAAGCTGCCAGGACCGGCGGGCGCATCCTGATGTACAGCCACGACACCTTCGGGCTCGGGCACCTGCGCCGCTGCCGCGCCATCGCGCATTCGCTGGTCGAGCGCTTCAGCCAGCTGTCGGTGCTGATCCTGTCGGGCTCGCCGATCATCGGCAGCTTCGACTTCCGCGCGCGCGTGGACTTCGTGCGCATTCCGGGCGTGATCAAGCTGCGCAACGGCGAGTACACCTCGCTCAACCTGCACCTCGACATCGAGCAGACGCTGCAGCTGCGCGGCTCGATCATCCGCCACACCGCGGAGATGTTCGAGCCCGACATCTTCATCGTCGACAAGGAGCCCGCGGGGCTGCGCGGCGAGGTGCTGGAGACGCTCGAGGCGCTCAAGCGGCGCGGCGCGCGCCTGGTGCTGGGCCTGCGCGACGTGATGGACGAGCCGCGGCTGCTGGAGCCGGAATGGCAGCGCAAGAACGTGCTGCCGGCGCTGCGCGAGCTGTACGACGAGATCTGGGTCTACGGCCTGCCGCAGATCTGCGACCCGCTCGAGGGCATCTCGCTGCCAAAGCGCGTGCGCCGCAAGGTGATCTACACCGGCTACCTGCACCGCAGCGTGCCGACGCACGGCGTGCCGCCGCGCTTTCCCGAGATCACCCAGCGGCCCTACCTGCTGGTGACCACCGGCGGCGGCGGCGACGGCGAGGCGCTGGTCGATTGGGTGCTGCGCGCCTACGAGCACGACCCGCTGCTGCCCTACCCGGCGCTGGTCGTGCTCGGACCCTTCATGCAGCCCGAGCGCCAGGCCGAGTTCATGGACCGCGCCGCGCGCGTCAAGCGTGTCGACGTGATCACCTTCCACAGCCACCTCGAGACGCTGGTGGCGCGCGCCGCCGGCGTGGTGGCGATGGGCGGCTACAACACCTTCTGCGAGGTGCTGTCGCTCGACAAGCGCGCCGTGATCGTGCCGCGCACCGAGCCGCGCATGGAGCAGTTCATCCGCGCCTCGCGCGCCGCGGAGCTGGGGCTGGTGACGATGCTGGTGGACGACGGGCGCCACGACCCGGCGGTGATGGCGGCGGCGCTGCACCGCATGCCGCGCCAGAGCCGGCCGTCGGACGCGGTGGTGCCGGGTCTGCTCGAGGGATTGCAGAACGTGGCGCGGCTGGTGACGCCGTGGATCGAGCCCGCCGCGGAGCAGCAGACGGCGCAGCCGCTGGCGCAGATCCGCCGCGCGTAGCCCGCTTCCGGCAATGTCGGCGTTGCAGGCCGGCCGCGTCGCCTTCGTGCTGAAGGGCTACCCGCGGCTCTCGGAGACCTTCATCGCGCAGGAGATCGCGGCACTCGAGCGCCGCGGGCTCGGCATCCTGATCGTTTCGCTGCGCCAACCCACCGAAGGGCGCACGCACCCGGTGCACGGCGAGATTCGCGCCCAGCGGCTGTACCTTCCCGAATATCTCTACCAGGAGCCCCTGCGCGTGTGGCGCGCCTGGACGAAGCTGAGGCGATGGCCCGCGTACCGCGCCGCGCGCTCGGTCTGGCTGAACGACCTCAGGCGCGATTTGACGCCCAACCGCGTGCGCCGCTTCGGCCAGGCGCTGGTGCTCGCCGCGGAGCTGCCCGGGGACGTGCGCCACCTGCACGCGCATTTCCTGCACACGCCCGCGTCGGTGACGCGCTACGCGGCGCTGCTGCGCGGCCTGCGCTGGACGGCTTCGGCGCACGCCAAGGACATCTGGACCATTCCGGAGTGGGAAAAGCGCGAGAAGCTCGCCTCGTGCGACTGGCTGGTCACGTGCACGGCGTCCAACCGCGACCACCTCGCCGCGCTCGCGCCACCCGGCCGCGTCGAGCTCGTCTACCACGGCATCGATCTCGCGCGCTTTCCGCCGGCGGCGCGGGCCCAGTCCGGGCCGGGCGCCGCGCGCGACGGCAGCGATGCGAGCGCCCCGGTGCGGATCCTTTCGGTCGGCAGGCTGGTGGAGAAGAAGGGCACCGACGTGCTGCTCGAGGCGCTGGCGCTTCTGCCGGCGCGACTGCATTGGCGCCTGGTGCACGTCGGCGGCGGGCCGCTCAGGCGCAGGCTGCAGCGCCGCGCCCGCGCGCTGGGCATTTCCGACCGCGTGCAATGGCGCGGCATGCTCACGCAGCAGGAGCTGCTCGACCAGTACCGCGAGGCGGACCTGTTCGTGCTGGCGAGCCGCGTGGCGCGCAGCGGCGACCGCGACGGGCTGCCCAACGTGCTGATGGAGGCGCAGAGTCAGGGCCTGGCCTGCGCGGCGAGCGACCTGCCCGGGATCCGCGAGCTGATCGAGGACGGCGTCACGGGCGCCCTGGTGGCGCCGCAATCGGCCGAGGCGCTCGCGCGCGCGCTCGCGGTGCTGATCGCGGAGCCCGCCGCGCGCGGCGCGCTCGGCGCGGCCGGCAGGGCGCGGCTTGCCGCGCGCTTCGCGCTCGAGCCCAATCTCGAGCGCCTCGCAACCAAGTTCGGGCTGCAATCCGCGGCATAGAATGCGCCGATGAGAATCGCGTTCTACGCGCCGATGAAGCCGCCGACGCACGGCGTGCCTTCGGGCGACCGGCGCGTCGCCGGGCTGCTGATGGAAGCGCTCGGGCGCGCCGGGCATCGCGTCGAGCTCGCCTCGACCTATCGCAGCTACGACGCGCACGGCGATCCGCAGCGCCAGGCCGCGATGCGCGACCAGGCGACCGGATTTGCGCGCGGCCTCGCGGAGCAGTGGCGCCGCGGCCCGCCCGAGCTCAGGCCCGAACTCTGGTTCACCTACCATGTCTACTACAAGGCGCCCGACTGGCTGGGGCCCACGGTGAGCGGGGCGCTGGCGATCCCCTACGTGATCGCCGAGGCTTCCTACGCGCCCAAGCGCGCCGGCGGCCTCTGGGCGATCGGCCACGAGGCGGTGGGCGACGCCATCCGGCGCGCCGACCTCGTGCTTTCGCCGACGCGCTACGACATCGCCTGCGTGCAGCCGCTGCTCGCCTCGCCCGAGCGCATCGAGCTGCTGAAGCCGTTCCTCGATCCGGCGCCGTTTCGCAACGCCGCGCGAGCGCGAACGGCGCACCGCTCGCGGCTCGGGGCGGCGCACGCGCTGGACATGGCGCAGCCGTGGATCGCGGTCGCGGCGATGATGCGCCCGGGCGACAAGCTCGCCTCCTATCGAGCGCTCGCCCAGGTGCTCGCGCGCGTCGCCGACCTGCCGTGGCGGCTGCTCGTCGCAGGCGACGGCGCCGCGCGCCGCGAGGTCGAGGCGGCGCTCGCTGCCGCGGTTCCCGGGCGCGCCACCTTGCTTGGCGCGCTTTCCATGGAGGAAGTCGCGGCGCTTTACGCCGCCTGCGACCTGTGCATCTGGCCGGGCATCAACGAGGCCTACGGCATGGCGCTGCTCGAAGCGCAGGCGGCGGGGCTGCCGGTGGTGTCGTGCGCGCTGCGCGGCGTGCCCGACGTGGTGACGCACGGCAAGACCGGCCTGCTCGCGCCGGAAGGCGACGCCGAGGCTCTTGCCCGCCACGCGCGCGAGCTGCTCGGCGACGCGCCGCGGCGTGCCGCGCTGGGGCGCGCCGCGGCCGAGCTCGCGGCAAGCGAGCGCGGCCTGGACGCCGCGGCGGCCCAGCTCAAGCGCGCGCTCGACCGGCTCGGCGGTGCGGCCGCCGGGCGCGGCGGCACGCGAACCGGGGTGGCTTGAGCCGCAAGCGCGCCTTCCTCTACGTCCAGCACCTGCTCGGGATCGGACACCTGAAGCGGGCCGTGGTGCTGGCGCGCGCGCTGGCCGCCGCGGGGCTCGAGGTGACGCTCGCGAGCGGCGGCCGGCCGGTCGGGGTGCTCGCCGTCGAGGACGCGCATTTCGTGCAGCTGCCGCCCGCCGCGGCGGCGGATCTCGGCTTCAAGCTGCTGGTCGACGAGCGCGGCGCGCCGATCGACGAGAGCTGGCGGGTGCGGCGGCGCGAGGCGCTGCTCGCGGCCTACCGCGCGGCAGCGCCGCACGTGCTGATCCTCGAGCTCTACCCGTTTGGCCGCAGGCAGATGGGCTTCGAGCTGCTGCCGCTGCTCGAGGAGGCGCTCGCCGCGCCGCGCCGCCCGGCGATCGTGTCCTCGGTGCGCGACATCGTGGGCGGCGGGCGGCGCAAGCCCCACCGGCAGGACGAGATGCTGGCGCTCGCCGAGCGCTACGTGGACCACGTGCTCGTGCACGGCGACCCGGCGCTGATCGCCTTCGAGCGCACGTTCCGCCACGCCGCGCGCATCGCGCAGAAATTGCACTACACCGGCTACGTGATCGGGCGGGCGAACGCCGCCGCGCCGCGCGATGCGGCGGGGCGCGGCGAGGTGATCGTCTCGGCGGGCGGCGGCGCCATGGGCATGAAGCTGCTCGAGTGCGCCATCCGCGCGCGCCCGCTGACGGGCCTCGCCGGCAAGACCTGGCGCGTGCTCGCCGGCGCCAACATGCCGGCGCAGGAATACGCGACGCTCGCCGCGCTCGCCGCGAGGGCGGGTGACGGCCGGCTGGTGTTCGAGCCGGCGCGGCCGGACTTTCCCGCGCTGCTGCGGCATTGCGCGCTGTCCATCAGCCAGGCGGGCTACAACACCCTGCTCGAGGTGCTCGACGCCGGCGCGCGCGCGGTGGTCGCGCCGTTCGCGCAGGGCGAGGAGCTCGAGCAGGCGCTGCGCGCCGGCATCCTCGCCGAGCGCGGCCTGATCGAGCTGCTCCCCGAGGACCAGCTTACGCCCGAGGCGCTCGCTGCGGCGGTGGAGCGCGCGCTGCGCCGGCCGCGCCCGCCGCAGGCGGCCGTGGACATGCGCGGCGCGGAGCGCAGCGCGGAGCTGGTCGCCGAGTGGGCGGCGCAGCGGCCATGGTGAGCGCGGCGTGGCGGGCGCTCGGCGACGAGATCGCGCACTGGCGCGACGCGGGCCGCGCGGCGCAGTTCTGGTGGCGCGACGACGATGCCGCGGCGCCGAGCGCGCCGCTCGAGCGGCTGCTGGCACTCGCCGCGCGCGCGCGCGCGCCGCTCGCGCTCGCGGTGGTGCCAGCGCGGGCCGACGCGCGGCTGCTCGCTTCGCTCGCGCCGGCGATCGCGGTCCTGCAGCACGGCGCCGACCACCGCAATCGCGCCGCGGCGAGCGAGAAAAAGAACGAGTTCCCGGGCTCCGAACCCGAGGCGAGCGCGCTCGCGCGCCTTGCGGCGGCGCGCGAGCGCCTGAGCGCCATGGCGGGATCGCGCTGGGTGGCGGCACTCGCGCCGCCCTGGAACAGGATCCAGCCGGCGCTGGTGCCGCGCCTTGCCGCGGCGGGATTCCGGGGCCTGAGCCGGTTCGGCCCGCGCGATGCGCCCGTAACGGCGGGATTGCGGCAGGTTAATACCCACGTCGACATCATCGACTGGCAGGCAGGCAAGCGGTTCGCCGGCGAGGATGCAGTGCTCGGGCGCGCGATCGCGCACCTCGAGGCCAAGCGCGCGGGCCGCGCTGACGCGGCAGAGCCGACCGGCTGGCTCACGCATCACGAGCGCCACGACGAGCCTGCCTGGGCGTTTCTCGAACGGCTGTTCGAGTTTGCCGCCGCCACGCCCGGCGTGCGCTGGCGGGCGGCCGGGGAACTGTTCACGGAAAGCCGACCGTCCTGAGCGCCACCTTCCGCTACCCGGCGAGCGTGCTCGCTGCGGATTACCTGCGCGGCGGCCTGGGCCTGGCGGCGACCGCCGGGCCGCTCGCGTTCGTCGACCCCGCGCCAGCCATCGGGTGGATCCTGGCTGCGTTGGCCGCGCTATTCCTCGTATACTGCGCGCGGACGGTCCGTCGCCAGTTGACCAGCATCGAGCTGAACGAGGCCGGAATCCGCGCCCGCGGGCCATTGGGCGCAGGCATCCGGTGGGACGAGTTGCGCTCGATTCGCCTGGACTACTACTCGACGCGGCGCGATCGCGAGGGGGGGTGGATGCAGCTCAAGCTGCGCGGCGCGGGACGCGCGCTGCGGGTGGACTCGGAGCTCGAAGGCTTCGCCGAGCTGGTGCGCGCCGCCGCGGGCGAAGCGCGCCGGCACGGCCACGAGCTCGACCCGGAATCGCTGGACAACCTGAAGGCGCTTTCGCGCGCGCGGCGCTGATGGCCGACGTCCTCACGATCCGCGATCTCAAGGTCTATCTCGAGGTCGACGCCGGCACCGTCAAGGCGGTGGACGGCGTCTCGTTGCGCGTGCCGCAGGGCAGGACGGTGGCGCTGGTGGGCGAATCGGGCTCGGGCAAGACGATGGTCGCGCAGGCGGTGATGGGCATCCTGCCGCGCGTGGCGCGCATCGAGGGCGGCGAAATCGTGTTCCGCGACCCGGAGCGCGGCGGCGTGGCGCAGGACATCGCCCGGCTCGAGCCCGAGGGCGACGAAATCCGCGCCATCCGCGGCGGCCGCGTCTCGATCATCTTCCAGGAGCCGATGACGGCGCTCTCGCCCCTGCACACCATCGGCAACCAGATCGGCGAGGCGCTCGCCCTGCACCGGCCGGGTATCGGCCGCGCCGAGCGGCGCGACGCGGTGATCGAGATGCTGCGCCACGTCGGATTCCCCGACCCGGTCAAGGCCGAGCACACCTACCCGTTCGAGCTCTCGGGGGGCCTGCGGCAGCGCGCCATGATCGCGATGGCGCTCATCTGCAAGCCGGCGCTGCTGGTCGCGGACGAGCCGACCACGGCGCTCGACGTGACGATCCAGGCGCAGATCCTGCAGCTGGTGAAGGCGCTGCAGGCCGAGTTCCGCATGGCGATGCTGCTCATCACCCACGACCTGGGGATCGTGGCCAACATGGCCGACGAGGTGGTGGTGATGTACCACGGCAAGGTGATGGAGGCGGGCACGCTCGAGGACATCTTCCGCGATCCGCGGCACCCGTACCTCAAGGCGCTGATGCGCGCGGTGCCGCGCTTCAACATGGCGCCGGGCGAGCGGCTGACTCCGATCCGCGAGATCCAGGCCGCCACCGACCATCTCATCTCCGGGCACGGCCGGCCGCACGCCGGCAAGCCGAGCGGCGACCCGCTGCTCGTGGTGCGCAACCTCACCAAGCGCTTCGCCACGCGCAAGACGACGCTGCTCGGGCGCAAGCTCGCGGGCGAGGTGCTGGCGGTGGACGACGTGAGCTTCCACGTCGAGGCGGGCGAGTGCCTGGGCCTGGTGGGCGAATCGGGCTGCGGCAAGACCACCACCGCAAAGATGATCATGCGCGCGCTCGCGCCCGACCGCGGCGAGATCGTGTTCAACGACCGCGGCCGGCCGCGCGACGTGCTCGCGCTGCAGGGCGATGAGCTGTTCGCCTACCGGCGCAAGGTGCAGTTCGTGTTCCAGGACCCGTTCAGCTCGCTCAACCCGCGCATGACGGTGAACGACATCCTGAGCGAGCCGCTGGTGATCCACGGCATCGGCGACGAGGAGGAGCGCTTCGCGCGCGTGAAGGAGCTGATGACGCTGGTGGGCCTGGACGTGCGCTTCCTGCGCCGCTACCCGCACAGCTTCTCCGGCGGCCAGCGGCAGCGCATCGGCATCGCGCGCGCGCTCGCGCTGGGGCCGGAGCTGCTGATCAGCGACGAGCCGGTGTCGGCGCTCGACGTCTCGGTGCAGGCGCAGGTGCTGAACCTTCTTCTCGACCTGCAGGACGCGCTCAACCTCACCTACATCTTCGTATCGCACAACCTGGCGGTGGTGCACTACCTCGCCGACCGCATCGCGGTGATGTGCGCCGGGCGGCTGGTCGAGATCGGGCCCTACGACGCGCTGTTCCGCAACCCGGTGCACCCGTACACCAGGGCGCTGCTCGCGGCGGTGCCGGACCCGGACCTGGACAACAAGCTCGATTTCACCGCCCTCATGGAGGGCAAGGCCTCGGACCCCACGGCCTGGCCGGCGCCGTTCCGCTTGAACGGCTCCGAGCAGGCCGGCATGATTGACATCGGCGGCAACCATTTCGTGCGCGCCCACGCCAGCGCAGACGCCTCGGAGCTCGGAGCAAGATGAAACGCTGCATCGCACTTGCGCTCGCCGCGCTGGCGACACCCCTTGCGCTCGGCGCGCCCAAGCTCGTCGAGACCCCGCTGCTGGCCGAGGAAGTCAAGGCCGGCAAGCTACCGGCGGTGGAAAAGCGCGTGCCGGAGACGCCCCTGGTGGTGAAGCTCGACGCCGGCGCGACCGCGGGGCAGCACGGCGGCACGCTCAACATGCTGATCGGCCGCGCCCGCGACGTGCGCATGCTGGTGGTCTACGGCTACGCGCGGCTGGTCGCCTACGACGCGAAGCTGCAGCTCGTGCCCGACATCCTGGAATCGATCGAGGCCAAGGACGAGCGCGTCTTCACCATGAAGCTGCGCAAGGGCCACAAGTGGTCCGACGGCCATCCCTTCACCACCGACGACTTCCGCTACTTTTGGGAGGACGTGGCCAACAACAAGGAGCTCAGCCCCGCCGGGCCGCCGAGCGACCTGATCGTCGACGGCGAGGCGCCCAAGGTCGAGATCCTCGACAGGCACACGGTGCGCTACAGCTGGTCCAGGCGCAATCCCGATTTCCTGCCGCGCATGGCGGGGGCGTCGCCGCTGTTCATCTTCCGGCCGGCGCACTACCTGAAGCAGTTCCACAGGAAATACGGCAAGAAGGTCGCGGAAGCCGAGGCCGCGGGCGGCGGCGCCGGCAAGCGCGGCTGGGCGGCGCAGCATAACCGCGAAGACAACATGTACCAGTTCGACAACCCGCGGCTGCCGACGCTGCAACCGTGGATGAACACCTCCAAGCCCCCCGTAGACCGCTTCGTCGCGGTGCGCAATCCCTACTATCACCGCGTCGACGAAAACGGCCGCCAGCTGCCGTACATCGACCGGGTGGTGATGCCGGTGGTCGAGGCAAAGCTCATTGCCGCCAAGACCGGCGCAGGCGAATCCGACCTGCAGGCGCGCGACATCCACTTCAACAACTACACCTTCCTCAAAAAGAGCGAGAAGGGCAACAACTTCCGCACCCTGCTCTGGGGCACCGCCAAGGGCGCGCACTTCGCGCTGTACCCGAACCTGAACGTCAACGACCCGGCCTGGCGCGCGCTGATGCGCGACGTGCGCTTCCGCCGTGCGCTGTCGCTCGCGATCGACCGCTCGCTGGTCAACCAGGTGCTGTATTTCGGCCTTGCCACCGAGGGCAACAATACCGTGGTGCCGGAAAGCCCGCTTTTCCGCAAGGAGTACCAGACGCGCTGGGCGCAGTTCGACCTCAAGGCGGCCAACAAGCTGCTCGACGACCTGAACCTCAGGCGCGGCGGCGACGGCGTCCGGCGCCTCGCCGACGGCCGGCCGCTCGAGATCATCGTCGAGACCGCGGGCGAGTCGAGCGAGCAGACCGATATCCTGGAGATGGTCCGCGAGACCTGGCGCGGCGCGGGCATCAAGCTCTTTTCCAAGCCCTCGCAGCGCGAGGTGCTCAGGAACCGCGTGTTCTCGGGCGAGGCGCTGATGTCGGTGTGGTCGGGGCTGGAGAACGGCATCGCCAACCCGGACGTGCTTCCCGACGAGCTCGCGCCCACCAGCCAGCAGCAGCTGCAGTGGCCGAAGTTCGGCCAGCACTTCGAGACCGGCGGCAAGTCGGGCGAGGCGCCCGACATCGCCGAGGCGGCCGAGCTGATGAAGCTGCTGGAGGCCTGGCGCAAGGCGGGCTCGCGCGCCGAGCGCGAGAAGATCTGGCACCAGATGCTCGGCATCCATTGCGATCAGCAGTTCACCATCGGCGTGGTGAGCGGCGTGGCGCAGCCGGTGGTGGTGCGCAACACCCTCAGGAACGTGCCCGAGAAGGGGATGTACAACTGGGACCCGGGGGCGTTCTTCGGCATCTACCGCCCGGAGACGTTCTGGTTCGCCGACGGGGGCAAAGCTCCGGCAAAATAGACCCACCGTCGTTCCCCGTTGCGAGCGGCGCGCAGCCATGCTCACCTACACCATCCGCCGCCTGCTGGTCATGATCCCGACGCTGCTCGTGATCAGCTTCGTCACCTTCAGCATCATCAAGCTGCCGCCAGGCGACTACCTCTCCAACCAGATCGCCGAGTTGAAGAGCCAGGGCGACAAGGCGGCCCTCGAGAAGATCGACTTCCTGCGCAAGCAGTACGGGCTGGACAAGCCGTTCCTCGAGCAGTACGCGGTGTGGGTGGGGCTGTGGCCGGCCGAGCGCGGCTTCTCGGGCCTGATGCAGGGCGACTGGGGCTGGTCGTTCGAGTACGACCAGCCGGTGGGCACGGTGGTCGGCGACCGGATGCTGCTGTCGTTCATCCTCAATTTCACCGTGATCCTGTTTACCTGGGCGGTGGCGTTCCCGATCGGCGTCTACGCCGCCACCCACCAGTACAGCTGGGGCGACCACGGGCTGACGCTGCTCGGCTACGTGGGCCTGGCGACGCCGAACTTCCTATTCGCCCTGGTGCTCATGTACTTCGCCAACGTCGAGTTCGGGCTCTCGATCGGCGGCATCATGGAACCCGAGTACCTCAACCAGCCCTGGAGCTGGGCCAAGTTCGGCTCGGTGCTGTCGCACCTGTGGATCCCGGTGATCGTCATCGGCACCTCGGGCACCGCGGGCATGATCCGGCGGCTACGCGCCAACCTGCTCGATGAGCTGCAGAAGCAATACGTGGTGACCGCGCGCGCCAAGGGCATGCCGCCGTTCCGGCTGCTGGTGAAGTACCCGCTGCGCATGGCGCTCAACCCCTTCATCGCCGATATCGGCAACCTGCTGCCGTCGGTGATCTCGGGCTCGGCGATCGTGGCGGTGGTGCTGTCGCTGCAGACTTCCGGCCCGATGCTGCTCGAGGCGCTGCAGAGCCAGGACCAGTACCTGGCGGGCTCGTTCCTCATGTTCCTCGCGCTGCTCACCGTGATCGGAATGTTCATCTCGGACCTGCTGCTGGCGGCGCTCGACCCGCGCATCCGCCTCACCGGAGGCGCCGCGAAATGAGCGATGGAAGCGGCAAGCTCGAGCACTACGTCTCGAGCGCGCCGTTCGAGCCCTACGCCACCGAGGCGCTGAGCCCCGAGGCGGAGCGCTTCTACCGCGCCTCGCAGTGGCGCATCATGTGGTGGAAGTTCAAGCGCCACCGCATCGCGGTGATCGCGGCTTGGGTCCTGCTCGCCGCCTACGCCTCGATCCTGGCGACCGAGGTGCTGGCGCCGTACAACCTGCATACGCGCGACACGCGCCACATCTACGCGCCGCCGCAGACGCTGCATCTGTTCCACGACGGCAGGTTCGTCGGCCCCTTCGTCTACGGCTTCAGCGTGCAGCTCAACCTGCAGACCATGAAGCGCGAGTTCAAGCCCGACCTGTCCAAGGTGCAGCCGCTCAGGTTCCTGTGCCGCGGCGACGCGTACGAGTTCTGGGGCATGGTGCCGGGGAGCTTTCACCTCGTCTGCCCGGCAGAGGGGGGCACCGCGTTCCTGCTCGGCACCGACCGCCTCGGGCGCGACCTGCTGTCGCGCATCCTCTACGGCACGCGCATCTCGCTCACCGTCGGGCTGCTCGGCATCGCGGTGAGCTTCGTCATCGGCATCGTGCTGGGCGGCATCTCGGGCTACTACGGCGGCTGGGTGGACAACGTCATCCAGCGCATGATCGAGATGGTGCGCTCGTTCCCGGAGCTGCCGCTGTGGATGGCGCTCTCGGCGGCGCTGCCCGTGAACTGGAGCCCGGTGCTGGTCTACTTCGGCATCACCATCATCCTCGGGCTGCTCGACTGGCCGGGCCTGGCGCGCGCGGTGCGCTCGAAGCTGCTCGCGCTGCGCGAGGAGGACTTCGCCTCGGCCGCGGTGCTGATGGGCGCCAGCCCCGGGCGCGTCATCGGCCGGCACCTGCTGCCGAGCTTCACCAGCCACCTGATCGCCTCGCTCACGCTCTCGGTGCCGAGCATGATCCTCGGCGAGACCGCGCTTTCGTTCCTGGGGCTGGGATTGCGGCCGCCGGTGACGAGCTGGGGCGTGCTGCTCAACGAAGCGCAGAACATCAACGTCGTGGCGCTCTACCCCTGGCTGATGCTGCCCGTGGTGCCGGTGTTCGTGGTGGTGCTGGCGTTCAACTTCTTCGGCGACGGCCTGCGCGACGCCGCCGATCCCTACAAGTAGCGTTATTCCGGACCGCGAAGCGGCCGGAACAACCTGGCGCGATGGAGCGGACACGAGCGCCGTTCATCGCGCCGCCGCCTCAAAGCGAGAGCACCAGCCCTTCGCGCGCCACCAGCGACCCGGGCATCGCCGCCGCCACCTGCCGCGCGATCGCGTCGAGCTGCTCGTCGCTGTGGTCGGGGTCGTGGTGGAACACGGCAAGCCGCTTCGCTCCGGCGGCGCGGCAAAGGCGCACCGCTTCCTCCCAGGTGGAGTGGCCCCAGCCGACGTGGCCGTTGGCATACTCCTCGTCGGTGTACATGCAGTCGTAGATCACCAGGTCCGCGCCGGCGATCAGCGCGAGCACGTTGCGGTCTGGCGCCCCAGGCACGTGCTCGGTGTCGGTGACGTAACAAAGCGCGCGCCCGCCGTACTCGACGCGGTAGCCGGTGGCGCCATCGGGATGGTTGAGCGGGGCGGTGCGCAGCGTCACCCCGGGCATCGGCGAGAGCGTGTCGCCGGCGGCGAAATCGCGGTAGCCGATGTCGGCGCGGAACACCTCGGGCGGCACCGGAAACAGCGGCGACATCATGAACTCCTGCATCACGCGCTTGAGCGTCATGCGCTCGCCCATGTGGCCCGCCCAGAGGCGGAAGCGGTTCTGCGCCTGGAAGAACGGCACGAAGAACGGCAGCCCGCAGACGTGATCGAAATGCGTGTGGGTGAAGAACAGGTCGGCGTCGAGCGGCGACTCGCGCGCGATGTGATGGCCCAGATAGCGGATGCCCGAGCCGCCGTCGAGCAGCAGCAGTCGCCGGCCGCAGCGCACCTCGAGCGACGAGGTGTTGCCGCCGTAGCGCGCGGTCTCCGGGCCCGAGCACGCGATGCTGCCGCGCACGCCCCAGAACCGCACCGAGAACTCGTCCCCCGTCGCCACCATCGCCCTTCTCCCCAAGGTGAACTTTCGCATGAAACGGGGCGGATCGCATCTCCGCGCCGCTGCACCGGCGGGGTGCGGATATGATTAGCCCCGCGGCCAAAGGGGGCGCCTCGGGGGGTGAAATGGGCGGTGCAACGACGGGTGCGCTGAGGGGCGCGACAGGGGGAGCAGCCGCGGGCCGCGCAGGCCCGCATAGCGCGATGGAACGCACGCTTTTCGGGTTCATTCTCCGCTACAGCAAGCGCGAGCAGCTGTTGATCGTGCCGCTGGTGGTGGCGTCGATGCTGATCTACTTCGCGATGCTCGACCTGCCCAAGGCGATCATCAACGAGGCGATCGGCGGCAAGCGCTTCCCGAACCCCGACTCGACGGTGCCGTTCCTGTCGATCTCGATCAAGCTGCCCGCGTTCCTGGGCGGCGACAGCCTGCGGCTCTTCGGCGGCTTCGCGCTCGAGCAGGTGCCCTACCTGGTGGCGTTGACGCTCACCTTCCTGCTGCTGATCGTGGTGAGCGGCATGCTGAAGCTCCAGATCAACACCATGAAGGGCTGGATGGGCGAGAGGATGCTGCGCCGGCTGCGCTACGCGCTGTTCGACCACATCCTGAGGTTTCCCCTGACGCGCTTCCGGCGCGTGAAGTCCGCCGAGCTCGCCACCATGGTGAAGGACGAGGTCGAGCCGCTCGGCGGCTTCATCGGCGAGTCGCTGATCACGCCGCTGTTCCTCGCCGGGCAGGCGCTGACCGCGCTGTTTTTCATCATGTACCAGCACGTCTACCTGGGCACCATCGCGCTGGCGGTGGTGCTGGCGCAGGCCTTCATCATCCCCAAGCTGAGGCGCCGGCTGCTGCAGCTCGCGCGCCAGCGCCAGCTCACCGCGCGCCAGCTCGCCGGGCGCATCGCCGAGGTAGCCGACGGCGCCGCCGAGATCCACGCCCACGACACCTCCAACTACGAGCGCGCCGAGATCTCGGAGCGCCTGGGTCGGATCTTCCGCATCCGCTTCGAGTTCTACCAGCGCAAGTTCCTGATCAAGTTCCTGAACAATTTCCTGTCGCAGGTGGCGCCGTTCGTGTTCTACCTGGTGGGCGGCTACCTCGTGATCGTCAACCGGCTCGACATCGGCACCCTGGTGGCGGTGATCGCCGCCTACAAGGACCTCCCGGCCCCGGTGAAGGAGCTGATCGACTGGGACCAGCAGCGCATGGACGTGCAGATCAAGTACACGCAGGTGATGGAGCAGTTCCTGGTCGACGACCTGGCGCCGCCCGAGATGCAGGCGCTGGTGGAGGCGCCGCGCCTGCCGGAGGGCGGCAGCGTGCGCGTCTCGAACGTGTCGCTCGCCGGCGAGGCGGGCTCCAAGCTCGTG
>CAZVHU010000052.1:0-19435 GCA_964627075.1 uncultured Enterobacteriaceae bacterium | reverse complement strand
GCCTTCGCGATGGGCGGCTGCGAGAAGGTGCGCAACGTCATCGTCTACAAGCGCACCGGCACGAGCGTGCCGATGCAATCGCCGCGCGACAAATGGTGGCACGAGGTGCTCGAGGGCCAGTCCGAAAGCTGCGAGCCGACCTGGGTCAACGCCGAGCACCCGCTGTTCATCCTCTACACCTCCGGCTCGACGGGCAAGCCGAAAGGCGTGCAGCACTCCACCGGCGGCTACCTGCTCGGCTGCACGATGACGATGAAATGGGTGTTCGACAACAAGCCGAGCGATATTTTCTGGTGCACCGCCGACGTGGGCTGGGTGACCGGGCACAGCTACATCGCGTACGGACCGCTGTCGTGCGGTGCAACGGTGGTGATGTTCGAAGGCATCCCGACCTACCCGGATGCGGGGCGTTTCTGGAAGATGATCCAGGACCACAAGGTCAACGTGTTCTACACCGCGCCCACCGCGATCCGGTCGCTCATCAAGGCGGGCGGGGACCTGCCGAAGAAGTACGACCTGTCGAGCCTGCGCATCCTCGGCACGGTCGGCGAGCCGATCAACCCCGAGGCGTGGATGTGGTATCACCGCACCGTCGGCAACGAGCGCTGCCCGATCGTCGACACCTGGTGGCAGACCGAGACCGGCTCGATCCTGATTACCCCGCTTCCCGGCGCGATCCCGACCAAGCCGGGCTCCGCGACCCTGCCGCTGCCCGGGATTTTCGCCGACATCGTCGATGAGACCGGCACCTCGGTCGGCCGGGGCAAGGGCGGCATCCTCGTCATCAAGCGCCCCTGGCCCTCGATGATCCGCACCATCTGGGGCGACCCCGAGCGGTTCAAGAAGACGTACTACCCCGCCGACTTCAAGGGCAAGTACTACCTCGCGGGCGACGGCGCCAGCATGGACGAGGAGGGCTACTTCCGCATCGTCGGGCGCATCGACGACGTGCTCAACGTCTCCGGCCACCGCCTGGGAACGATGGAGGTCGAGTCGGCGCTGGTGGCGAACACCAAGCTCGTCGCCGAAGCGGCGGTGGTGGGGCGGCCCGACGAGCTGACCGGCGAGGCGGTGTGCGCGTTCGTGGTGCTGAAAGGGCCGCGCCCCAGCGGCGAGGAGGCGAAGAAGGTGGCGCAGGAGCTGCGCGACTGGGTGGCGAAGGAGATCGGGCCGATCGCCAAGCCCAAGGACATCCGCTTCGGCGACAACCTGCCCAAGACGCGCTCGGGCAAGATCATGCGGCGGCTGCTGCGCTCGATCGCCAAGGGCGAGGAGATCAAGCAGGACGTCTCGACGCTCGAGAACCCGGCCATTCTCGAGCAGCTCAAGCAGTCGACCTGACGCGCGTCTCCGCTCGGTGCGACAATCGGGTGGCTGCCACCCCCCGGTTGTGCTGAAGGAGGTACGGCGTGGACGGATTCGAGAGGAAGGGTCAGCGCATGGTTGCGCTGTGCATGCTCGGCTGCGTCCTGTTCAACTTCCCGGTGCTGGCCCTGTTCAACGTGACCGCGACCTTCCTCGGGGTGCCGGTCCTGTACGCGTACATCTTCGCCGCCTGGGCGGCTCTGATTGCGCTCATGGCCTGGGTGGCCGAGCGCGGCGACTGAAGGCGCGGGCGTGCTGCAGGGCTGGGTCGTCGTCGTCACCTCGTTCGCCTACCTGGGGCTGCTGTTCGCGATCGCCTACTACGCCGACCGGCGCGCGGACGCCGGGCGCTCGCTGATCGCTAACCCCTATATCTACGCGCTGTCGCTCGCGGTTTACGCCACTGCCTGGACGTTCTACGGCTCGGTCGGGCGCGCCGCGGCGGACGGAGTGGGCTTCCTGCCGATCTACATCGGCCCCACGCTCATGATCGCGCTCTGGTGGGTGGTCATGCGCAAGATTCTGCGCATCTCCAAGGAGAACCGCATCACCTCGCTCGCCGACTTCATCGCGTCGCGCTACGGCAAGAGCGCGCTGGTCGGGGGCGTGGTCACGGTGATCGCGGTGATCGGCATCGTCCCGTACATCTCGCTGCAGCTGAAGGCGGTGTCGAACAGCTTCACCATCGTGCTGCAGTACCCGGAGATCGTCATGCCGACAACGGTCGGCGCGGTGCCCGTGCTCCAGGACACCGCGCTGTGGGTGGCGCTCATCCTCGCCGCCTTCACGATCCTGTTCGGCACGCGGCACTTGTACTCGGCCGAGCACCACGAGGGCATGGTCGCCGCAATCGCCTTCGAGTCGCTGGTAAAGCTGCTCGCGTTCCTCGCCGTCGGCGCTTTCGTCACCTTCGGCATCTACGACGGCTTCGGCGACGTCTTCGCGCGCGCCGCGGAGGTGAAGTCGCTGCGCCCCCTGCTCACGCCGCTCGAGGGCGTGGCCGGCGGTTACGCGAACTGGGTCTGGCTCACGGTGCTTTCGATGCTCGCGATCATGTTCCTGCCGCGCCAGTTCCAGGTGAGCGTGATCGAGAACACGGACGAAAAGCACCTGAACAAGGCGATCTGGCTGTTCCCGCTCTACATGCTCGCAATCAACGTGTTCGTGCTGCCGATCGCGTTCGGCGGGCGGCTTCATTTCCCGGGCGGTGGCGTGGACGCGGACACGTTCGTGCTCACCATTCCCATGGCCGAGCGCGAGGAGCTGCTCGCGTTGCTGGTCTTCATTGGCGGTCTGTCGGCCGCCACCGGGATGGTGATCGTCGAAACGATCGCGCTTTCGACCATGGTGTGCAACGACCTGGTGATGCCGGTTCTGCTTCGCCTGCGCCGCCTGCGGCTCGCGGAGCGTCGCGACCTTACCGGGCTGCTGCTCGGAATCCGCCGCGGCGCGATCCTGCTCATCCTGCTGCTCGGCTACCTGTACTTCCGCCTCGCGGGCGAGGCCTACGCGCTGGTCTCGATCGGCCTGATCTCGTTCGCCGCGGTGGCGCAGTTCGCGCCGGCGGCGCTGGGCGGCATATTCTGGAAGGGCGGCACGCGCCGCGGCGCGCTCGCCGGGCTGCTCGCGGGCTTCGGGGTCTGGTTCTACACGCTGCTGCTGCCGGCGCTGGCACGCTCGGGCTGGCTGCCAATCGGGCTGCTGGAGCAGGGGCCGTTCGGCATTGCGCTGCTGAAGCCGCTGCAGCTGTTCGGGCTCTCGGGGCTCGACCAGATCACCCATGCGATGCTCTGGAGCATGATCGCGAACGTCGGGGCGTACGTCTGGGTGTCGCTCTCCGGCGCGCAGAGCGCGGAGGAGCACCGCCAGGGGAGCGTGTTCGTCGACGTGTTCCGGCGCTCGCCGCAGACCGCGGGGGCGCGCTTCTGGCGTGGCACCGCCTCGGCATCCGACCTGCACAGCCTGCTTGCGCGCTTCCTCGGCACGGAGGCGGCGGATCAGGACTTCCGCGATTACGCCGGGCGCAAGGGGCTGCGCTGGCCCGAGCAGGCGCTCGAGGCGGACGCGGACCTGGTGCACCACGTCGAGACGCTGCTCGCCGGCGCGATCGGCGCCTCGTCGGCCCGCATCATGGTCGGCTCGGCGGTCAAGGAGGAGGCGTTGACGCTGGAGGAGGTGCGCAAGATCCTCGACGAGGCGTCGCAGGTGGTGCTGTACAGCCACCGCCTCGAGCAGAAGTCGCGCGAGCTCGAGGCGGCGAGCGCCGAGCTGCGCGCCGCCAACGAGAGGCTCAAGGAGCTGGACCGGCTCAAGGACGACTTCCTTTCCACCGTCACGCACGAGTTGCGCACGCCGCTCACCTCGATCCGGGCGTTCACCGAGATCCTCAACCAGGACCCGCGCGTCGATCTCGCGCAACGCCGCAAGTTCCTCGGCATCATCACCAAGGAGACCGAGCGCTTGACCCGCCTCATCAATCAGGTGCTGGACCTCGCCAAGATCGAGTCGGGGAGGGCGGACTGGCACGAGACCGAGGTCGACCTGCGCGAGGTGGTGGGCGACACGCTCAACGCGATGAGCCAGTTCTTCCAGGAGAACAACGTGCGCGTGGAGGCGCGCCTTCCGGAGCGGGTGTCGCCGGTGAGGGCGGACCTCGACCGCCTCGTGCAGGTGATGCTCAACCTCCTTTCCAACGCGGTGAAGTTCTGCAATCCGCAGGGCCGGGTGGTCGAGATCGCGCTGACGCAGCTCGAGCGCACGCTGCGAGTCGATGTCTGTGACAACGGGCCAGGCGTGCGGCCCGGAGACGAGAGGATCATCTTCGACAAGTTCGTGCAGGCCGGAGACCCGCTCACGGGCAAGCCCCAGGGTTCGGGGCTCGGCCTGTACATATGCCGGCATATCGTGGAGCACCACGGCGGCCGGATCTGGGTGAGCAACAGGGCTGGCGGCGGGGCGTGCTTCTCGTTCACCCTTCCGCTGACGCGAGCGGAGGCGGCATGAGCAAGAAGGTTCTGATCGTGGACGACGAGCCCAACATCGTTACGGCGCTCGAATACCTGCTCGAAAAGAGCGGCTACCAGGTCATGGTCGCGGACAACGGCGAAGCGGCCCTCGCGGGCGTGGAAAGCTTCGCCCCGGACCTGGTCTTGCTCGACGTGATGATGCCGCGCGTCAACGGCTACGAGGTCTGCCGGCGCATGCGCGAGCGCCCGGAGTGGAAGGGCATCAAGATCGTCATGCTGTCGGCCAAGGGCCGCGAGGTGGAAGTAAGCAAGGGCGTGTCGCTTGGCGCGGACCTCTACGTCACCAAGCCCTTCTCGAACACCGAGCTGGTGGCGAAGATCGACTCGCTGCTTGCGGGCGGATGAATTCACGGCCGAAGATGTTCCTATGGACCGCGGGTACGTGGAGCGCGCTGCTCGCGCTCGGCGCGGCGCTCGGCTTCGCCCTGACCACGGGCCTGCCCGAGGCGGAGCGGGATGCGGTAATCGGCGTGTTCTCGGAGCGCGCGCCGCTGCTCGCGTTCGCCGCGCTGATCCTGCTTTTCGTCTGCTTCGGCGCAGTGAAATGGCTGTTCGGCGAATACGTCGTCGCGATCCAGGCGCTTGCCGAGCAGACCGCGGTGGTGCTGGACGCGAACCAGGCCTTGCGCGTGCGCACCGAGGGTGCGCGCGAGGTGGCGCAGGCCGCCGCGGCGGTCAACCGGCTCGCCGAGGCCCACGGCGAGCTCAAGCGCGAGGTGGAGCTGCGCGTCAAGGAGGCGGGCGCGAAGCTGGAAGAGGAGCGTAATCGCCTTGCGGCGCTCATGTCGGAGCTGTCCGAGGGCGTGCTGGTCTGCAACTCCGAAGGAAGGATCCTGCTCTACAACGAGCGCGCACGCGCCATTTTCGCCGGCGCGGCGGCGAACAAGGCGCTGGTCGGCCTCGGGCGCTCGGTTTTCACGCTGATCGACCGGGACCAGATCGCGCACGCACTGGAAAAGCTCGCGCAGCTGCTGCGTCCGGGCGAGGCACCGCCCAGCACCCGCTTCGTCACAGCGACGGCGGCAGGCCGACTGGTCCGGGTGCGCGCTGCGCCGTTCGTCGACTCGGGCGGCGCGGTGGCGGGCGTCGTATTGACCCTGGAGGACGTGACCGGGCTCCTCGACCAGGAGGCTTCGCGCCGCACGCTGTTGCAGTCGCTTGCTGCGGGGGTGCGCGCCCCGGTGGCGAACATCCGCGCGGCGGCCGAGAATCTCGGAACCTTCCCCGACATGGACGCGGCACGACGCGCGCGGTTCATCGGCATCGTCATGGAGGAGTCGCGGGGACTCTCGCAGCAGCTCAACCACGCGCTGCACGCGTACGCCGACGCGCTGAAGGCGCACCTGTCGCTCGAAGACATGCGCGCCGCGGACCTCCTCCGAGTGGCGCGCCAGCGCATCGAGGCCGTCCTGGGCATCGGCGTCGAGTCGGACGAAGTCGACGAAGAGCTGTGGATCCGCGTGGACAGCTTCGCACTGGTGCAGGCGTTCGCGTTCCTCGCCGGGCGGCTGCAGGACGACTACGGGGTGCGGCTCCTGCGCTTCGCTGCGCGCGCCTCCGGAGCGCACGCGGAGCTCGACTTGGGCTGGTCGGGCGCCATTGTGGCGAGCGACGCGCTCTCGCTCTGGGAGAGCGAGCCGATGAAGATCGGCGCGGAACATACGCCGCTGACGCTGCGGGACGTGCTGGAGCGCCACGGCGGGGAAGTCTGGTATCACGCGACCGGCCCGGGCGGCGAGCGCAGCGCGCGCTTCCGTTTCCTGCTGCCCGCGGGGGCGGCGGCGGAGCCCGCGCCTGCGGCGGCCGGGCCCTCGGAGAGCCGTCCCGAATACTACGACTTCGATCTGTTCCGGGTCACGGGCAAGTCACTCGCGCTGCAGGAGCGCAGGCTAGCGGAGCTCGCCTACACCGTGTTCGACACGGAGACCACGGGCCTGGAACCCTCCGCCGGCGACGAGATCATCTCGATCGGCGCGGTGCGCATCGTGAACGGGCGCATGCTGAAGAACGAGGCGTTCGAGCAGCTCGTGAATCCGCGCCGGCCCCTTTCCCGGGAATCGGTCCGGGTGCACGGCATAGATGACAAGGTGCTTGCCGGGCAGCCGTCCATCGAGAGCGTGCTGCCGGCGTTCCACCGCTTCTGCGAGGATACGGTGCTGGTCGCCCACAACGCGGCATTCGATATGCGCTTTCTCGAGTTGAAGGAGGCCGCGAGCGGCGCACGCTTCGACCAGCCGGTGCTCGACACGCTGCTCCTGTCCGCGGCGGTGCACCCGGCGCACGAGGACCACCGCCTCGAGGCAATCGCCGAGCGCCTCGGTGTGCGCGTCATCGGCCGGCACACGGCGCTGGGCGACGCGTTGCTCACCGGCGAGATCTTCGTCAAGCTGATGCCGCTCCTCGCGGCGCGCGGGATCGTGACGCTCGGCGAGGCGCTGGAGGCCTCGCGCGCGACGTACTACGCGCGCGTCCAGTACTGAGGGCAGCGCCGCGATGCCTGAAAAGTACGCTCAGCTTGAACGGCGCCTTGCCGGCGAACAGCAGACCTTCGCGCGTCCGCTGCGGTCGCTCGTGCAGCGCGCACCGGTGACCTGCGGCGAAGCAACTGCGTGCGCAGACGCGGCGTCGCTGATGCGGCAGCAGGTCGTCGGCTCGATCGTGGTGCTGGACGGGCGCTCGCGGCCGGTCGGGATCGTCACATCGCACGACATGGTGCAGATCGCCGCCGAAGGCGCCGGGGCGCGCCCGGTCGCCGAAATCATGTCGCGCGACCCCGTCGCGCTTCCCGGACACGCGCTCGCTTACGAGGCCGCGATGGCCATGCTCGCGAGACGCATCCGGCACGTGCTCGTGTTCGAGGGAGACCAACTCGCCGGGGTCGTGTCCGAGCGCGACCTGTTCTCGCTGCAGCGGCTGGGCCTGGGCGAGATCACCATGGAACTGCGCCTCGCGAGCGCGATTCCGACCTTGGCGTCGATCGCGGCGGAGCTTCGCCGGCTCACCGGTTTGCTGGTCGATCAGGGCGTCGCGCCCGAGCAGCTGACGTTGTTCGTCTCGGTGCTGAACGACCGGCTGAGCCAGCGCGCAATCGAGATCGTGCGCAAGCGCCATGATCTGGGGCGGATCCGCTGGTGCTGGCTCGCATTCGGCAGCGAAGGGCGCTTCGAGCAGACCCTTTCGACCGACCAGGACAACGGGCTCGTCTTCACCTGCCACGACGGCGCGGCGCCGGCGCAGGTCCGCGAACGGGTCCTGCCATTCGCGCGCGAGGTGAACGAGGCGCTCGACGCTTGCGGCTTCCCGCTGTGCAAGGGGAATGTCATGGCCTCCAATCCGGCGTTGTGCCTTTCGCTCGAGGAGTGGCGCGGCAAGATGGCCGGCTGGATCGACGTCTCGCTGCCCAAGGCGCTGCTCGACGCGGCGATCTGCTTCGATTTCCGCGCGCTCTACGGCGACGGCGAGCTGGTCGCGGCGCTGCGCGACTGGGTGGGCGAGCGCGTGCGCACGCATCCCGCGTTTCTCCGGCACATGGCGCAGGCGGCGCTGGAGGCGCAGCCGGGAATCACCCGCCTCGGCGGATTCGCCACCACGGGCTCGCCGGCCAGCCTCAACCTCAAGCTCCAAGGGGCGCGCATATTCGTGGATGTGGCGCGCATCTACGCGCTCGCCAAGGGCGTGGCGCAGACGAATACCGCGGCGCGGTTGCGAGCAACGCTCGGCCCGAACCGCACGGAGGCCGAAGCCGCGGTCGCGGCCTTCTACCTTGTGCAGCGGCTCCGGCTCGAAAAACAGGTGGCACAGCCCGACGCGGGAGGCGAGGCCGCGAACCAGGTGTCGCCCGAAAGTCTTGACCGCGTGACCCAGTCCGCCCTCAAGGAGGCGCTGCGCATCGCAAAGGAACTGCAGAGCCGACTTGCGCTCGATTACCAACTCTGACGCAGCCGCATGCTGACCGGCGCGCCGGCCAGACAGCAAGCGGGCCTGCGGCGCGCGAGCGAACGTATCCGCAGCGCGGAGACTTTCGATGCGCTAAGCGAGGCGGCGGCGGGCGTGCGCATGCTCGCCGGCAGCCTGTTGGTGCACGGAATGGGCGCCGAACCGCTGACGCGAGTGACGACCGCGCTCAACGATGCGCTGACCCGGCGCGCGATCGATATCGCAGCGCGGCGCCACGCCGTGGCGGGTGAGTGGTGCTGGATCGCACTGGGCAGCGAAGGCCGCATGGAGCAAACTCTCGCGACCGACCAGGACAACGCCTTGATCCTGGGCGAAGGCGCTGCCGACAAGCCGGCGTTCCTCGCGTTCGCAGACGAGGTCAACCGGGCGCTCGAAAAAGCCGGAATCCCGCTTTGCAGGGGCGACATCATGGCGCGCAATCCGCGCTGGTGCCTCACGCTCGAGGAGTGGCAGGCCACTTTCGCCGGGTGGGTACGCAGTCCGGACCCGGACGCGCTGCTGCACGCGGCGATCTTCTTCGACCTGCGCGCGATCGCGGGCGCGCGGCACCTCGCCGGCACGCTGCGTGGCTGGCTGCTCGCGCGCACCGGGGCGAGCGCCGCGTTCCTGCACGGCATGGCGGTGAATGCGCTGCAGGCGCGATTGCCGAGCGGCCGCCTGTGCGACAGCGCCGGCGATCACGAAACCTGCCGCCCCGGGACGATCGACCTGAAGAAACACGGAGTGCGCCCACTGGTGGACGCGGCGCGCGTGTGGGCCCTCGCGCGCAACCTGCCGCAGACCGGCACGGCAGATCGGTTGCGCGCAGCGGCGCGCGCCGGAACGCCGACGGAAGCCGAAGCCGCCCGGGCAATCGAGGCGCTGCACTTCATTCAGACGCTACGGCTGCGGCACCAGCACCTGGAGCACCCTGCGCAAGGGGCGGAGAACCGGGTCGACCCGACCACGCTCGATCCCCGGTACCGCCGCATTCTCACGGCGTCGCTGCAGCAAGTGGCCAGGCTCCAGGACAGTCTGGCGCTGGACGACCGGCGGTGACCCGGCTGGTGGCTCCCGCGGTCCCGGCGGGCTCTGCCTGCGGCGGGCAGCACGCCGCGCCGGATGAGGGAGCAGATCACCTACAATCCGCACCTTTCAAGCCGCGCCAAGCCACCTTGGACGAACTCCGCATTTACTACTTCGCGGTCACCGCGCTGCGCGAGCTGGTGCTGATCAATTTCTACGCGCTCGTCGGCCAGGGGATCCTCTACGTGCTCGCGGGCCAAGGGCGCGAGCAGAACATGTTCTATCGCATCATCAAGCTGATCGCCTCGCCCGCGATGTGGCTCGCGCGCCGTCTCGCGCCGAAGTTCGTCGTCGACCGGCACATCCCGTGGGTGGCGCTGTTCCTCGTGATCGTGCTCGGCATTGCTCTTACCGTGGCTCAGCAGATCCTGATAGGCATGGCCGCGCAGCCAACGGGATGAAAAACGGGATGCTGCGACGCAGCACCCTGGTCGCGGGGAGCGGCTCGTAAGTTCCACGTAAGAGACCGTAAGCGCGCTGTAAGCCAGCCCGCGCAGCATCTATGTGCCGGTCGAGGGCCGGAGCGCGTTTCGTGCGCGCCAACACACTGCGGAGGACCGATGAAGCTGTCGCAGGGGCACATCGAGTACTGGAAGAAGAACCTCCGGATCACCGCCATCCTGATGGTGATCTGGTTCGTCGTGACGTTCGTCATCGGCTACTACGCGATCGAGCTGAGCACCGTGACCTTCATGGGCTGGCCGATCCCGTTCTACATGGGCGCGCAGGGGTCGCTCGCGATCTACGTGCTCATCATCTGGTTCTACGCCAGCTACATGAACAAGCTGGACCGGGAATACGGCGTTCACGAGGGAGAAGACGAATGAGCAACGGCGCTACCCAGGCCTTCAGCCAGAAGGCATTCGCGCAGTCCCTGAAAAAGTACTACGCCTTCTACACAGGCGGATTCATCGGCTTCGTCGTAGTCCTGGGCATCGCCGAGCAGCTCGGCCTGCCCAACCGCTGGATCGGCTACGCGTTCCTGTTCGCCACCATCCTGCTCTATGCGGGCATCGGCGTCATGAGCCGGACCGCGGACGTCGCGGAGTATTACGTCGCGGGCCGGCGCGTGCCGGCGCTGTTCAACGGCATGGCGACCGGCGCCGACTGGATGAGCGCGGCCTCGTTCATCGCCATGGCGGGCGGCCTGTACCTCGGCGGCTACGACGGCCTCGCGTTCGTGCTGGGCTGGACCGGCGGCTACGTGCTGGTGGCGCTGTTCCTCGCGCCCTACCTGAGGAAGTTCGGCCAGTTCACCATTCCGGACTTCCTCGGCGCGCGCTACGGAGGGCACCTGCCGCGGATGGTCGGGATGGTGTGCGCGATCCTGTGCTCGTTCACCTACGTCGTGGCGCAGATCTTCGGCGTCGGCGTGATCACGACGCGGTTCACCGGGGTGGACTTCCAGGTCGGCGTGTTCCTCGGGCTCGCCGGCATCCTGGTGTGCTCGTTCCTCGGCGGCATGCGCGCGGTCACGTGGACGCAGGTGGCGCAATACATCATCCTGATCATCGCCTACCTGATTCCGCTCGCGATGCTCGGGGTGCGCCACACCGGCATCCCGGTGCCGCACGTCGCCTACGGCTACACGCTGGAGAAGGTGACGGCGAAGGAGAAGGAGCTCGCCAAGGACCCGAAGGAGCTCGAGGTGCGCGGCATCTTCAAGAAGCGCGCCGACGATGCCGACGCCAAGATCAAGGCGCTGCCGGGGTCCTACCAGACCGAGAAGGCCGCGGTGGAGAAGAAGCTCGCCGACCTGCGCGCGGCCAATGCGGCCCCCGTGGAGATCAAGGCGGCGGAGGACGCGGTGAAGGCCTTCCCGGCCAACGCCGACGCGGCCAAGACGAAGTGGACCGCGGACAAGAACGCGGCCGCCGCGCGCACCGGGCCGCCGCGGCCGCACGCGACGCCGTTCCCGGGGGCGACCGACAAGGCGCGCGAAGTGGCGCGCAAGAACTTCCTTGCGCTCATTTTCTGCCTCATGGTCGGCACCGCGGCGCTGCCTCACATCCTGATGCGCTACTACACCACGCCCAGCGTGAGGGAGGCGCGCGTCTCGGTGACCTGGTCGCTGTTCTTCATCTTCCTGCTGTACTTCTCGGCGCCGGTGCTCGCGGTGCTGGTGAAGTACGAGATGTACCAGTTCGTGGTCGGCACCAAGTTCGCCGACCTGCCGCGCTGGGTCGCCAACTGGTCGGCAGTCGACCGGGCGTTGCTCAACATCGTCGACATCAACGGCGACGGCATCGTGCAGCTGGCCGAGATCGCGATCGGCGGCGACATCGTGGTGCTGGCGACGCCGGAGATCGCGAAGCTGCCGTACGTGATCTCGGGCCTGGTGGCGGCGGGGGGCCTAGCGGCCGCGCTCTCCACCGCCGACGGCCTGCTGCTCACGATCGCCAACGCGCTGTCGCACGACCTCTATTACAAGCTGATCAACCCGCAGGCCTCCACCAAGACGCGCCTCACGGTGGCGAAGATGCTGCTGCTGGTGGTCGCGGTGCTGGCGGCGTCGGTCGCGGCGCAGAAGCCGGCGGACATCCTGTTCCTGGTGAGCGCGGCGTTCTCGTTCGCTGCGGCGAGCTTCTTCCCGGCGCTGACGATGGGGATCTTCTGGAAGCGCGCCAACAAGTGGGGCGCGACGCTCGGCATGCTCGCCGGAACCGGCGTCACGTTCTACTACATGTGCATCACGCAGCCCTGGCTGCGCTCGGTGTTCGGCGTGAAAGGGACGATTGCCGAGAACACCTGGTGGGACATCAGCCCGATCTCGGCTGGCATCTTCGGCGTGCCGCTCGGATTCCTGGTGATCTTCGTGGTGAGCCTGCTCACCCCGGCGCCCGACCAGGAGACGCAGGAGCTGGTGGACCACGTGCGCTACCCGGTGCTCGAGGGCGACATCGACACCAAGGCGACGTAAATTCCGGCGTCTCGCTGCACCACGCAAAGGCCCGCTTCGGCGGGCCTTTGCTTCTGGGCGTTAGAATTGCGGCCCTGCGGAGAGATGGCCGAGCGGCTTAAGGCGCACGCTTGGAAAGCGTGTATACGTTAACAGCGTATCGTGGGTTCGAATCCCACTCTCTCCGCCAGTCCAGAGGCCGCGATCCGGCATAATGCGGGCGGCGGGCCTCCCCGCATTGCGGCCCGGTGAACCTGGTCAGGTCCGGAAGGAAGCAGCCACAGCTGGAATCCGCAAGTGCCGGGGGTCAGGCTCGCCAGATCATTCGAGCGGGCGAGGGGAGCGCGCGGCGTTCCCCTCGCACCCCGCTGCTAGAATCGGCTCATGTCCTACCAGGTGCTAGCGCGCAAGTGGCGGCCGCGGGATTTCAGCGCGCTTGTCGGGCAGGAGCACGTCGTCAAGGCCCTGCGCCACGCGCTCGAAGACCAGCGCCTGCACCACGCCTACCTCTTCACCGGCACGCGCGGCGTCGGCAAGACGACGCTGGCGCGCATCCTCGCCAAGTGCCTCAACTGCGAGGCCGGCGTCACGCCGCAGCCGTGCGGCAGGTGCACGGCCTGCGCGGAGATCGACGGCGGCAGGTTTGTGGACCTGCTGGAAGTGGACGCCGCCACCAACACCAAGGTGGACGAGATGCGGCAGCTGCTCGACACCGCGCAGTACGCGCCGACGCGCGGCCGCTACAAGGTGTATGTCATCGACGAGGTGCACCAGCTCTCCGGCCACGCCTTCAACGCCATGCTGAAGACGCTGGAGGAGCCGCCCGAGCACCTGAAGTTCATCCTCGCCACCACCGACCCGCAGAAGATCCCGGTGACGGTGCTGTCGCGCTGCCTGCAGTTCAACCTCAAGCAGATGCCGCGCGCCGCGATCGCCGCGCATCTCGCGCGCGTGCTGGAGGCCGAGAAGATCCCCTTCGAACCCGAGGCGCTGCCGGTCATCGGCCGAGCCGCCGCGGGCAGCATGCGCGACGCACTGTCGCTGCTCGACCAGGCGATCGCGCACGGCGCGGGCCGCGTGGCGGCGGAGGGCGTGCGCGCGATGCTCGGTGCGATCGACGAGGGCTATCTCGTGCGCATGCTCGAGCTCGTCGCCCAAGGCGACGGCGCCGCGCTGATGGCGCTCGCAGGCGAGATGCAGGCGCGCAGCCTGTCGTTCGACAACGCGCTGCAGGACTTGTCGAGCCTGCTGCTGCGCGTGTCGCTTGCGCAAGCCGTCCCGGCCGCCCTCGAGGAGGACCTGCCGGAGCGCGTGCGCATCCAGGAGCTCGCGCGCGCGCTCGACCCGGAGACGGTGCAGCTGCTCTACCAGATCGCGTTGCAGGGCCGCGAGGACCTGCCGCTCGCGCCCGACGAGCACTCGGGTTTCCTGATGACGCTGCTGCGCATGATCGCGTTCCGCCCGGACGAAGGTGGGCCACGTGTTGCGGCGCCGGCGCCGGCTGCCACGGCGCGCCCGGCCGCGAGTCGCCCTGCAGGCGCCGGCTTCGACGGCAACTGGGAGGCGCTCGCGCAGCAGCTCGCGGTGGGCGGGGCCGCCAAGGAACTTGTGCGCAACGCCGAGATGCGGCGCTTCGAGGAGGGCGTAATCGAGCTCGCCGTGCCGAAATCCATGGCGCACCTGTCGGGCAACAGCTACCGCGAGAAGCTGCAGGCCGCGCTCGCCCAGCATTTCGGCAGGCCGATGACCGTGCGCGTCACGGCGGGCGAGGTCGGCGGCAGCTCGGTGGCGGCGCGCGAGGCGAGCGATCGCGAGGCGCGGCGGGCGGCCGCTGCGCGCAGCATGAAGGGCGACCAGTTCGTGCAGGACCTGGTGACCTTGTTCGACGCGCGGGTGGTCGAGCCGAGCGTGCAGCCGGCGGGAAAGAACGAAAGCTAGGAGCTTACGATGCGCGGAAATATCGGCCAGCTGATGAAGCAGGCGCAGATGATGCAGGACAACATGCGCCGCATGCAGGAGCAGCTCGCGGCCACCGAGGTCGAAGGGCAGTCGGGCGCGGGAATGGTGAAGGTCGTGATGACCTGCAAGCACGACGTCAAGCGGGTGACGATCGACCCCTCGCTGCTGGGCGATGACCGCGAGATGCTCGAGGACCTCGTGGCGGCCGCGTTCAACGACGCTGCGCGCCGCGTCGAGGCAGCCATTAGCGAGAAGATGTCGGGCATGACCACCGGTCTCGGCCTGCCGCCCGGCTTCAAGCTACCGTTCTGAGGCGCGGGGCAGCGTCCGGATGAAGCGCGAGCCGGTTCCGAGCGCGCAGGGCCTGGAGCAGCTGGTGGAGGCGCTGCGCGTGCTGCCGGGGGTCGGGCCGCGCTCAGCGCAGCGCATGGCGTACTACTTGTTGCAGCATGAGCGCGCAGGCGCCGAGGTCCTGGCACAGGCGCTTGCCACGGCGCTGCAGGCGGTGCGCCACTGCACCCGGTGCAACAACTTCACCGAGGACGAGGTGTGCTCGCTGTGCCGCTCGCCTCGGCGCGACGCCTCGCTGCTTTGCGTGGTCGAGACGCCGGCGGACCTTGCGGTGGTCGAGCAGACCTCGAGCTACTCGGGCATGTATTTCGTGCTCATGGGCCGGCTGTCGCCCCTGGATGGCATCGGCCCGCGCGACATCGGCCTGGATCGGCTGCTCGCGCGCGCCAGCGACGGCGTGGTGCAGGAAGTGATCCTCGCCACCAACTTCACCAACGAGGGCGAAGCCACCGCGCACTACGTCGCCGAAATGCTGCGGGCGCGGGGCGTCAAGGCGAGCCGCATCGCCCGCGGGGTGCCGCTCGGCGGGGAACTCGAGTACGTGGACCTCGGCACGGTGTCGCAAGCCATAATGGACCGCCACGGTTTATAGTTCCGGTGAGGAGGGTGCTGCCATGAAGAAACTGCTTGCGCTTGCCATTGCGGCGTTGACGTTTGCGGGGGGCGCGTTCGCCCAGCTCGAGAAGCGCGATGTGCACATCGCGGTCGGCGGGAAGAGCGCGTTCTACTACCTGCCACTCACGATCGCGGAGCAACTCGGCTACTTCAAGGACGAGGGGCTGGAGGTCAAGATCAGCGACTTTGCCGGCGGCTCGCAGGCGCTGCGGGCCGTCGTTGGCGGCAGCGCGGAGGTGGTTTCCGGCGCCTACGAGCACACCATCAGCCTGCAGGGCAAGAAGCAGTACTTCACCGCCTTTGTGCTTCAGGGCCGCCTGCCGCAGATCGCGCTCGGCGTCAGCAAGTCGAAGGCCACGGGGTTCAAATCGTTCAAGGACCTGAAGGGCATGAAGATCGGGGTCTCGGCGCCGGGCTCGAGCACGCACAACCTGGTGAAGCAGCTCCTCACCAAGGCGGGCCTGGACCCGAACAAGGACGTGTCTATCGTCGGCGCGGGGATCGGAGCGGGCGCGATCGCAGCCATGAAGAGCGGCCAGATCGACGCCATCTCGAACGTCGATCCGGTCATGACCAAGCTCGAGCTCGACGGAGACGTGCGGATCGTGGCCGACACTCGCAGCGTCAAGGGCACGCAGGAGGTCTGGGGTGCGCCGCTGCCGGCCGGCTGCCTGTATGCGCCGGAGCAGTTCCTGAAGAAGTACCCGAATGTCGCCCAGGCGCTCGCGACCGCGATCGTGCGCGCAGACATGTGGATCGCCAGGGCGAGCGCGACGGACATCGCTAAGGTCGTTCCGGAGTCCTTCCTGCTGGGGGACCGCGCGCTCTACCTGTTCTCCTACGACAAGGTGAAGGAGGCGATCTCCCCGGACGGCCTCATCTCGGACGCCGGCGCCAGGGCCACGCTCGCCGCGCTGCGCGAGTTCGACCCCGGCGTGAAAAGCGCGCAGATCGAGCTGGCTCGCACCTACACCAACGAATTCGCGAAGAAGGCGAACGCCAAGCACAAGTGAGCGCCGTGCCCGGAGCGCCGGCGCTCGCGCTGGAGCGGATCACCTGCACGTTCGTCTCGCGCGAGGACGGCTCCAAGCGCTACACCGCGGTCCGGGACACGACGCTGCGCGTCGCTCCGGGCGAGTTTGTTTCCGTGGTCGGCCCGACCGGCTGCGGCAAGTCGACGCTGCTCAACGTCGCCGCGGGGCTGCTCGCGCCTTCCGCAGGCAGCGTTACCGTGCTCGGCGAGCCGCTCGCCGGGATCAACCGCCACGCAGGGTATCTTTTCCAGACCGAGGCGCTGATGCCGTGGCGCAATGCGCTCGACAACGTCGGCGCGGGACTGGAGTTCCGCGGGCTGCCGGTCGGGGAGGCGCGCCGGCAGGGCGACGAATGGCTGCGTCGGGTCGGATTGGGCGGATTCGGCGACCGCTATCCTCACCAGCTCTCCGGCGGCATGCGCAAGCGCGTGTCGCTCGCGCAGACGCTGATCCTCGACCCGAAGATCCTGCTGATGGACGAGCCGTTCTCGGCGCTCGACGTCCAGACCCGGCAGCTGATGGAAAACGAGCTGCTCGAGCTCTGGTCCGCCGACCGCAAGTCCGTGGTGTTCATCACCCACGACCTCGAGGAGGCGATCGCGCTCGCGGATCGCGTCGTGGTGCTCTCCGCCGGGCCGGAGACCCGCACGATCGGCGAGTACCTCATCGACATTCCGCGGCCGCGCGACGTCTCCGAGGTGCGACTCACGCCGCGCTTCCTCGAGCTGCATGCCGAGATCTGGCACGCGATGAAGGACGAGGTGCTCAAGGGCTATGCGCAGCAACGGAAGTAATCTGGCGCTGCGCGCGTGGCAGGTGCTGCTGCTCGCCGGCGTGTTCGTCGCGTGGCACGTGCTCACCGTGCCCGGCATCCTGCCGCCGGTGTACTTCGACGACCCGCACAAGGCGGCGTTCTTCTTCGGCGAGCCGCTCAAGGTGCTCGGTCGGATCTGGGCCTGGTTCGCCGGCGGCGAGATCTACCGGCACCTGTGGGTGACCCTGCTCGAGACGCTGCTGGCGTTCATCATCGGCACCGTGTTCGGCATCGCGATCGGCGTCTGGCTGGCGCTCGCGCCGCGCTCCTCCGCGGTCGTCGATCCCTACATCAAGGCGCTCAATGCCATGCCGCGCGTAATCCTGGCGCCGATCTTCTTCGTCTGGTTCGGCCTGGGCATGGCCTCCAAGGTGGCGCTCGGCATCACGCTGGTCTTCTTCATCGTGTTCTTCAACGTCTACCAGGGCGTTCGCGAGGTGAGCCCCGTCGTGCTCGCCAACGCCCGCATGCTGGGCGCGAGCGATCGCCAGCTGCTGCGCTACGTCTACCTGCCTTCGGCGATGAGCTGGGTGTTCGCCAGCCTGCACAATTCGGTCGGGCTCGCGTTCGTCGGCGCCGTGGTGGGCGAGTACCTGGGTTCTGCCGAAGGCGTCGGCTACCTGATCCACCAGGCCGAGGGCGTGTTCGACATCAACACGGTTTTCGCCGGCATCCTGGTGCTCACCGCATTCGCGCTCGTGCTCGACTTCGTCGTGTCGCTTGCCGAGCGGCGCCTGATGGTCTGGCAGCCGAGGAGCGGCGAAACCGAGCGGATCTGAGGAGGGGAAACCATGCGCGCATTCGTCCTAACGCTACTGCTTGCGGCCATGCCCATGGGCGCGGTAGCACAGCTCTATCCATCCAAGCCGGTGCGGGTCATCGTGCCGTATCCCGCGGGCTCCACGCCGGACATCGTGGGGCGGACTCTGGCAAGCAAGCTGCAATCGGCGCTCGGCCAGCCCTTCGTGGTCGAGAATCGCGCCGGTGCCGGCGGCAACATCGGCGCGGAAGCGGTGGCCAGGGCCGCGCCGGACGGGCACACCCTGCTGATTGGCGGCAACGGGCCGGTGGCGATCAACAAGATGCTCTACAAGAACCTGGGGTTCGACTCGGACCGCGACCTCGTGCCCGTCTCGCTGCTGGCTTCGGCGCCCCAAATGCTGGTGGTGCACCCGTCGGTGGGCGTAGATTCGTTCAAGGACTTCGTCGCCTACGTGCGGCGCAATCCGGGGCGCCTGTCCTACGGCTCGGTGGGTGGCGGCAGCGCCTCGCACCTCACCATGGAGCTGCTCAAGAGCGACGCCAAGGCGTTCATCGTCCACATTCCTTACCGCGGATTCCCGCCCGCGGTGACCGATATGCTGGCCGGGAACATCCACGCCATGTTCGCGATCATCCCTGCAGTGCTGCCGCAGGTGAAGGCGGGCAAGATGAAGGGGCTCGCGGTCACCGGCCTCAAGCGCAGCCCGATGGCGCCCGAAGTCCCGAGCGTGGCCGAGCTGGGCTTCCCGCAGCTTGAGTCGCTCGCCTGGATCGGGCTCCTGGTCACCGCAGGATCGCCGCCCGAGGCGGTGAACCGGCTTGGTGCGGAGACCGTCAAGGCGATGCGCGGGCAAGACACCCGCGACGCGCTCTCGAAGCAGGGCTTCGACGTCATCGGCGGCTCTGCCGGGGAATTCAGCGCATGGATCCGCGCAGAGTCTGCCAAATGGGCCAAGGTGATTCGCGCCAGCGGGGCCACCGCCGACTGAAAACTGCCCTCGGGCAAGATCCCGAGCGTCAATTTGTTGACACCGCCTTCCGCTCCCCGCTAAAATCTCGTTCTCTTCGGGCGCGGGGTGGAGCAGTCTGGCAGCTCGTCGGGCTCATAACCCGAAGGTCAGAGGTTCAAATCCTCTCCCCGCAACCAACGCTCTTTAACAATTCGCAGCCGATAGGTGTGGGCGCTCGCATGCTGAAGGCGCCGCGCGAAGCCGGAACATCGGCCGAGCACGGTCCAAGCATCTAGTGCTCACACGAAGTAACTCCGTTTACTTTGAGTGAGAAGCAGCACAGGTTTTGAACTGAAGAGTTTGATCCTGGCTCAGATTGAACGCTGGCGGCATGCCTTACACATGCAAGTCGAACGGCAGCACGGGGGCAACCCTGGTGGCGAGTGGCGAACGGGTGAGTAATGCATCGGAACGTGTCCCATCGTGGGGGATAACCAGTCGAAAGATTGGCTAATACCGCATGCGATCGAGAGATGAAAGCGGGGGACCCGCAAGGGCCTCGCGCGACGGGAGCGGCCGATGCCGGATTAGCTAGTTGGCGGGGTAAAGGCCCACCAAGGCGACGATCCGTAGCTGGT
>CAZVHU010000051.1:0-19460 GCA_964627075.1 uncultured Enterobacteriaceae bacterium | reverse complement strand
AGGGCCACGCCGCGTTCAACACCTCGAGCGACGTCGCCTGGGGCGCGCCGATCGCGTATTACCTCTTTTTCCTGCTCGCTTCCTCGGGCCTGTCGATCATCGCCTCGCTCGACACCGTGTTCGGCATCCGGGTGTTCTACCCGGTCGCCAAGCGCTGCGTGTGGCTGGCGATCATCACCCTGGTCACCGGGTTCACGCTGCTCGCGCTGGAGCTGGGGCACCCGTTCCGCATGCTGTGGGCGATGCCCACCGCGCTGCAGATCCACTCGCCGATGTGGTGGATGGGCGTGCTCTACACCATCGACCTGGTGCTGCTATGCATCAAGTTCTACCTGCTGCACGCGGGCGACTGGGAGTCGAAGCTCACGCACCGCGTCTCGATCCTGTCGTTCGTGGTGTGCATCCTCGCCCCCGGCACGCTGGGCCTCGTGTTCGGCATGATGGCGATGCGGCCGGCGTGGTACAGCCCGGTGATGCCGATGTACTTCATCCTCACCGGCTTCGCCACCGCCGCGGCGCTGATGCTGTTCATCGGCAGCGTGACGGTGCGCGGCCCCGGCATGCCCGAGAGCGTGCGCTTCCTCGACGACGTGGTGATGCCGCGCCTGTTCTGGGTGGCGCTGCTCGCGGTGGTGGCGATGCGCTTCGGCCAGATCCTCACCGGCCTGTGGAGCACCTACGAGGGCATGGAGGCGCACTGGCGCGCGATCGGCCACCCGCTGTTCCACGTCGAGATCTGGATCGGCTTCGTGCTGCCGCTGGCGCTGATGTCCAAGGCCGCATGGCGCGCCCAGCCGCTGCTGCAGTTCCTCGCCGCGGTGCTGTTCATGGTCGGCATCTTCGCCGCGCGCCTGGAGCTGCTGATCGTCGGCCAGGAGGTGCCGCTGTTCCGCGGCTACTGGGCGGGCTACACGGACTACTGGCCGTCGTTCACCGAATGGATGCTGGTGCCGCTCGGCGCCGGCATGTTCCTGTTCCTGTACGGCGCCGGCGACTGGCTGCTGCGGCTGGGCGAGTCGCGCGCGCCGGCGCACTGAAGGAGGAGCCATGGGCCAAGGCACACGATTGATCGGCATGGCCGCGGCGGCGCTGCTGGCGCTCGCCGCGGCGCCGGCGGCGGCGCAGCAGCAGCCCGAGAGCAGGGTGCCCGCGGACGGCGTCTCCGACGTCGGCGCGTTCGAGCAGGTGCCCTACCGGCTCGAGCCGCAGATGGCGCTGCGCGCCGAAGACCGGATGGCGTTGCGCAAGCTCGAGGACAAGCACATCGGCGAGCTGCGCGGCCTCGAGGACCGCTACGAGAAGGACCTCCGTTCGCTGCGCGCGAAGCAGCAGGCCGAGCGCGACGCGATGCTGAAGTCGTTCGCGGCGCGGCGCTAGCGCCGCGCGCGCCGCTCGTACCAGCCGCGCGAGCGGTTGACCATGCTCACGACCGCGAGCATCGCCGGCACCTCGACCAGCACCCCGACCACGGTGGCGAGCGCGGCGCCCGACTCGAAGCCGAACAGGCTGATCGCCGCCGCCACCGCCAGCTCGAAGAAGTTCGATGCCCCGATCAGCGCCGAGGGGCAGGCGACGCTGTGCTTTTCGCCGGCGAGGCGGTTCAGCCAGTAGGCCAGCCCCGAGTTCAGCATCACCTGCACCACGATCGGCACCGCGAGCAGCACGATCACCAGCGGCTGCGCGAGCAGGGCGTCGCCCTGGAAGCCGAACAGCAGCACCAGCGTGGCGAGCAGCGCCGCCACCGACCAGGGCTGGATACGCGCCAGCGCGCCGTCGAGCGCCGCCGGGCCGCGCGCCAGCAGGCGGCGGCGCCAGAGCTGCGCCAGGATCACCGGGACGACGATGTAGAGCACCACCGAGGCGAGCAGCGTGTCCCAGGGCACGCTGATCGAGGAGATGCCGAGCAGGAACGCGACGATCGGGGCGAAGGCGAACACCATGATCACGTCGTTCAGCGCCACCTGGGAAAGCGTGAAGTACGGGTCGCCGTTCGTCAGCCGGCTCCAGACGAACACCATCGCGGTGCACGGCGCGGCCGCGAGCAGGATCAGGCCCGCGACGTAGCTGTCGAGCTGCGCGGCGGGCAGCCACGGCGCGAACAGCTGGCGCACGAACAGCCATGCGAGCAGCGCCATCGAGAACGGCTTCACCAGCCAATTCACCACGAGCGTGACGCCGATGCCGCGCACGTGCGCGCGCACCTGGTGCAGCGCGCCGAAGTCGATGCGGAGCAGCATCGGGATGATCATCACCCAGATGAGCAGACCCACCGGGATGTTGACGCGCGCGAGCTCCATGCGGCCGAGCGCCTGGAACGTTCCGGGCAACGCCTGGCCGAGGGCGACCCCCGCGACGATGCAAAGCAGCACCCAGAGCGTCAGCCAGCGCTCGAAGAACCCGATCGCGGGCTTGCCGGCGGGCGACTCGGGCGCGGGCGCTTGCGTGCCCACGAGAGCGTCGATGCGCGCGGCGAGCTCGGCGAAGGCGCGCTCGAACGCCATGCGCCGCTCCGCATCCGTCCCGGTGGCCGCCGCCGGGTCGGCGATCCCCCAGTGCGCTTTCGCCGGCGCGCCGGGCCAGACGGGGCAGACCTCGCCCGCGGCGTTGTCGCAAACAGTAATCACGAAATCCATCGCCGACGCGCCGGGCCGCGCGAACTCGTCCCAGTTCTTGGAGCGCAGGCCGGAGGCCGGGAGGCCTTTGCGCGCCAGCAGCTCGAGCGCCAGCGGGTTTACCTTGCCCGCCGGGTGGCTGCCCGCGCTGTAGGCGGCGAAGCGCCCGCGGCCGACGGCGTTCAGGTAGGCCTCGGCGAGGATCGACCGCGCCGAGTTGCCGGTGCAGAGGAAAAGCACGTTCAAGGGTTTCATCGCAGCGGAGTATACGGTCCGCGCCGGCACCCGGCCCCCGGGGCCGGACTGTAAAGTCACACTTTACACTCGGGCCGCTACCGCCCCGCGGGCACGCGTCGGGGGCGGCCGCCGCGCGGCCGAGGAGGGAGGCGAGACCCTATTCTTCGGCGTCCGAAGCGGACCGGGTCTCGTGCCGCGCGGCGGCCTCGAGGATCGCGGCGAGCGCCTCGTAGGCGCGCGCCGCGGGAATGCGCTGCGCCGCGGCGTGCAGCGCAAGCCGGAAGGCGGGGAGCCATGCGAGCACGAACCGGGCGAGGAACTCCCGTGCCCGGGCGGCGGAGGCGCGATCGCCCTCGGCGGCGCGCGCGAACATCACGGCGAGGTACTCGAGCTGCATCGTCACGTGGTCCGGCAGGTCGTGGAAGCGCTCGTCGGGCGCAAGCCCGGCGTCGCGGTAGCGCTCGAGCATGGCCTGCGTGCTGCGGCCGAGCAGCCCGCCGTCCAGGTACAGGCCCGCGTTGAGAGGCACCGGCACCGGGGGCACGAGAAACAGCGCGCTGTAGTCCGCGAGCGGGCGCGCGCCGGGAGCGGCGGCGCTGGCGGCGAGGCGCGCCGCCGCGTCGCCGATGTCGTAACCCGAGTGCGCCGCGAGCTGCGCGAGGTCGTCGGCCAGCGCGTGCGCGAACGCGTCCTCGGCCTGCGGCGTGCGCATCGGCCCGAAGGCGCGCGCAAGGCAGACGTAGAACTCCGCCTTCGCGCTGGCGCCGGCCGCGCCGTTACTTCGCGGGCTCGTCGGACAGACCGAGCGCGCGCTCGCCGTAAGCATTGACCACGTTGGCGAGGAAGATCGCCATCAGGAACAGCATCCACTCGGTGAGCGACGGCCGGTACACGAGCAGGTCCGGCGCCCAGGTGCCCTTGAAAAGCGGCACCAGCTGCCCGCCGACGATGTAGTCGTAGCGCGCGATGAGCAGCGACACCATCACCAGCGCCGCGGCGAGGATCTGCGCGCCGCCCGAACGGCGCGTGCCCTGCATCAGCATCAGCGCGAGCGGCAGCGCGAGTCCCGCCCAGACCTCGATGTGGAACAGGGGCGAGCGCACGATGTGCTGCCACACCTGCAGCCCCTCGGCGTTGCCGTACAGCCCCGTGAAGGTGCGCGCGCCGACGAACAGGGCGTGCACCACGATCACCATGGCGAAGATCGCCGGCAGATCTCCCGTGAACAGCGCCTTGAGCCGCGGCGTCATCGCCTCCTGGTCGAAGCCGTACGCGAGGTAGGTGAAGAACATGGTGAACGCGATCCCGCCGAGCATCGACTCGGCGAGGAACGCCACCGGCACGTCGCCGCTCGACCAGAAAGGCCGCATCGTCATCGTGCCGTACACCCCGCCGGCGAGCACCGTGACGCCGAGCGCGGCGATCAGCGCGAGAATCGCCGTGCCGCGCACCGACTGCGTCGTCCAGCCCGGCCTGGAAAGCTGCGCGAACAGCGCGAGCAGCAGGATCAGGTGCGCCGCCACGAACAGCACCTTCCAGAACAGCGGCGAGGCGGTCTGGAAATTGAGCGGAATCGCCCACAGCGCGCGCACCGGGTAGCCGAGCTCGAGCGCGAGCACCGCGACGCCGCCCACCAGCGCAGCGAGCGCCAGCCATACGCAGCGCTTGGCCACCACGGCGAAATCGCGCGCGCCGAACACCAGCGCGATCGAAGCCACCATGGCAAGGCCGGTCGAGGTGAGCAGGAAGAAGTCGTAGACCACGATGGGCAGGCCCCAGTACATGCCGAGGCTGGTGGTGTTGAGGGCCGCGTGGCCCTTGCTCATCAGCCCGCTCACGGCGAGCCCGCCGGCGACCAGCAGCCCGATGGCGGCGGCGACCAGCACGGTGTTGGGTCTTGCGAGAGTTGCGGCAGTCATGGGATGTCCTCCTTCAGGCCTTGGCCTTGCTTGCGCGCTTGCCCGGCACCGACGCGGCGGCGCCGCCCGACAGGTAATAGACCTGCGGCTTGTTGCCGGTTTCGTCCATCAGGCGCACGCCGTTCTTGTCGGCGATCAGCCGGTTCACCTTGCTCGCCGGGTTGTCCAGGTCGCCGAAGTAGCGCGCCTTGGGCGCGCAGGTGCGCACGCACGCCGGCACGAACTCCTTCAGCTCGGGCACGTCTTCGTCCAGGTCCGCCGCGCCCTTGGGCGCCTTGCTCACCTTGTGGTAGCAGAAGGTGCACTTGGAGACCACGCCGTGCGGCTGGATGCCGACGCCGTGCGCCGGGTCGTCCTGCGGCGCCTGGTAGGGCGGCGCCCATTGCCGGCCGTTCTTGCCCGCGAACACGCTGCGGATGTCGGGCTCGACGGTGGCTCTCTCGTCGGTGTAGAAGCGCACGCCGTAGGGGCACGCCACCATGCAGTACTTGCAGCCGATGCACTTCCCCCAGTCCACCAGCACGAAGCCGCCTTCCTTTTCCTTGTACGTCGCCCCGGTCGGGCAGACCTCGACGCACGAAGGCTCCTCGCAGTGCATGCAGGGGCGCGGAAACCACATCAGCTTGACGTTCGGGTACGTGCCCTCGTGATAGAACAGCACGTCCTGCCAGTTCTCGCCCGGCAGGCGCGTGTTCTCCATCGCGCAGGCGGTGGTGCAGGCCTGGCAGCCGGTGCACTTGTCGAGGTCGATCACCATTCCCCACTTAGCCATATGCATTCCTCCTTGTTCGCGCGGTTCAGGCTTTCTCGACCGTCACCTTGGTGGTGTAGTAGCTGCATTGCCCCGTGATCCGGTCCGACTGGTTCACGGTGACCTCGCCGCAGTGCCCCGGGGCGCGGCCCTTGGCCCAGCGGCCGTGCGCCCAGTGGCCGTGCTCCATCGGGAACACCAGCGTGTCGGGCCGCACGCCCTCGTAGTACTTGCAGCGCCCCTCGATCGTGCCGACCGAGGACTTGACGCGCACCCGGTCGCCGTCCGCGATGCCCTTCGCTTTCGCCGTTCTCGGATTGATCTCGATGTAGATCTGGTCGCGTCCGCCGAGCGCCGGTTGCATCAGCGATACCGCGATCGGCAAGTTGCCGCTCCGGCCCTCGGCGTGCAGGGCGACCTTGGGCGTGACCATGTAGAGCTCCCCGCCCCCCGGGTGCTTGGGCTCCTCCCAGTGCGGATACATGAGCTTCGCCTTGTCGCGCCCGGTCTTCGCAGCGATCCAGTCGGCGTGCTTTTCCAGATAGCCCGAGCGCAACTCGAACTTGCCCGAGGGCGTCGGCAGCAGCTTCGCTTTCACTTCGTCGGGCTTCATCGGCTTGGCGTAGTCCTTGCCGTCCCACTCGAAGAACTCGCCGTTCCTCTGCTGCCACAGGTACGGCTTCCTGTACCAGACGCCCTTCGCCTTCCAGCTCTCGAAGTCCTTGACGCCGTTGTCGCCGGGATTCGACTCGAAGCCCTTGGCGAGCGCCCGGATCACGTTCTCCGAGCTGCCGAGCGCCTTGTAGTACTCGCCCATCTGTCCCTTCATGCGCTTGCCGATCTCGATGACCGTGTCGCCGAAGTACTTGGTGTCGTACAGCGGCTTGACCGCCGGCGTGCGCAGCTGCGCCATCGGAAAGCCCTGGAACGGGTAGGTCGGCGCGTCCTGCAGCCGCTCGAGGAACGTGTGGTCGGGCAGCACGATGTCCGCGAACATCGCCGTCTCGCTCGGGAAGGGCGAAGTCTCGATCACGAACAGCTCCGCCAGCGCCTTCTCCCACTCCTGGCCGTTGGGGGCGGTCCAGATCGGGTTGGTGAGGTAGAACATCACCGTGTCGAGCTTGTAGGGCTTGCCCTTGAGCGAATTGGGGCCCACCTCCTGGAGCATGTTCTTCGCCAGCAGGTAGCCGTCCTCGTGGCCCTTGAGGTCTACGCGCGGGAACTTCTTCCACGGCCCGTTCTTCGCGTAGTCGTCCATGAAGTCGCCGTCCTTGACCGGCATCGGCCCGTAGGCCGGGCCCATCTGGTAGGCGAGGCCGCCCTTGGCGTAGAGCGAGCCGACCAGCGCGTTGAGCGCATGGATCGCCATGCCGTTGTAGACGCCGTTGGAGTGCGCGTGCGCGCCGCGCTCGAACAGCGCGATCGCCGGCCGCGTGGTGCCGAACTCGCGCGCGGTGTCAACGATCTCGCGCTGCAGGATGGTGGTCACCTCGGCGGCCCACTTCGGCGTGCGGTCCTTGAGCTCCGCGTTCCACCAGTCGACCAGGCCCTTGACCCACTTCTCGTTGAAAGCCGAAGCGTCCACGGCCTGGCCGGACTTGAAGCGGTTGACGCCGTCCTTGAAATCGCCGACGAATGCGCGGTCCCACAGTCCTTCGGTGAGGATCACGTGCGCGATCGCGAGCGCGAGCGCCCCGTCGGTTCCAGGCTTGATGAGCAGCCCCCGGTCGGAGCCCGCGAGCGTGGTGTTGATGTGCACGTCCACCGCGGTGATGCGCGTCTTGGGCGACTTGTCGCCGCGGATGTAGCCCCAGACCTGCATGTTGTTGTTGTAGGGCCGGAACGCCTCGAGGTACCCGACGCCGAACATGAGGAGGTAATTGGCGTTGCGGTAGTCGTACGAGTTGTACGAGGCGTTGCCGTCGGTGCACTGCTTGGCAAGGATGCTGCCGTCCGAGCACATGGACGAATGCCCGATCGGCACGTTGGGCGAGCCGTAGAGTGCGCCGAAGGTGCCGAGCAGCCCGGCGCAGGAGGCGCCCCAGCCGCGGCCGAAGCACAGCGCGAAGCGGTGCGATTCGGCCTTGTCGCGAAGGCCGTTGAGGCGGTCGGCGACGGTTTTCAGCGCCTCGTCCCAGGAGATCGGCACGAACTTCGGGTCCTCGTTGCGCCCCTTCTTCGGGTTGGTGCGCTTCATCGGCCCCTTGAAGCGGTCGGGGTCGTACAGGATGTAGGTGCCGAGCGGCCCCTTGGGGCAGAGCTTGCCGTTCGAGATCGGGTGATCCGAATTGCCGTAGATCGCGTGCACCCGGCCGTCGGTGGTGTAGACGTCGATGCCGCAACGCGCAGGGCACTGGTGGCAGATGCTCTTCGTGATCGTGGTGGCGCCGGCGGGTTTCGCCTGCGCCTTCACTTCGCGCAGCGTCGACACGCCGCCCGCGGCCGCGCCCGCGGCGCCCGCGGCCGCGGTCGCCTGCAGGAACCGCCGCCGGCTGACCGTCGTCTTGAAGATGCTGTCCATGATTCCCATCTCGGTCTCCTCTTCGGTTTCTTGTCGCCTCATTGACGCGCCGCGCGCCACAGCGCCGCGCCGCTTCGCAGGAACCTGCGCGTCTTGCGGCACGACGCGCACAGGCCTTGGTCCTCGTCCTTCGCCGCGTACTGCTCGCCGCAAGCCGCGCAGCGCCGCGCCCGGTGCATCGCGACGATGCGCCGCTCTCGCGCGCCGCCGTGCGCCTGCAGCGACAGCGCGTGCTCGGGGCAGGCGCGCTCGCAGGCGCCGCAGGCGATGCAGGTCTCGGCGTCGAATTCGAGCGCCGTCTGCCCATCCAGCGCGCGCACGGCGAGCGCGCCGGTGGGGCAGATCGCGGTGCAGATGCGATGGTCGGCGCAGGCGCCGTTGTTCGTGACGCGCGCGAACAGCTCTTCGGGCAACGGCGTGCCGCGCTCCGCCGCAATCGCCCCGAGCGCGTCGAGCACGCGCCGGCGTTCGCCGGATTCGCGCCGCGCGCTCGCCGGAAACGCCGGCGCGCCCGGCGCGCCGACGGGCACCGGGGCGGCGGCGAGCGCGTGCAGGAACTGCCGCCGCGAAACGGGGCGCTCGGTTTCCGGGGCCGGAATCGACTCCGGCATCTCGCGCGCGGGCAGCGGGCGCGAGACGAGCCGCGGCAGCCGCTCAGGCTCGACGCCGAGCGCCTCCAGCCAGAGCCGCGCCGCATCGAGCGAGCCTTGCGCCGGGTGGCGGTCCCCGCCGCCGGCGCTGCAGGCGCCGCACCAGCCCCGGTCCACCAGTTCCAGGCCGGCCTCGCCGGCGGCGCGCCAGAGCTCGAGCACCCGGCCGGTGCTCAAGCCGCCCAGGCAGGGAACGCGAACGGCCTCGGTGCCGCTGCGCGAGCGCATCACCTTCCAGCATTCGATTCGCAGCGGCCCTGTCCCCGCGCGCGCGGTCGCGGCGATCCCGTAGCCCTCCAGGGAAAGCGCCTCGGTCGGGCATGCAGCCGCGCAGCGGCCGCAGTTCAGGCATCCCTCGTCGAGGCCGATTGCCGCGACTTCGGCGCGCAGGACGCCGGCCGGGCACACGTCGGCGCACGCCGAGCATTGCCCGGCCTTGCTGCGCAGCGGCAGGCAAGCACCTTCGTCCAGTCGCAGCGCGGCGCCGTCCCGCAACGATCGCAATGCGTCCGCCAATCGGCCTCCTTGCCCGATCCTCAATCACGTTTCGTGCCAGCGTCCTTGCGCCCGGGACGGGCGCGATCGGTTACCAACCGGTAACGCAGGCCTGCCGCGCCGTTACCTTTTCGGAACGCCTGGCGCGAATGATTCGCAATTGACCGAAGTCGCTATTCGCGGCGCGCGCCGGGAATAGAATTCAGCATTGGAAACACGAGCATGCGCATTCGCAGGCGTCTGATCGCGGCGCTCGCGCTCGCGCCGTTCGCTGCGCGGGCGCAGCCGCGCGCGCGCGCGCCCCTCAAGGTCGGCCTCACCAAGGTGTTCCTTGACGACCAGATGAGCTTCGTGCGCTCCTGGCGCCGGTATGTCGAGGCACGTCTCGGCCAGACGGTCGAATTCGTGCAGCGGCAGACCTACCGCGAGATCGTCGATCCGCTGCGCGACGGGCGCCTGGAGTTCGCCTGGATCTGCGGCTACCCCTACGTGCGCCACCGCGACCAGCTCAAGCTGGTGGCCGTGCCGCTGTTCGAGGGCGAGCCGCTGTACCGCTCCTACCTGATCGTGCCCGCCGCGGACTCGGCGACGCGCACGCTCGAGGACCTGCGCGGCAAGGTTTTCGCGTTCTCCGACCCGGACTCGAATTCCGGGCACTTGTACACGCGCTACGAGCTGCACCGGCGCAATACGACCCCGGCGGCGTTCTTCGCACGCACCTTCTTCACCCTGGCGCACCGCAAGGTGGTCGAGGCGGTGGCGGCGGGCGTCGCCCAGGGCGGTGCGGTGGACGGCTACGTCTGGGACACGCTCGCGCGCCTGCACCCCGAGCTGACGGGCCGCACGCGGGTGGTGGAGAAGTCGCCGCAGTTCGGCCATCCGCCCTTCGTCGCGAGCCCGGCCGCCCCGGCGGCGGCGGTCGAGGCGATGCGGGCGGTGCTGCTCGGCATGGCGGCCGACGGCGAGGGCGCGGCGCTCCTGCGGCAGCTCAACCTGGACGGTTTCGTGCCCGGCACGCCCGCGCTGTTCGACAGCATCGCCGGCATGATGCGCGCGGTGGACCGGGCCTGAGGCATGCGGCTGCGCGACCTGAGCCTCAAGTACAAGATCCCGCTGCGCGGCAGCGTGCTGATCGTGGTGACCGCCGCCGCGGTGTCGGCCGCGCTGGTCGCGCGCGAGTACGAGCACATCAAGCGCGACCTGGTCGAGACCGCCGACGCCATGGGCCGGGTGCTCGCCCACACGCTGGTCGGGCCGCTGGTGCACGACGATGTCTGGCGCGCCTACGAGATCATCGCCTCGCCGTCGCGCACCGCGGTGCGCGCCGATTCGCCGCTCGCCGCCGAGTGGCTCGCGATCGTGGATCCCCAGCTGCGCATCTACGTCTCCAGCCGCGCCGAGCGCTTTCCGGTGCTCGCCGAGGTCGCGACCGCGATTCCCGATTCGCAGCCGCTGGTGGAAGAGCTGCGCAGCCGCTCCGCGGACGTGCCCCGGCTGGTGGACCACAAGGGTGCGACGCACCTTTACATGCTGACGCCGGTCGTCGCGGACGGCGTGCTGCTGGGCACGCTCGTGGCGGCGTTCTCGCGCGACGTCTTCCTGCCGCGCCTGCGCAACATCATCGAGCGGGCGGCGCTGGTGACGCTCGCCGTGCTCGCGATCGTCATCGCCGCGAGCTGGTACTGGGCGCAGCGCCTCGCGGCCCCGCTGGTGGACCTCGCCGAGCGCATGGGAAGCGTCGGCCGCGCCGAGGTCGCGGAGCGCAAGCTGCAGCTCGAGGAATCGAAGGACGAGATCGGGCGGCTCGCGACCGCGTTCCGCGAAATGCTCGCGGGCCTGCGCGAGAAGGCCGAGTTCGAGCGGCAGATCATCAGTTCGGAGCGCCTGGCGGCGCTCGGCCGGCTGTCGGCGGGAATCGCGCACGAGATCAACAACCCGCTCGGCGGCATGCTCAACGCCATCAACACGTTCCGGCACCACGGCAACGGCGATCCGATGACGCTGAAGACGATGGACCTGCTCGAACGCGGCCTGACGCAGATCAAGGAGACGGTCGCGGCCCTGCTGGTCGAGGCGAGGGTCGCCGCCCACCCGCTGGTGCCGCAGGACGTCGAGGACGTGCGCACGCTGGTGCTGTCCGATGCGCACCGCAAGCAGGCGCGCCTCGAATGGGACAACCGCCTCGGCGAGGGAATTCCGCTGCCCTCGACCGCGGTGCGCCAGATCCTGATCAACCTGCTGCTCAACGCGCTGCGCGCGATCGAGCCGGGAGGGCGCGTCTCCTGCGCGGTCGAACGCGCCGACGGGGCGCTGCGCCTCGTCGTGGGAAACGACGGCGCCCACATCCCCGCCGAGCGCCTCGACCACCTGTTCGAGCCGTTCGCCGGCGGCGATGGCGAAGGGCACGGCCTGGGCCTGTGGGTCACCTATCAGATCGTGGAGCAGCTCGGCGGCCGCATCTCCGCGCAAAGCGCTCCCGGCGACACCCGCTTCGAGGTCGGCCTGCCGCTGGAGGGCGCGGCGTGAACGCGCGCGAGCTGCCGCGCCTGTGCCTGGTCGAGGACGACGCCATCATGGGCGAATCGCTCTGCGACCGGTTCCGGCTCGAAGGTTTCGCCGTGGACTGGCTGCACGATGCGGCGTCCGCGCGGCGCTCGATCGAAAGCTGCGCCTACGCCGCGGTGGTGAGCGACATCCTCCTGCCCGACCGCACCGGCGAGCAGCTTTTCCGCGAGCTGCTCGCGCTCGGCCGCCCGCTGCCGCCGTTCGTCTTCATCACGGGCTACGGCACCATCGACGGCGCGGTCGCGCTGCTCAAGCTCGGCGCCGCCGACTACGTCACCAAGCCGTTCGACCTCGAGCAGCTGGTGGCCAGGGTGCGCGCGCTGAGCGCCGCCTCCTGCCAGGCGCAGGACCGCGATCTCGGGGTCTCGGCGGCGATGCGCGCGATCGAGGCGCAGCTGCCGCGCATCGCGAGCCAGGCGGCGACGCTGCTGATTTCCGGCGAGTCCGGGGTCGGAAAAGAGCGCATTGCGCGCGCCTTCCACGAGCTCGCGCACGGCGCGACCGACAGGCCCTTCGTCGCCGTCAACTGCGGCGCGGTCACCGAGTCGCTGCTGGAGTCGGAGCTGTTCGGGCACGAAAGGGGCGCATTCACGGGCGCGATCCGCGCCAAGCGCGGCTACTTCGAGCAGGCGCACGGCGGCACGCTGTTCCTCGACGAGATCGGCGACATGCCGCTCGCCATGCAGGCGAAGCTGCTGCGCGCGATCCAGGAGCGCGCGATCGTTCGGGTCGGAGGCGAGCGCAGCGTGGCGATCGAGTTCCGCCTCGTGCTCGCCACCCACCGCGACCTCAAGCAGCTGGTCGAGTCCGGGCAGTTCCGGGAGGACCTCTACTACAGGATCAACGTCATCCATCTCAGGGTGCCTCCGCTGCGCGAGCGGCGCGAGGACATCCTGTGCCTGGCGCAGCGCTTCCTCGGCGAGTACCTGCATGCGCATCCGGGCGAGCAGCGCTACCTGCACCCGCTCACCGAGCGCGCGCTGCTCGCCTATCCGTGGCCGGGCAACGTGCGCGAGCTGAAGCATTGCATCGAGCGCGCCTGCATCCTGTCGCGAACCGCGATGATCCTGCCGGAGGCCTGCTTCGAGGAAAGCGTCAACCCGCAGACCGCCGAGGCCGCGGTGCGCGGCAATCTCGGCGAGTACCTGCAGGAGTGCGAGCGCCGCTACATCGCCGCCGAATTCGAGCGCCAGGGCCGCCAGGTGGCACGCACCGCGGAGGCGCTCGGCATCAGCCGCAAGAACCTGTGGGAGAAGATGCGCAAGCTCGGCATTCCCGAGCCAGCCGTGCCGGTCGCATGACTTGCCTGCGCGTGGCCTGCGCAGCGCTGATCGCCGCCTGGGCGCCGGCCGCGGCGGCGGAATTCTGCGCCGTGCAGATCACCTCGGAGCCCCAGGGTGCGCAGGTCTACGTTGACGGCCGCCTGGCCGGCACGACACCGCACCTCGCGGTCATCGGGCACGAGGCGCGCATCCGGGTCCGCCTCGCGAAGAAAGGCTACCGGACCTGGGAAGGCGAGGTGCACGTGCCGCACAATGTAATCACTTCGCTGTCCGTGACGCTCGAGCCGGCCAGCCGGCAACCCGCCGCCGCGACAAAACGCCCGCGCTGACAGGATCGGATCCAGAGCGACAAAGCCGGGCTCCAACCCGGATTTTCCGCTAGACTCGCGCGGCCTTGAGCAGCACGTCCCCGATCACGCAGCAAAGCACGCTTGCGCGCGGCCTCGCGCTGTACCGCGCGATGGCGCGCATCCGCGCGTTCGAGAACGCCGCTGAAGAAGCCTCGCGCGGCAGCGTCGCGGCCTTCGGCGCGAGCCTCGCGGCCTCGCCCGTGCGCGGGCCGCTGCACCTTTCCACCGGGCAGGAGGCGGTCGCGGCCGGCGTTTGCGCGAGCCTCACCAGCGCCGACCTGCTCACTTCCACCCATCGCGGCCACGGCCACACGATCGCCAAGGGCGCCTCGATCGAGCGCACGATGTGCGAGCTCTTCGGCCGCGCCACCGGCTTCAACGGCGGCCGCGGCGGCTCGATGCACATCGCCGACTTTTCCGTGGGGATGCTCGGCGCGAATGGCGTGGTCGCCGCGGGCATCCCGATCGCGGTGGGCGCGGCGCACGCGATCCGCATCCGCGGCGAGGCGCGCGTCGTGTGCTGCTTCTTCGGCGACGGCGCGATCAACCGCGGGCCGTTCCTCGAGGGCTTGAACTGGGCCGCCATCCACGAGCTGCCCGTGCTATTCGTCTGCGAGGACAACCGCTGGTCGGCGACCACGGCGACCGACGCCATGACCGCGGGCGAGGGGGTGCTTGCGCGCGCGCAAGCGATCGGCGTCGCAGGAGAAAAGGTGGACGGCAACGACGTCTTCGCCGTGGATGCGGCCGCGGCGAGGCTCATAGCGCAGGTCCGCGCGGGCGGCGGGCCGCGCCTGCTGCACGCGATCACCTACCGCGTGAAGGGCCACGTCTCGGTGGACCTTGCGACCTACCGCAACGGCGAGGAAGTGGACCGCGCGATCGCCGACGACCCGATCCCGGCGTGCCTCGGGCGCCTGGCGGCGCTCGGCGCAACGCGCGAGGCGATCGAGGCGATCGAGCGTGCCGCGCAAGACGAGGTGGCGGCGGCGGTGCGGGCCGCTGCAGCCTCACCCTGGCCGCAGGTCGAGGCCGCCTACAGCGAGATCCAGGACACGGGGAGCGGCCGATGGGAATGACGGCGGGGGAAGCGGCGTGGCGCGGATGAACTGCGCGCAGGCCTCGGGCGCGGCGGTCGAGCGCGCCATGGCGGCCGACGCCGCGGTGGTGGTGCTCGGCGAGGACGTCGGCCGCGGCGGCATCTTCTCGCAGTACCTCGGCCTGCAGCAGAAATTCGGCGCCGCGCGCGTCATCGACACGCCGATCTCGGAGTCGACCATCATGGGCGCGGCGGTCGGCATGGCGCTCGCCGGCCTGAAGCCGGTGGTCGAGATGCGCGTGGTGGACTTCGCGCTGTGCGCGATCGACGAGATCGTCAACCAGGCAGCCAAGGCGCGCTACATGTTCGGCGGCCAGGGGCGCGTGCCGCTGGTGGCGCGCATGCCGATCGGCCTGTGGTCGGGGTCCGCCGCGCAGCACTCGCAGAGCCTCGAGGCCTGGTTCGCGCACATCCCCGGGCTGGTGGTGATCGCGCCCTCGGGCGCGCAGGACAGCTGCTCGCTGCTCGCGGCGGCGATCGAGTGCGGCGACCCGGTAATCTACATGGAGCACAAGGAGCTGTGGGGCCTCGAAGGCGAGGTGGACCTCGACGAGCGCGCCGTGCTCGGCAAGGCGAGGGTCCTGCGGCCGGGCAGGGACGCGACGCTCGTCACCTGGTCGCGCACCGTGCATTTCGCGCTCGAGGCGGCGGTGCTCGCGCAAGCGCGCGGCATTTCCGCAGAGGTGATCGATTTGCGCACGCTCTGGCCCTGGGACCGCGAAGCCGTGCTCGAATCGGCTGCCCGCACCGGCCGGCTGCTGGTCGCGCACGAGGCGGTGCGCGCCGCGGGCTTCGGCGCCGAGATCGCGGCACAGGCCGCGGAGGCGCTCGGCGTGCGCGTGGCGCGCGTCGGGGCGCCGCGCATCCCCGTGGGCTACTCCAAGCCGCTCGAGGACGAGGCGCGCGTCGGCGCCACCGCGATCCTCGCCGCGCTCGAGGGGCTCTGCGGCGAGCGGCGCAAGGCGTCGTGAGCGGCGGCGCGGCCGGGCGCGCCATCGTCGCCGCCGAAAGCGTCACCGCGCTCGGCGACGTTGGCGGCAAGGTGCTGGTCGCTGGCTCGCACGGCGGCCTCATCGCCGCGCACCTCGGCGCGGCCGCGGGGGTGCACGCGCTCATCCTCAACGACGCCGGCGTCGGCAAGGACCGCGCGGGCATCGGGGGCCTCGCGATACTCGAGGCGATCGGCATGGCGGCGGCGAGCGTGAGCCACGCGAGCGCGCGCATCGGGGATGGCGCCGACATGCTCGCGCGCGGCGTCATCAGCCACGCGAACGTGCACGCCGCGCGCGTGGGGGTCGCCGCGGGGCAGTCCTGCCACGAGGCGGCGCTGCGCTTGCGCGAGGCCGAGCCGCCGCATTCGCCGCCTCCGCCCTATGCCGAGTCGCGCTTCCTGCTCGCCGAGGGCGAGCCGGCCGTGTGGGGCCTCGACTCGGTGGCGAAGACCGTTCCCGCCTGCGCCGGCTGCATCCTCGTGATCGGCTCGCACGGTGCGCTGCTCGGCGGGCGGCCCGAAACGGCGCTCGGCGTGGACGCCGCGGCCGCGGTCTTCAACGACGCCGGGCTCGGGGCCGACCGCATCGGCATCTCGCGCCTGCCGGTGCTCGCGGCGCGGGGCATTCCCGCCGCGGCGGTGGGCTGCATGAGCGCGCGCATCGGCGATGCGCGCTCGATGTGGGAGAGCGGCGTGCTGTCGCACGTCAATTCCGTGGCGGCCGATCTGGGTGCGCGCGCGGGCATGAGCGTGCAAGCCTTCGCGAGCGCGGTTTCGCAGGCGCGGCGGCCGCGATAATGCTGTAAGATTCAGGCGCTCATTTGGATCCGGGAATGACGCGCAGGCGCTTGGTTGCCGGGAACTGGAAGATGCACGGCAACCGGGCAGCGAATTCCGCTTTGCTCGATGCGATCGTGGCCGGCGCGGCGGCGGCGAGCGAGGTGGAATGCGCGGTGTGCGCGCCGTTTTGCTACCTCGGGCAGCTTGCGGAGCGGCTTTCGGGCAGCGCAATCGCCTGGGGCGCGCAGAACGTAAGCGAGCACGCGCAGGGCGCCTACACCGGCGAAGTGTCGGCGGCGATGCTGGCCGAATTCGGCTGCCGCTACGTGATCGTCGGGCACTCGGAGCGGCGCGCGCTCTACGGCGAGAGCGACGCGGCGGTGGCGGCGAAGTTCGCCGCGGTGCTGGGAGCGGGCATGACCCCGATCCTGTGCGTCGGCGAGACGCTCGCCGAGCGCGAAGCGGGCCGCACGGAGGAAGTGGTGGGCAGGCAATTGGCTGTCGTCCTCGCGCAGGCGGGGACCCAAGCATTCCAGACTGCAGTCGTGGCCTACGAGCCGGTCTGGGCGATCGGCACCGGGCGCACGGCAAGCCCGGAGCAGGCGCAAGCCGTGCACGCGTTCCTGCGCGCGATGGTGAGGCCCGCCACGCGCATCCTCTACGGAGGCAGCGTCAAGGCGGCGAACGCGGAGGCGATCTTCGCGATGCCGGACGTGGACGGCGGATTGATCGGCGGCGCGTCGCTGGTGGCGGCTGAGTTCCTCGCCATCGCGCGCGCGGCGCAGCGAAAGGGATAGGCGATGGATGTCTGGTTGACGGTAACGATCGTGGCCCATGTGCTGGTCGCGCTGGCGATCATCGGGCTGGTGCTCCTGCAGCATGGCAAGGGCGCCGACATGGGCTCGGGATTCGGCAGCGGCGCCTCGGGAAGCCTGTTCGGCGCCACCGGCTCGGCGAACTTTCTTTCCCGCACCACGGCCGTGCTGGCGACGGTGTTCTTCCTCACGAGCCTCGGGCTTGCCTACCTCGCCACCAACCGGCCCAAGCCCGCGGGCGGCGGCGTGCTCGACGCCGTGAAGCAGGAGCAGGGCGCGAACACCAAACCGGCGCCGCAAGCCCCGGCTCCCGCATCGGATATTCCGAAGCCGTCGGCGCCTGCGCCCGCGTCGCAATCCGGGTCGCAGCCCGCCGCGCAACCTTCGGGCGCGGCGCCCGAGGGTTCCAAGGCGAAGGACGTGCCGAATTGAGCGATAATCCGCAGGGTTGCGGAAAGACGCGGGCCCACGTGGTGAAATTGGTAGACACGCTAGCTTGAGGGGCTAGTGGCCTAAAAAGCCGTAGCAGTTCGAGTCTGCTCGTGGGCACCAACAACAAAATGACGGGTCAGTGACTGCAGGAGCCTGAAGCGCGTGCTGGCTGAGTACTTCCCGGTCCTGCTCTTTATCCTCGTGGCGATCGTCATCGGCGTGATTCCGGTGGCGCTCGGCGCGCTGCTCGGGCCGCACAAGCCCGATCCCGAGAAGCTCTCGCCCTACGAGTGCGGCTTCGAGGCCTTCGAGGACGCGCGCATGAAGTTCGACGTGCGCTACTACCTGGTGGCGATCCTGTTCATCCTGTTCGACCTCGAGATCGCGTTCCTGTTTCCCTGGGCGGTGGTGATCAACGAGATCGGCCTGTTCGGCTTCCTGTCGATGATGCTGTTCCTCGGCATCCTGGTGGTGGGCTTCGTCTACGAGTGGATGAAAGGGGCCCTGGAGTGGGAATAGAGGGCATCCTCAAGCAGGGCTTCGTCACCACCACCGCTGACGAGCTGATCAACTGGACGCGCACCGGGTCGCTCTGGCCGGTGACCTTCGGCCTCGCGTGCTGCGCCATCGAGATGATGCACGCTGGCGCCTCGCGCTACGACCTGGACCGCTTCGGCGTGGTGTTTCGCCCGAGCCCCCGCCAGGCCGACGTCATGATCATCGCCGGCACGCTTTGCAACAAGATGGCGCCGGCGCTGCGCAAGGTCTACGACCAGATGGCCGAGCCGGGTGATCTCGATGGGCTCGTGCGCCAACGGCGGCGGCTACTACCATTATTCGTACTCCGTGGTGCGCGGCGCGGACCGCATCGTGCCCGTGGACATCTACGTGCCGGGCTGCCCGCCGACGCCGGAGGCGCTGCTCTACGGCATCCTGCAGCTGCAGAACAAGATCCGCCGCACCAGCACCATCGCGCGCTAGAGGCCGGCACCCAATGACCCCCAGGCTGCAGCGCCTGCACGATGCCCTGAGGCAGGCTTTCGGCGAGCGCGTCGTCGCGCTCACCGAGCAGCACCGCGAGCTGACGCTGCAGGTGCGGGCCGAGGACTACCTCGCGGCCGCGCGCGCGCTGCGAGACCGGCCCGAGCTGCGCTTCGAGCAGCTGCTGGACCTGTGCGGCATGGACTACTCGACCTACGCCGGGGCGCCGCAGAACCGCGGCGCGGGCGGCGGGCGATTCGCCGCCGTATCGCAGCTCTTGTCGGTGACGCACAACTGGCGGCTGCGGCTGCGCTGCTTCGTCGCGGACGACGCGTTCCCGGTGCTGCCGTCGCTCGTGGACGTCTGGCCGAGCGTCAACTGGTACGAGCGCGAGGCCTTCGATCTCTTCGGCATCGTGTTCGACGGCCACCCGGACCTGCGCCGCATCCTCACCGACTACGGCTTCATCGGGCACCCGTTCCGCAAGGACTTCCCGATCTCGGGCCACGTCGAGATGCGCTACGACCCCGAGCAGAAGCGCGTCATCTACCAGCCGGTCACCATCGAGCCGCGCGAAGTCACGCCCCGCGTCGTGCGCGAGGAGCACTACGGGGAAGGGCGCGGCTAGCGCGATGCCGGAGATGAGGCATTCCAGCACGCTCAACTTCGCCGGCCGCGCAACGTTGGCTGCGCAAACGTTAGCGGCCGCCGAAATTGAGCGTTTCGTTTCGGATCTCGGCAATGCCTGAGATCCGAAACTACACGCTAAATTTAGGTCCGCAGCAACCGGCGGCGCACGGCGTGCAGCGCCTGGTGCTGTAGATGGACGGCGAGGTGATCCACCGCGCCGACCCGCACATCGGCCTCTTGCACCGCGCCACCGAGAAGCTCGCCGAGACGCGCACCTTCCTGCAGACGCTGCCCTACATGGACCGGCTCGACTACGTGTCCATGATGTGCAACGAGCACGCCTACGTGC
>CAZVHU010000050.1:0-19546 GCA_964627075.1 uncultured Enterobacteriaceae bacterium | reverse complement strand
GGCGAGGCGACGCATCTCACGCACGAGGAAGCGACCATCACGCTGCACGGCAAGGTGGAGACGCCGCCTGCCTTTGCGCGCGAGATCCGCGGCGACTGGGCGCCCAGGCCCGACATCAACCCGGAGACCGGGGAGCCCTACGTCGATCCGCGCACCGGCGGGCCGATGTACGTGCGCGACGACCTCGGCAACATCGAGCGGCTGCCGAATGTGCCGAGCACCGGCGAGGTCGAGCCGGACGGATTCCTGCGCGGCAGCATCGGCTCCGACCACATCGTCACCGGCGACTTCGATGAGAACGCCTACGGCTACGGCGGCGACGACTGGATCCAGGGCTCGGCGAACACCGGCAACCTGATTCTCGGCGGCGGGGGCGACGACTGGATCGAGGCGGGCGGCAACGCCAATCATGCCCTCGATTACTGGGAGCCGATCTTCGACGGCATCGGGCTCAAGCTGGGCGATGACGAGATCTACGCCGGCCCGGGCGACGATCGCGTCTACGGCGAAAGCGAGGCGACGGTAGCGGCTCTTTACGACGCAGCACAGGCGCCCACCGGCCTTCCGGGCGACTGGATCGACGGCGGCTCGGGTGCAGACTATCTCTACGGCAGCAGCGGCGACGACGTTCTGCTGGGCGGCAGCGGCATCGACCAGCTCGTCGGCGGCGCCGGCATGGACGTCCTGCTCGGGGACGACGATTTCGGTCTCGCGCGAGAAGGCACTTTCTGGCGCGTGCTGCACGTCAATTTCGGCGACCCGCGCTTCACCGAATTCGAGGTGGGCCTCTTTCCCATCTACAACTACGCGCAATTCTTCTACGACCCCTACGCCATCGACCCGAACATCCAGGACCCGTACGTCAGCTACTACAAGGACGGCGGCGACGCCGACATCCTGATCGGCGGTGCGGGCAGCGACATCCTCATCGGGCAGCTCGGCGACGACACCCTCTACGGCGGCGCGGACGACGACATCCTCGCCGGCTGGGAAGGCGAGGACCAGATCTACGGCGGCGCTGGCCATGATCGCATTGCGGGCGACTTTGGCCGCTACGAGCAGCCCGCGCAGCGCCAGCTCCCCCAGGCCTACATGGGCATCGCGGGACTGGTTGGCGCGCCGGCTTTCGACGCCAGCACGGTCGAGCAAATGGGCAAGGACTTCCTCGACGGCGGCGCGGGCAACGACACGATCTTCGGCGAAGGCGGCGACGACGTGGTGCTCGGCGGCGAGGGCGCCGACACGCTGCATGGCGACGCGAGCTACTTGCCCGGGGCGCTGCACGGCGCCGACTTTCTCGACGGTGGCGCAGGCGACGACATCCTGCTCGCCCACGCAGGCGACGACCGGCTCCACGGCGGCCCCGGCAACGACTCGCTCGATGGCGACAAGGGCGACGATTCTCTCGACGGCGGTGCCGACAACGACACGCTCGCAGGCGGCGAGGGCGCCGACACGCTCATCGGCGGCGGCGGCAACGACACGCTCGCGGGCGGCGAAGGCGCAGACAACCTGCGCGGCGACGAGGGCGACGATGTCGTTCTTGGCGAAGCCGGCGACGACGTGCTCAACGGCGGCCGGGGCGTGGACCAGCTCGACGGCGGCGCGGGCAACGACACGCTCTACGGCGGCGCGGGCGAGGACGTGCTCGTGGGCGGCGAGGGCGACGACCTCATCGACGGCGGCCCCGGGATCGACATCGTGCGCGGCGGCGCGGGCGACGACACCTACGTGCTCGATTTCGGCTATGGGCGCGAACTGATCGAGGACGCCGAGGGCCGCAACCGCATCCGCCTGCGCGCCGGAATCGCGCCTGAAGACCTCGCCGCGGAGTGGACAGGATCCACGCTTGCCATCAATTACGCCTTCGCCGAGGACACCCTCAGCCTCGACATGGCGCAGTTCCAGCTCGCGGGCGTCGATTTCGCCGACGGCACCATCTGGACGCTGAAGAATCTGCTCGGCGCAGCGCCGCCGGTGCAGACCCAGGGGCAGGCCGCGGCGGACGTCCTCGTCGCCGCGCCGCATGCGCGCAACGAACTGCGCGGCCTCGAAGGCGACGACCGGCTGACCGGCGCGCCGTACGACGACCTGCTCGCAGGCGGCGAAGGCGCGGACGCGCTGGATGGCGGCGGCGGCTCGGACACCTACTATTTCACCGCCGACGAGACAGGAATCGATGTGATCGCCGATTCCGCACAGGAGGCGCGCGCGTACCTCGATTGGTTCTACGGCAAACTCGGAATCGACGATTGGCAGCTGCGCTCCGAGCACGGCGACACCTACCAGGTCGAATACTTCGGCGACGAGGGAAGCAGCTTCGCCTACTTCGCAAGCTACGAGCAGGCTGTCGTGAACCACCCCTCCGGAACGATCGCCTACATCGAGCCTCTTGCGCAAAGCGCCCCGCTCGTCACGCGCGACGACGCCGGGAGCCTCGCGCAGCTCACCGAAGCGGGCATTCTCGGGAACGACGCCGTCGAGTTCGGAGAAGGCGTCTCGCTGGAAGACCTCACGCTCACCGTCACGGTCAACGCGGCCGAAGCCGCAGCGCACCCGGACCGGCCCTGGCATGCAGGCGGAACGCTCGCCGTGCGCTGGGGCAGCGCCGGATTCGAGCTCGATGTCCCGGCAAACGATTACGGCTACAGGGGCGGCGGCCTGCCGCAGGGCTTCGAAACCTATCGCCTCGGCGAAGGCATCGAAACTTTCCGCTTCGAGGATGGCACGAGCTACGCGCTCGACGAGGTCCTGCGGCTGGCGAGCCTCGAGCGGGTGGTGGCGCCCTTCCGGTTCGGCAGGAACTCCGGCGTTCGACTGATCGCCAGTGGCTATGGCGCCGTGACTTTTGGCGACGGCATTCGTGCCTCCGAGCTGACGATCAGCCGCGATGGAACCGACCTCCTGCTTTCCCTCGCCGACGGCAGCGTGGGGCGCATCGCCGGCTGGTATGCCGATCCCGGCAACCTGCCGCAGCTTGCGTTGCAGTTCGAGCTCGATCCAACGCTCGATAGCGCCGCGATCACCGCCGCGGGCCTTGTCGCGCGCGGCACTGACGGCAGCGACACGCTCGCGGGGCTCGACGGCTTCGCCGACACGCTCGCAGGCGGGCCCGGCGACGATACGCTCGCGGGCGGCACCGGTGCCGACACCTATCGCTTCAACCGCGGCGACGGCGTGGACACCGTCACCGACCCTGACGCGCAATCGAGCGTGATCGAGATCGGTCCGGGCATCGCCCCCTGGGAACTCTCCATCGGCCTTGGGTCGCTCAAGCTCGATTTCGGGCAGGGCGACATGATCCACTTGGCCGGCTTCGATCCCGATGATCCCCATGCCACGCCGTTGTTCGCGGAGCTGCGCTTCGATGACGGCACGGTGATGAGCTACGACGACGTGCTCGTGCTCGGCTTCAATCTTCCCGGCACCGACGGCGAGGACACGATCACCGGCACGGCGCTCGACGATGCGCTCTCGGGCGGCCCCGGCAACGATTCGCTCTCGGGCGGCGCAGGCAACGACTTCCTGCAAGGCGGCGAGGGCGAGGACGTGCTCGATGGCGGCCCCGGCGACGACTACCTCCAGGGCGATGAAGGCAACGACACCTATGTCTTTGGTTGGGGTAGCGGCCGCGATTACCTGAGCGACGTCACGGACTCGCAACTCGCCAATTCGGGCACGGCGGACACCCTTGCACTCGCAGCCGGCGTCACCGCGGCCGACGTCACGCTCTCTCGCGTGCCCGATGGCCGCATGTTCGTCTCGCTTGGAGCGGGCGCCGACCGCATCACGCTCGATGAGTCGCCGGGCGAGGCCGCGGTGATCGAGCGCATCAGCTTCGCGGACGGCACGCTGTGGGAGCGCGCGGAGATCGAGGCGAGGATCGTCCAGGCCCCCGGCACGCCCTACGCCGATTCGATCGCTGGCAGCTCGGGCAACGACGCGATCCTCGCGCTTGCAGGGGACGACGAGGTCTATGGCGAAGGTGGAAGAGACTTCCTGGCCGGGGGCGCCGGGGACGATTGGCTCGATCCAGGTGTGGGGCCGAGCGTCGTCGCCTTCAACGCAGGCGACGGGCACGACTCGGTGGAGGACGCCGCGGGGCAGCGCCTCACGCTCTCGGTGGGCGGGGCGGGAACAAGCGACATCCGGCTCACGGACTGGGGCTGGGCGTTCCTCCTCCAGATCGGCGCCGACGACACGCTCCAGTTGAGCGGGTTCGAGGCCGACCCGCAAGCCTGGCCTGCGGTGACGCTGCAGTTGATCGGCGCCGACATCCGCACCTACGACTTCAACGCCGTTGTTCAGGCGCACCGCGCGGTGGGCTCACCTGAATCCTGGGCGGCCGCACAGGCGCTCGAGGCGAACCCGCTTTCGGCGAGCACAACGCACGCCCTCGGCGGCGCCATCGCCTACGAGTATGCGATCGCCAGGAACCTCTACGCAATCTCCGATGCGCAAGCGCAGGCCGTGCTCGCAGATGAAGAATTCGGCAGCGCGCCGCAGCCGATTGCTTTCGATGGCGGCAACCGCGCGCCCGCCGTGGATCAACCCATTCCCGCCCAGGTTGCAACGGAAGACGAACCGTTTGCGTTCACGGTCGCACCCGAGACATTCAGCGACGAGGACCCGGGCGATACGCTCGTCCTGCGCGCCGATCTCGCCTCGGGCGATCCGCTGCCCGATTGGCTCGAGTTCGAGCCCTCGACCGGCGTCTTCGCGGGCACGCCAGGCAATGCCGACGTCGGCATGTTGCGGGTCCGCGTCACCGCGCTCGATGCGGCCGGCGCTTCGGCGAGCGCCGAGTTCGGCCTGACCGTGGCCAACGTGAACGATGCGCCGCTTGCAGGCGCCGCGATACCCGCGCAAACGCTCGAAGCCGGTGAGAGCCTGGTCTTTTCGCTCCCGGAGGGCGCGTTCGAAGATCCCGACGCCGAAGACCCGCTTGCGCTCTCGGCACGGCTGGCTGGCGGCGCGCCGCTTCCCGCGTGGCTCGCGTTCGATCCGGGTTCGGGCAGCTTCGCCGCGACACCCGTGGATCCCGACATCGGCCACTGGCGCATCGATGTCACCGCGACCGACGCTGCCCAAGCATCCGCGACGAGCGGCTTCAACGTGATCGTCACGGCTGCTTCTGGCGCAACCGTCACAGGCGACGCTGGCGACGAAGTGCTCTTCGGCAGCCACGGCAACGAGACCCTGATCGGCCGCCGCGGCGACGACTACCTCGCCGGCCTCGAGGGCGATGACTTTCTGCGCGGCGGGCAGGGCGCCGACGTCCTGCAGGGCGGCGCGGGTGCCGACACCTTGCGCGCGGGCCTCGGGCAGAACCTGCTCGACGGCGGCGCCGGCAGCGATCTTCTGCATGGCGGTCCGGGCGCAAGCGTGCTCGCGGGCGGCGGCGGCGACGATGTCATCCGCGCCGGGCGCGGCGCGGACGTGATGCTCTTCAATCGCGGCGACGGCAACGACACGCTGCTCGCCGACCGCGGCGCCGACAACACGCTCTCGCTCGGCGGCATCCGCATGCAGGACCTCTCGCTCCGCAAAAACGGCCGCGACCTGGTGCTCGAGCTGGGCGCGGGAGACTCCATTACCTTCCGCAACTGGTACGGCGGTCGCACCAGCCTCGCCAACCTGCAGATCGTCACCGGCAGCAGCTCGGACTACGACCCGGACTCGCTCGATCCGCTCCTCAACCGCAGGGTGGCGAGCTTCGATTTCCTGGGGCTCGTTTCCGAGTTCGACCGCGCACGCGCCGCGCAGCCCGGGCTCTCGTCCTGGACGCTTGCGCACGCGCTCGCGGACTTCCACCTCTCGGGCTCGGACGACGCGGCGCTCGGCGGTGACCTCGCCTACCAGTACGCCGCGCGCGGCACGTTCGAGGGGCTGTCGCTTGCCGCCGCGCAGGACGTCTTGCGCGGCGCCGACCTCGGTCGGCACGCGCAGGCGCTGCGCCCGCTCGCCGGGCTGCAGGAAGGCTTCGTCACCCTGGCCGCCTGAGATGGAGCGCGCCGAACGCCGCGAATCGAGGTGGTTGCCGGGCGCGCACGCCGACCCCGCGGAGTTCGCGCCTGCGCTGCTGCGCCTGCAGCGGCTGCCGCCCTCGCCGCTCGGCCGCGGAATGCTCTACGCAGTGCTCGCGCTGATCGCCGCCACGCTCGCCTGGGCGGCGCTCGGCAAGCTCGACGTGGTCGCGGTCGCGGACGGCAAGCTCGTGCCCGCGAGCTATCTCAAGATCGTGCAGCCGGCAGAGTCGGGCCTGGTGAAGGAAATCCTCGTCGCCGAGGGCGAGCGCGTGATCGCCGGGCAAGTGCTCGCGCGCATGGACCCGGTGCTCGCGCAGGCCGACGGCAAGGCGCTCGCCACCGAGTACCACGCCAAGCGCCTCGCCTTGCGCCGCGTGGATGCGCAGCTTGCCGGCCGCTCGCTTGCGAGCGAGGCGGATGACCCGCCGCTGCTTTTCGCGCAGGTCGAGGCGCAGCGCGCGGCGAACGTCGGCGCATTCCAGAGCGCGCTCGCCCAGGAGCGCGCGGCGCTCGACAAGGCGCGCCACGACCTGAAGGCCGCCGAGGAGGTGAAGGCGAAGATCCTCGCGGTGCTGCCGCACTACCGCGAGCAGGAGCGCGCCTTCGGTCAGCTCGCGAAGGACGGCTTCGCGGGCAAGCTCCTTGCCACCGACAAGACCCGCGAGCGCATCGAAAAGGAGCAGGACCTCCAGGTGCAGGAAGCCGCGATCCGCGCCGCGCGCGCGGGCATCGCGCAGTCCGAGCAGCGCCTGGAGCAGATCGCGGCCGACTACCGGCGCCAGCTCCGGACCGAGCGCGTCGAGACCGCCGCGCAGGCCGAGCGCCTCGCGCAGGAGCTCGCCAAGCAGCAGCACCGCGCCGGGCTGCTCGAGCTGCGCGCGCCGGCCGACGGCGTGGTGAAGGACCTCGCCACGCACACGCCGGGCACCGTGGTGGCGCCGGGGACCATCCTCATGACGCTGGTGCCGCAGAACGAGGCGCTGCACGCGGAAGTGTGGGTGGCCAACGCCGACGTCGGCTTCGTGCGCCCGCGGCACGAGGTGAAGCTCAAGCTCGCCGCCTACCAGTTCCAGAAGTACGGCATGCTCGAGGGCGAGGTGGTGCAGGTGAGCGCCGATGCCACCGAGGCGCCCAACCCCAACACGCGCTCCGGCGCGCTCGCAGGGCGCGACCGCGCGGCGGGCCCGCTCGCATTCCGCGCGCTGGTGCGCCTCAAGAGCCAGCAGCTGCAGGCCGGGGGGCGCGACTACGCGCTCGCCGCCGGCATGCAGGTGATCGCCGAGATCCACCTCGGCGAGCGCAGCGTGCTCGAGTACCTGCTCTCGCCCGTCACCAGGGTCACGCACGAGGCGGGGCGGGAGCGCTAGGGTCGTTACCGTCCGGCGCAACCCAAATCGGGCAGCGAAGTGTAAAGCCAGACTTTACACTCCGGCCTGCCGTGCCGCCCTGCGTCGCGGGGAAGCGGCACCGCTCAGGCCGCGCGCTGCGCCTTGCGGTCGAGCAGCCGCGCGAAGTTCTCCAGCGACAGCAGGTGCGCGTAGATGCGCCCGAGCAGGCCCTTCTTCGCCAGGTTCTTGAGCTGGCTGGAGTTGAGGTGCTCGATCTTCGCCTCGGCGACGCGGTGCATGCCGGTGAGGTGCATCGCGGCGCCGCCCTTGTCGGGGTTCAATTTCGCCTGCATGGTGAAGGGCTCGAGCAGCGCGTAGTCGGCGAGGATGGCGCACATCTCGCGGCTCCTTTCCAGGTCCGCCTCGTACTCGGTGAGGAGCTTCTCGATCTCCTTCCACTTGGCGAGCGGCTGGCCGCCGGCGTCGAACATCGCCTCGCCCGCGGCGTCGTCGAGGTGCGCCTTCTCGACGCAGATCAGGCGGTTCTGCTGTTCGACCTTGTCGAGCGTGACCTTCGCCATGCAGAACGGGAAGCGGCGCGCGTAGGCTGGGACGTAGGTGCCCTTCGCCCAGGCGCCGTCGCTGCAGTAGAGATTTTCGTTCGCGACGATGCCGAGCACCGCCACCGGCGCGAAGGTCTTGCCCTGGTCGCCCGAGGTGAACACGATCGGGTACTCGCGCGACACCAGCGCGAACTCGGTGTAGCTGATGGGGATGGCGTTGAGCTTCCTCGCGAACTCGGGCACCTCTCCCGGCTTGAGGAGGCGCACTTTCTGCGTCTTCTGCAGCGGGGCGACTTCCTTGTAGCCGAACGGCGGCGTGATCTGCATGGCGGGTTCCTTCCCGGCGCGCATCATAGCGGGGGCGGCGCGCGTTGTCGCCCCGCCGCGGCGCACGCGGGCGGTTTCCCTGCATCGCTTGACGCGCTGTCCGGGGTGCGCGTTCTACGGTAGAATTCGCGCCCTCGCGTGGGGACGTAGCTCAGCTGGGAGAGCGCCGCGTTCGCAATGCGGAGGTCGAGGGTTCGATCCCCTTCGTCTCCACCACCGATTCCCGAGGCCAGGCACGGTCCTGGCCTTTTTCTTTCTTCAGGACAAATCGATCGCGTGGCGCTTCAGCTCCGCGAGCGGCACGACGGCGAGCGCCTCCTCGTGCGTCGCGGCGAGCACCACCGGCGGCGCGACGCCAGCGTCGAGCGCCTCCTTCCAGCGCCCCGCGCACAGGCACCAGCGGTCGCCGGGCCTGAGGCCCGGGAAGCCCGTCTCCGGCGATGGCGTGCTCAAGTCGTTGCCGCGCTGCTTCGAGAAGGCGAGGAACTCGCGCGTCATCTTCGCGCACACCACGTGGATGCCGACGTCGTCGTAGCCGGTGTTGCAGCAGCCGTCGCGGTAGAAGCCCGTCACCGGGTCCAGGCCGCAGGGCGCGAGCGGCTCGCCGAGCACGTTGAGCGCCTGCCGTTGCGCGCGGCGTTCCTTCACGCTAGACCGCCGCCTCCGAGCGGTCGACGCGCGTGTTCGCGTTGCGCTGTCGGCGGCCCCGGAAGTCCGAGGCGGTCGCATCCCCGCAGGGCGGGGCCCCTGCTCCGCGGCTCATACTTCCACCTTCATCGGCAGGATCACCATCTGCATGCCGGCGAGGTGCAGGCGCGCCTGCAGCACCAGCGCCGCCTGGTTGTGCAGCAGGCGCATGAGGAAGTTGTCGCGCTCGAACACGAGCTTCGAGGTGAAGAAGATGCTCTGCGGAAAGTCCTGCCGCACGCGCTCGCACAGCGCGACGAAGCCCTCGATCGGGTCGGTGCCGAACGCGAGGTAGCTCTTCGCCGCCAGGCCGTGCGAGTGGCAGAAGTTCTCGAAGTACTTGAGCGCCACGTTCGCCTGCACCTTCATCGCCTCCATCTCCTCGGGCCCGCCGTAGCTCGAGGCGTCCACCGCGCGCGCGTTGACGAACACGAAGTTGCGGAAGTGGCCGGGGAACATGCGCTGCACCCAGAGCAGCGCGTGCAGCCCGCCGCCGCGCGAGGAGCCGACCATGAACACCGCGGTCGCGGCTTCCGGATCCACCTTCGGCGGCGCCGCCACCGAGCCGAAGGGCACGTTGTCGAACTGCGCGTCGATGGCGCGGATCTGCGCCCTGGTGAAGTCATAGTGCCGCCGGATGACGGTGCACAGCGCGACGATCGCGCCGACGATGAGGAACGCCGCCCAGCCGCCGTCGTCGAAGCGTTCCCAGGCGAGCAGCACGAGGATCCCGGCGCACACCGCGAAGCCGGTGGCCGAGAGCGCGAGCCGCCTGAGCCAGCGCCGCTCGTCGCGGTGGCGCCACCAGTACAGGCACAGGCCGAAGAGCGAGATCGCGAAGGTGAGGAACACGCTGACCGAATAGACCACCACCAGCAGCGTCACGCTGCCGCGCGACCACACCAGGATCGCGAGCGCCGCGAGGCCCATCACCAGGATGCCGTTCTCGGTCACGAGCCGCGTGGAGAGGTACCTGAACTTGTGCGGCATCCACGAGTCGGCGGCCATGTTGGAGAGCACCGCCGGGCCGCCGAGAAAGCCCGTGTTGGCGGCGACGAACAGCAGCCCCGCCTCCAGCGCGAGCACCACCAGCAGCGCGCCCTGGTTCGAAAGCGCTGTGTCGAATCCCATGTCCCTGAGCACCGCGCTGAACGCGACTGCATTGAGCGTCCGGCCCTCGACCGGGCGCGCGTCCCACAGCAGGTAGACGAGGATGATGCCGCCCGCGGTGAAGGCGAGCGATGCGGCCATGTAGAGCATGGTGAGCTTGCCGGTCTTGACGCGCGGCTCGGCAAGGACGTTGACGTTGTTCGACACCGCTTCCAGCCCGGTGTAGGTGCCGCCGCCCTGCGCGTAGGCGAGCAGCAGGAACGCCGCCATCGGCGCGAAGCCAATCGCCGCGCCGAACGAGCGCGTCTCCGCGATCGTCTCGGGGAGCACGCGGCCGAATTCGCCGGCGTGGGCGAGGATGCCCCACGCGATGAGCAGGAAATGCGTGGCGACGAAGCCGAGGAAGACCGGCAGCAGCACCTTGATCGCCTCGCGCATGCCGCGCAGATTGAGGACCAGCAGCACCGCGACGATGGCGAGCGCCGCGGCGAGCTTCCAGCCCTGCCACGCGAGCGGCAGCAGCGAAAACAGCGCAGCCACGCCGGCTGCCACCGAGATCGCGATGGTCAGCACGTAATCCACCAGCAGCGCCGCGCCCGCGGCGAGGCCCGCGTAGGGCCCCAGCAGGCGCGTCGCCACGCGGTAGCCGCCGCCGCCGGTGGGGAAGAGCTCGATCACCTGGTTGTAGGCGAGCGCGATGAGGAACACCGTCGCCACGGTCGCGATCGCGAGGTAAAGGCCCAGGTGCGTGTGCTCGCCCAGGGCCTTGAACGCCTCCTCGGGACCGTAGCAGGACGACGAGATGCCGTCCGCGCCCAGGCCCACCCAGGCGAAGAACGCCACCAGCGCGAGGTTGTGCCGGGTCTTGCGCGACAGCGGGTCGAGCGGCGCGCCGACGACGAACTGCCGCAGGCTCTGGAAGAGGTTCACGCCGCGGAAGCGCCCTAAGCTCCCGCTCCTCCCTGCTTGTTCTCGATGCGGCGCGCGAAAACGGCCATTTCCTTCTCGGCCTGCTTGTCGCCCTTCGCGCGCGCGGCCTCGATGCCGCGGCGCCAGGCTTGCAGCGCCTCGGCCTCGTGCCCCGCGTCGGCGAGCGCGCGGCCGAGCGCCTTCCACGCCGCCGAATAGCGCGGATCGCGCGCCACGGCCTCGCGCAGCTGCGCCACCGCGCGCTCGAGCTCGCCCGCCTTGAGGTACTCGCTGCCGAGCGAGAACCGCAGCAGCGCGCCGTCGCGCGGCGTGCCGATGAGCTTCTCCAGGGAGGGAATCGCGCCGGCGGGCATTTCGGCTAAGATTGGCGCGGATTCTACTCCCGTCATGAAAACCGTCATTCAGACGGGCGATGCGCCCGCAGCCATCGGCACCTACTCGCAGGCGGTGCGCGCGGGCAGCACGGTGTACGTGTCGGGGCAGATCGGCCTGGATCCTGCGAGCATGCAGATGGCCGAGGGGATCGAAGCGCAGATCCACCGCGTGTTCCAGAACCTTGCCGCCATCGCGAAAGCCGCGGGGCTCGATCTTTCGCGCGCGCTTCGCATGACGGTGTACCTCACCGACCTCGCGCACTTCGCCAAGGTGAACGAGATCATGGCGCAGTACGTGCCGGCGCCGCACCCCTCGCGCGCCGCGGTCGGCGTCGCGAGCCTGCCGCGCGGCGCGCTCGTAGAGATCGACTGCATCCTCGACGCCGGTTGAAGCGCGAGCTTCCCGCCGCCACCGCCGCCAAGCTCGAAAAGCTCGGAATCGCCTCGCGCGACGGGTTGGTGCTCCACCTGCCGCTGCGCTACGAGGACGAGACGGCGCTCGCCACGCCGGGCAGCGCGCAAGCGGGCAAGCCGGCGCTCGTCGAGGCGCGCGTGGAGCGCGCCGAAGTGGCATTCCGGCCCAGGCGCCAGCTGCTGGTGCACGCCGATGCGAGTGGCGAGAAGCTGGTGCTGCGGTTTTTCAATTTCTACGGCAGCCAGCTGAAGACGCTCAAGCGCGCGGCGCAAGAGGGGCTCACGCTGCGCGCCTACGGCGAGGTGCGCCCGGGCTGGTTCGGCGCCGAGATGGTGCACCCGCGCTGGAAGCTGGTCGCGCCCGGCGCGCCGCTCGATTCGGCGCTGACGCCTGTGTATCCGACAACCGCGGGCCTGCCGCAGGCGACGTTGCGAAAGCTCGTGCTCGAGGCGCTCGATGAAGCCGAGCTCGAAGACACGCTTCCGGTGGCGATGCGCAAGCGCTACGCGCTCGGCGGGCTTGCCGAGAGTGTGCGCACCCTGCACCGGCCGCCGCCGGGCGCCGATCTCGCCGCCTTGAGCGACAAGACGCATCCGGCGTGGCAGCGCGTCAAGTTCGACGAGCTGCTCGCGCAGCAGCTCTCGATGCGCATCGCCTACCGGGCGCGGCGCGCGCGGGCCGCGCCGCCGCTGCCGTCCAATGGGCCGCTGCTCAAGAAATTCCTCGGCAAGCTGCCGTTTCGCCTCACGCGCGCGCAGGGCCGCGCCATGGCCGAAGTGCTGCGCGACCTCGCCGCGCCGCACCCGATGCAACGGCTGCTCCAGGGCGACGTCGGCAGCGGCAAGACGATCGTCGCCGCGATCGCGTGCCTCGCCGCGGTGGACGCGGGCTGCCAGGCGGCGGTGATGGCGCCCACCGAGATCCTCTCCGAGCAGCACCAGCGCAAGTTCTCGGGCTGGCTCGAGCCCCTGGGCGTGAGGATCGCCTGGCTGCACGGCGGTTCTTCCCGATCGGGAAGATCCGCGGCGTTGCGGGCGATCGCCTCGGGCGAAGCGCAGGTCGCGATCGGCACGCATGCGCTGTTCCAGAAGGGGGTGGAATTCAAGCGGCTTGCGCTCGCCATCGTGGACGAGCAGCACCGCTTCGGGGTGCAGCAGCGACTCGCCCTGCGCCGCAAGTCGGGCGGCGGCGAGGTGCCGCACCAGCTGATGATGAGCGCGACGCCCATTCCGCGCACGCTCTCGATGAGCTACTACGCGGATCTGGACGTCTCGACCATCGACGAGCTGCCGCCCGGGCGGCGGCCGGTCGCGACGCGACTCGTGTCGTGCGCGCGGCGCGCCGAGGTGCTCGCGCGCATCCGCGAGGCCTGCGCGGAAGGGCAGCAGGCGTATTGGGTCTGCCCCGTCATCGAAGAGTCGAAGGAAGGCGAGCTGCAGACGGCGATCGACACTTTCGAATCGCTGCGCAAGGAACTGCGCGGCCTGCGCGTGGGCCTGCTGCACGGCCGCCTGCCGCCCGCGGAAAAGGCGCAGGTGATGGCGGAGTTCGCGCAAGGGAAGGTCCAGCTGCTCGTCGCGACCACGGTGATCGAGGTGGGCGTGGACGTGCCCAACGCCTCGCTCATGGTGATCGAGCACGCCGAGAGGTTCGGCCTCGCGCAGCTGCACCAGCTTCGCGGCCGCATCGGGCGCGGCGCGCGCGAGAGCGTCTGCATCCTGCTCTACGCGGCGCCGCTCTCGGAGGCCGCGCGCCTGCGCCTGAAGGTGATCTACGAGAACGCCGACGGCTTCGAGATCGCGCGCCGTGACCTGCTGCTGCGCGGGCCCGGCGAGTACCTCGGCGAGCGCCAGAGCGGCGTGCCGCTGCTGCGCTTCGCCGATCTGGAAAAGGACGAGCCGCTCATCGGGGCCGCGCAAGCGGCCGCGGCGGAGCTGCTGGAAAACGACGCGCAGGCAGCGCGCCGGCACGTCGCGCGTTGGCTGGGTTCGCGGCAGGAGTTCCTGCGCGCCTGAGCCGCGCTCCGGCACTGCGCACTGCTGCCGCGCAGCCGCATATCGCCCCTGATATTCTTGCGCCCGTGGAACGCACCACCCTCGCCGCACGCCTCGACGCCTACGAGCGGCTGGTGCGCCTCGACAAGCCCGTGGGCGCGCTGCTGCTGCTGTGGCCGACGCTGTGGGCGGTCTGGCTCGCCTCGCAGGGCGCGCCGCGCTACGACATCGTCGTGATCTTCGTGGCGGGGGTGTTCCTGATGCGCTCGGCGGGCTGCGCCTTCAACGACTGGACCGACCGCGGCTTCGACGCGCACGTCGAGCGCACGCGCGACCGGCCGCTCGCGCGCGGCGAGATCTCGCCTGCCGAGGCGCTCGCAGTGGCGGCGATCCTCGCGGCGATCGCGTTCTGCTTCGTGCTGTTCCTCAACCGGCTGGCGGTCCTGCTCTCGTTCGTGGCGCTCGCGATCGCCATGGTCTACCCGCTGCTCAAGCGCTTCTTCTTCCTGCCGCAGCTCGGCCTGGGGATCGCGTTTGGCTTCGGCATCCCGATGGCCTATGCGGCGATCCGCAACGCCCTGCCGTGGGAGTGCTGGGCGCTGCTCGCGGCGAATATCTGTTATTCGTTCGCCTACGACACCGAGTACGCGATGGTGGACCGCGAGGACGACCGCAAGCTCGGGATGCGCACCTCGGCGATCACGCTGGGGCGCTTTGATGTCGCCGGCGTGATGACCGCCTACGCGCTGATGGTGGCGATCCTCGCCTGGATCGGGATCGCGCTGCGCCTCACCTGGCCGTATTACGCGGGGCTTGCTGCGGCGGCGGCGATGATGATCTGGCACTACACGCTCATCCGCGACCGCTCGCGCGAGGGCTGCTTCAAGGCGTTCCGCCACAACAGCTGGGTCGGCGCCGCGATCTTCGCCGGCGTTGCTTTCGCCTACCGCGGATGAGCAACGAGTTGCCAATCACCGAGTGCCGGGTAGGGCGCGGCGCGCAGCTCACGCTCTATCCGAACCGCGTGGTGCTGCAGGGCGGCAAGGCCGCCGAGACCGTGGCGCTCGGGCAGCTCGCCTCGGTGCGCGTCGCCTTCGAGCGCGAGCCGAGGACGCTGCGCTGGGCGCTGATCCTGGCGGCGCTCGCGGTGCTGCTCTTCTGGGCCGCGAAGCCGCTGCACGGCGTTGCGGCCGCTGCCGCGAAAGAGGTGGCCGAGAGCATCCGCAGCGGAACCAGCGCGGGCGGCGTGGCTCCGGTGCTGCTTGCGACCTTCGAGGCGCTCGCCGCCTTTGCGCGCGCCATGCCCAGGATCGGCGCGGCGCTCGTCGTCTGGTCGGCGGCGCTCGGCGCGCTGTGGGGGCTCGGCATCACCACGCTCACGCTGTCGTTCGCCGCTGTAGAGCGCCCGTTCAGGAAGCGCGGCCGCAGCCGCGAGCTGTTCGAGTTCGCCGAGGCCGTGGGCGCCGAGATCGCCGAGCGGGACTGACTGCCGTGGCCTATTCGGACCTGCGCGACTTCATGGCCCAGCTCGAGAAGCTTGGCGAGCTCAAGCGCGTGCGCGCGGAAGTCTCGCCGCGCCTCGAGATGACGGAGATCTGCGATCGCGTGTTGCGCGCGGGCGGCCCCGCGATCCTGTTCGAGCGGCCGGCCGGGCACACGATCCCGGTGCTGGGGAACCTCTTCGGCAGCGTGCGGCGCATTGCGCTCGCGATGGGCGTGGAGGACGCCGCCGCCCTGCGCGAGATCGGCAAGGTGCTCGCGGCGCTGCGCGAGCCCGATCCGCCCAGGGGCCTGCGCGAGGCCTGGCAGAAGCTCCCCGAGCTGAAGGAGCTGGTCTCCAGGGTGCTCGACATGGCGCCCAGGGAGCAATCCTCCGCGCCCTGCCAGGAGGTGGTTTGGGAGGGCAAGGACGTGGACCTCGCGCGCCTGCCGGTGCAGACCTGCTGGCCGGAGGACGCGGGGCCGCTCATCACCTGGGGCCTCACCGTGACGCGCGGGCCGCTGAAAGCGCGCCAGAACCTCGGCATCTACCGCCAGCAGGTGATCGGCCCCAACCGCGTCATCATGCGCTGGCTCGCGCACCGCGGCGGGGCGCTCGACTTTCGCGACCACGCGATCGCGCATCCGGGAGAGCCGTTTCCCGTGGCGGTGGCGCTCGGGGCGGACCCCGCGACCATCCTCGCCGCGGTGACGCCGGTGCCGGACACGCTCGGCGAGTACCAGTTCGCGGGCCTTTTGCGCGGCGCGCGCACCGAGCTGGTGAAGTGCCTGGGCTCGAGCCTCCAGGTGCCGGCGGGCGCCGAGATCGTGCTGGAGGGCGCGATCGACCCGGGCGACGCCGCGCTCGAGGGGCCGCACGGCGACCACACCGGCTACTACAACGAGGCGGAGCGTTTTCCCGTGCTCACCATCGAGCGCATCACGCTGCGGCACGAGCCGATCTACCACTCGACCTACACCGGCAAGCCGCCCGACGAGCCGGCGATGCTCGGCGTGGCGCTCGGCGAAGTGTTCGTGCCGCTCGTCGCGAAGCAGTTTCCCGAGATCGCGGATTTCTACCTGCCGCCCGAGGGCTGCTCGTACCGCCTCGCGGTGGTGAGCATGAAGAAGCAATACCCGGGGCACGCGAAGCGCGTCATGTTCGGGGTGTGGAGCTTCCTGCGCCAGTTCATGTACACGAAGTTCATCGTGGTGGTGGACGACGACGTGAACGCGCGCGACTGGAAGGAAGTGGTATGGGCGATCACGACGCGCGTGGACCCCGCGCGCGACACGCTGATCGCGGAGAACACGCCGATCGACTACCTCGATTTCGCGAGCCCGGTGGCGGGCCTCGGCTCCAAGATGGGCATCGACGCCACCAGCAAGTGGCCGGGCGAGACCGAGCGCCGCTGGGGCAGGCCGATTACGATGGACGCTGCGGTGAAGAGGCGCGTCGACGCGCTATGGAAGGAGCTGGGGCTGTGAGCGAGAACGACGCCCTCTCCGGGCTGCGGGCCTGGACCCACGTCATCTACGCGCTGCACGCCTGGACGGTGCTTGCCGGAATCGCGGGCACGGCGTTCATCCTGGCGATGTTCCTGACCGGCTGGCCGTCGCTCATCGGGGTGCTGCTCAATTACCTGAAGCGCTCGGAAGCGGCGGGCACGATGCTGGAGCCGCACTTCCGCTGGCAGATCCGCACCTTCTGGATCGCGGCGGCGTGGGCGCTCGCCGGGCTGGTGCTGTGGATGACGCTCCTGGGGATCCCGCTCGCGGTGCTGGTCTGGATCGTGACCGGACTGTGGGTCACCTACCGCGTCGTGCGCGGCTGGCTCGCACTCGCCCGCGGCAAGCCGCTGCCGGCCTAGGAACTCCTAGAATCGGAAGCGGTAGCGAATGCCGAGGTTGAGGCGATCGGGCTGTCCCGGCGCGCTCAGGCTTTCGCCGAATCGCAGCGTGGTGTCCGATTCGCGCCGGAAGTCCCTCGAGAAGCGCATCGGGCCATAGGTGCCGAACGCGCTCCAGCCTTCCTCGCTGCCGAGGTCCCAGCGCCAAAACCGCAGCGCTTGATTGGGGCCGGCGCCGAACGGCGACTAGTAGCTCGGCGCGCGCGGATAGGGCGCGAGGCCCGTCACCGGGGGCTCGTACTCCAGCCGCAGCCCGAAGGCGGGCGTGGTGAGGCGCAACCCGAGCGGCGCGGGCTCGATGCCGAAACCGCGCCTGGCGACCTGCCCCTCGCGCGCCGCGCGGTCGCCGGACGCAAGCGCGGCACCGGCGGCGGCCAGCAACGCCGGGACGATGAATGCGACTGCAAGCGCGCGCCGCATGATTCCTCCTGAGAGCGGATTTTACGGCGCCGCTTCCCTCGCAGGGCGTCAACAACTGCTCGATCAGCGCCGTTCGTGGCTCCAGCGCAACAGCGCGTCGAAGGCTTCCTGCGCTTGGTGCGCTGCGGAATGATTGACGAACATCACGACCGCATGCCGGCGCCCCGAGCGGTCGAGCACAAATCCCGCCATCGAGCGCACGTCGGCGAGCAGCCCGGTCTTGATGTGGGCGTTGCCCGCGACGCCGTCGCCGCGGTTGCGGCGCTTCATGGTGCCGTCCACCGCCGCCACCGGCATCGACGCGATGAACTCGGGCATCACGTTGCTGCGCCATGCCGCCTGCAGCAGCGCCGCCATGCTCGCGGCGCCGATGCGCTCGCTGCGCGACAGGCCCGAGCCGTTCTCGAGCACGAGCTCGGGGGCCGCGATCCCTTTCAGGGCGAGCCAGGCCTTGATCGCGGCGCTCGCCTTCGCCGCGCTCGCGGGGGCGCCCGAATGCTCGGCGCCGAGCGTAAGGAAGAGGTGCCGCGCCATCACGTTGTTGGAGAACTTGTTGAGGTCGCGCACGATCTCGCCGAGCGGCTGCGACTCGTGGACATGGAACGGCTGCGCCGCCGCGGGCGCCGCCCCCTCGCGCACCGCGCCCGCCCATGTGCCGCCCATCTCGCTCCAGAGCTGGCGCAGCACGCCGCCGACGTGGTCGTTGGGCTCGAGCAGCGCGACGTTCAGATCCTTCTCGCCGCAGCTCGCGGGGTAGCGCCCGGCGAAGATCGCGCGCTGGCGCGCCGGCTCGAAGGTGGGCCTGAGCAGGTCGCGGAACGCGCGCCCCTCGGGGCACGCTCCGTCGGACACCTTGAGCACGTTCACGAGCTCCAGCGCGGGCGGACGGGGCTCGGCGTGGATGCGCACCGCGCCGCCCGCGCTTTCGGGCATGAACGTGAAGCGCAGCGACCTGAAGTTCACGAGCAGCGCGTCGGGCAGCACGTTGTAGGGGCGAAACGGGTCGCCGTCGAAGCGCGCCGGGTCCCCGCCCGGGCGCTCGAAGTAGCCCCGGTCGAGCACCAGGTCGCCGCGGACCTCTCTCAGCCCCTTGCCGCGCAGCGCGCGCAGGAACATCCAGAACGATTCGATGTTGAGCTTCGGGTCGCCGCCGCCCTTGAGGACGAGGTTGCCCTCGAGCGTGCCATCGCGCAGCGCGCCGTCGAGATAGGCCTGCGTGCGCCAGCGGTACGAGGTTCCGAGCTGCTCGAGCGCCGCGTAAGTCGTGAGCAGCTTCATCACCGAAGCGGGATTCATCGGGGCCGCGGCGTTCAGCGCGAGCGAAGGGCGCGGGGCGCCGACCTCCTGCACCACCACTGCGACGCTGCTCGCGGGAATTCCGGCGCTTGCGAGCGCGCGCGTCACCGGGGCAGGGAGGGTTTCCTTTGCCGCGGCGGCGGCCGCGCAGGCGAACAGGGCGACGGCGGCAGCGGCACGCGAGCGGGACACGACCGGATTCTAGTTAAGGCCGCGAGGCGGCCACTGTGAGCCAGCACTCACATACGGCCATGAAGTCGCCTTTTGGAACAAAGGCTTGAAAGCCGAAGCCAGTGGCAATACAATTAGCACTCCTGCAAGGCGAGTGCTAGCAAAACGGCCCGTCCCCCTGCAAGAAGGTTTCGCAACACTTTGTTTTTCTGAAGCTATTCATTGGGAGATCCAGATGAAGATTCGTCCACTGCATGACCGCGTGATCGTCAAGCGCATCGACGAGGAGCGCAAATCCGCCGGCGGCATCGTCATTCCCGACACCGCCGCCGAAAAACCCGACCAGGGCGAGATCATCGCCGTCGGCAAGGGCAAGAAGGGCGACGACGGCAAGCTGATCGCGCTCGACGTGAAGGTCGGCGACCGGGTGCTGTTCGGCAAGTACTCGGGCCAGACCGTGAAGGTGAAAGGCGATGAGCTCCTCGTGATGCGCGAGGAAGACATCATGGGCGT
>CAZVHU010000049.1:0-19679 GCA_964627075.1 uncultured Enterobacteriaceae bacterium | reverse complement strand
TGCGTCACCTTGGCCGGGATCTGCATGATCGCCATCATGTAGCCGAAGGCGACCGAGAAGCCGATCAGCATCATCACCATCGCGACCGTCTTCACCACGCGGTGGATGAGGTGCGGCAGGTCCTTCCACTTGTAGTCGCGGTAGACGAGCAGCGTCACCAGGAACGCGTACACGCAGCCCACCGCCGCGGACTCGGTGGGCGTGAAAACGCCCGAGAGGATGCCGCCGATGATGATCACCACCGTCACCAGCCCCCAGAGCGCGTCGAGCACGATCTTCGGCACGTCCTTGAGCGGGACGGGCTCGCTCTTCGGCATCGCGCGCTTCTGCGCGGTCCACAGGATGAGGCCGATCAGGCAGGCGCCGAGCAGCAGCCCGGGGAAGATGCCGGCGAGGAACAGGTGCGCGACCGAGATGGTGCCGCCCGCAGCGAGCGAGTAGATCACCGCGTTGTGCGACGGCGGGATCATCAGCGCCTGCACCGAGCCGCAGATGGTGACGTTGGTGGCGAACACGCGCGGGTAGCCCTGCTTCACCATCTGCGGGATCATCACCGAGCCGATCGATGCGGTGTCCGCCACCGACGAGCCCGAGATGCAACCGAAGAACGCCGAGGCGATCACGTTCACCAGCGCGAGCCCGCCGCGGATGAACCCTACGAACACCTTCGCCAGGTTCACCAGGCGCGCGGCCATGCCGCCCTCGGCCATGATGCCGCCGGCGAGCACGAAGAACGGGATCGCGAGCAGCGCGAAGTCGTCGGTGCCGTCGGAGATCTTGAGCATCACCGCTTCCAGCGGGATGTCCACCCAGAGCGCCGCCGCGATCGCCGCCAGGCCTAGCGCGTAGGCCACCGGCACGCCGAGCGCGCACAGCAGCACGAAGGCGCCGAGCAGGACGAGCGCGTCCACTACTCGAGCTCCGCCGCCTGGTCGCTGTACATGATGGAAGTCTTCGGCGGCGCGCCGAGCCACACGCGCTCGATGAGGAACAGCAGCGTGAGCAGCCCCGCCGCCGGGATCGGCGAGTAGACCACCGCCACCGAAAGCCCCGGGAACTCGGCCATGGTCTGGAAGCGCGTGATCACGCACAGGTGCGCGCCGTAGCCGAGCATGAACAGCGCGATCGCACCCATGCAGGCGTCCACGCCCCGCAGCATGGCGCGCCGGGCGCCGGGCTTGACGGCGTTCAGCAGCGCCTCGACCGCGACGTGCACGTTGGCGCGGTAGACCGCGGCGCCGCCCAGGAACGAGAACATCACCATCATCACCACCGCCGCAGGCTCGGGCCAGGACTGCGGGTTGTTCATGGCGTAGCGCATGAACACGCCGAACGGAATGATGAGCGTGATCGCCACCAGCGCCGCGCCCGAGATCACGATGCAGGCGATGTACAGCGCCTCCATCGCCCGGCGGTAGCCTTTCCTCATGGCAAAAAAACGGGCCGCTCGCGGCGGCCCGCCCTTGCGCGCAGGGGACTTACTTCGTGTCCTGGATCTGCTTGAGAAGCGCGGCGTACTTGGCGCCGTACTTGTCGCGCACCGGCTGAGTGGCTTTGTAGAACGCCGCCTTGTCCGCGGGCAGGAATTGCACCCCCGCCGCCTTGAGCTTGGTCTCGGCCTCGCCGACGTAGGCGTCCCAGAGCTGGCGCTGCTCGAGCTGCGCCTCGCGCGAGAGCTTCCTCACCAGCGCCTGGTCCGCCTTGGGCAGCGCCTCCCAGTTGCGCTTCGAGAACACGAAGATCTCGGGGATGATGAGGTGGCCGGTCAGGCTGTAGACCTTGGCGACCTGGTAGTGGTTCTGTGCCAGCAGCGTCGGCGGGTTGTTCTCGGCGCCATCCACGACGCCCGTCTGCAGCGCCGCGAACAGCTCGTTGAAGCCCATCGCCACGCCGTTGCCGCCCATCGCGTTCATGGTCTCCACGAACAGCGGGTTGCCCATCATGCGGATCTTCATGCCCTTCAGGTCCGCGGGCTTGGTGGCGGGCTTGTTGGCGTAGACGCTGCGCGTGCCGGCGTCCATCCAGCCCAGCACGATCAGGCGCGAGGTCGGCGCATTCGACGTCCTCTCGAGCAGCTCCTGGCCGATCGGACCGTCGATCACCTTGCGCATGTGCGCCTCGTCGCGGAACACGAACGGCAGGTTGAAGACGTTGAGATCGTCCACCACCGGGCCCATGGCGCCGACCGAGATGCGCGCGATCTGCAGCGCGCCGACCTGCGCCTGCTCGATCATTTCCTTCTCGCCGCCGAGCTGCATCGACGGGAACATCTGGATCGCGTAGCGGCCGTTGGTCTGCGCTTCCAGCTTCTTGCCCATGCGCTGGATCGCCTCGACCGTCGGGTAGCCCAGCGGGTGCACGTCGGAGGCCTTCCAAACCTGCTTTTGCTGCGCGGCTGCGGGCAGCGCGAGCGCCGCGGCGCCGACCGAGGCGGCGACGGCGGCGGACAATGCGAGCTTGCGGACAAACATCGGGGTCTCCTCCCTGGAGTGAACGTCAATTAACCGGCCGGGTAATTTATACTCCCCGCGCCCCCGATGTCCAGAATTCTCCTCACGCACTCGCCCGAGGCGCGCGCCAACTACTACGGCCCGCGGGCGCTCGCCGGGCTGCAGGCGCTCGGCGAGGTGCGCCTGCACGAGGGCGCCGCACCATTGGAGGGCGAGGCGCTGATCGCCGCAGCCGCCGATTGCCAGGTCATCGTGTCCTACCGCCAGTCGCCAGGGCCGGCGGCGGTGTTCGAGCGGCTGCCGCGGCTCGCCGCATTTGTGCGCTGCGCCGTGGACATCCGCAACATCGATGTCGCCGCGGCGAGCCGCGCCGGGGTGCTGGTGACGCAGGCGAGCGCGGGCTTCGTGCCGGCGGTCGCCGAGATGGTGCTTGGCTTCATGGTGGATCTCGCGCGGGGCGTGACCCGCTCGGCGCTCGACTATCGCAGCGGCCGCGTGCCGCAGGCGCAGATGGGGCGCGAGCTGCGTGGCGCCACGCTCGGCGTCATCGGCTACGGCGCGATCGGCCGGCGCGTGGCGGCGATGGGCGTCGCGCTCGGCATGCGCGTGCTCGCCTGCGACCCGTACTTGAAGATCGACGACCCGGGCGTCGAGCAGGTGGACCAGGACACGGTGCTGGCGAATGCCGATTTCGTCGTGCCGCTCGCGGTGGCGACGGCGGAAACGGAGAACCTGATGAGCGATGCGGCCTTCGCCAGGATGAAGCGCGGCGCGTTCTTCATCAACGTCTCGCGAGGCAATCTCGTGGACGAGGCGGCGCTCGCGAGAGCACTCGACTCCGGGCGCCTTGCGGGCTGCGCGATGGACGTGGGGCGCGCGCCCGACCAGATGCCGACCCCGGCGCTCGCCGCGCGCGCCGACGTGATCGCCACGCCGCACACTGCGGGCCTCACCATGCCCGCGATCGAGCACCAGTCGCTCGAGACCGTGGCGCAGGTGGCGGAAATATTGAAAGGGCGCGCGCCGAAAGGCGCGGTGAACGCCGAACACTGGAAGAGAAGGGAGCTCATCGAGCCATGAAGAAGACCATCCTCATCACCGGCGCCGCGGGCGACGTCGGCACCCACCTGCGGCGCGAACTCAAGGACGCCTACCGCATCCGCGCCTCCGACCTGCGGCCGCTGAAGAAGGTCGGCGCCGAGCAGTTCGTGCGCGCCGACGTCTCGAAGATGGCCGACTGCCTGCGCATCACCAGGGGGGTGGACGCGATCGTGCACCTCGGCGGCTACTCGGTCGAGGGTCCGTGGGCCGGGATCCTCAGCGCCAACATCATCGGCTGCTACAACGTGTTCGAGGCGGCGCGGCGGAACGGCGTCAAGCGCATCATCTTCCCGACCTCCAACCACGCGATGGGCTTCTACCGCCGCGACCAGGTGAGCGACCACAAGATGTACCCGAAGCCCGACAGCCGCTACGGCGTATCGAAGGTGTTCGGCGAGGCGTTGGGGAGCCTGTACGCCGACAAGTACGGCATGCAGTTCCTCATGGTCCGCATCGGCAACGTCAATCCCGAGCCGATCGACAAGAGGAGGCTCTCGATCTGGGTGAGCCCGCGCGACATCGCGCAGCTCGTCTCCATCGGCATCGAGCACCCGGACATCCGATTCGAGATCGTCTACGGCGTCTCCGGCAACACGCGCAGCTGGTACGACAACTCCAACGCCGAACGCCTTGGCTACCGTCCCAAGGACAACTCCGAGGCCTACGCGGCCGGGGTGCTCGCGCGCGAAAAGCCCGGCGACCCGGTCGCCGAGCTCTACCAGGGCGGCATCTTCTGCGTCGCGGAAGAGGTGCCGAACCCCGCGCCGCTCCCACGCCGCAGGGTGAAAGCGAAAGCGAAGCGGCGCGCGAAGAAGAAATGAGCGCTCGCAAGCCGCGGCTCGCCGTACCGGCGCTCGCGTGCGACACGCACTTCCACATCTACGAGGCGGGCGTGCCCGCAGCGCCCGGAGGGCCGCCACCGCCGGGCGTGTTCACGGCCGAGATGTACCACGGGATGCAGCGGCGCCTCGGATTGCAGCGCGCGATCGTGGTGCAGCCCAACGCCTACCAGGACGACAACGCGGTCACGCTGCGCGCGATCCGCACGCTCGGGCCGGGCGCGAAGGGAGTCGGAGTGGTAAAGCCGGGCGTCGCGGACGCAGAGATCGAGCGCTTGACGCAGGGCGGCATCGTGGCGCAGAGGATCTTCCAGCTTCCCTGGGGCGCGGTGGGCTTCGCGCAGATGGACGAGGTGATGGCGCGCGTGCACCCGTTCGGCTGGCACGCCAACATCCAGCTCGACGGCCGCGAGCTGCCGAAGTGGGAGGCCCAAATCAGGCGCTTGCCCGGCAAGTTCGTCATCGACCACATCGGCAAATACCTCGAGCCGGTGGCGCCGGATTCGGAGCCGTTCAAGGCGCTTCTGCGGCTGATCGACACCGGGCGCTGCTGGGTGAAGCTCTCCGCGCCCTACGAGACTTCCAAGTCCGGCGCGCCGCGCTACGAGGACGTGAGCCGCCTCGCGCGCGCCCTCGTGAAGCACGCTCCCGTAAGAATGCTGTGGGCCTCCAACTGGCCGCATCCTTCCGCGCCCAAGGACAGGCTGCCGGACGACGCCGACCTGCTCGACCTGCTGCTCGACTGGGCGCCAGACGAAACCGCGCGCCGCAGGATCCTCGTCGACAACCCGGCCGCGTTGTACGGCTTCTAGCTAACGCCTCCGCTGTCGCCCCGGCGTGGGCGGGGGGCCAGAGGCCCGGAGTGTAAAGTGTGCCTTTACACTTGGGGTCGAGGATCCCCGCCTCCGCGGGGACGACCGCTAACGGGCTAGAAGACGAACACGCCTTTGCCGGTGCTCTGCTTGTCGAATAGCGCGTAGGCCTCGGCCGCCTGGCCGAGCTTCCAGCGCTCGGTGATGAGCTTTTTCAGCGGCACGCTCTTCTTCACGATGTAGCGCGCGCACTCTTCCTGGATGGTAGTGCTGAAGGTCCACGAGGCGTGGATCGTCAGTTGCCGTCGCAGCATCTGCTGGCTGACGTCAAACATGGTCTGCCCGCCTTCGCCCACCAGCGCGACGCGCCCCCAGGTGTCGGCGCACTTTAGCGCCGCGATTCGCGCCTCGGCATTGCCGGTGCAATCCATGGTGCACTCGGCGCCTTGCCCATTGGTGAGCGCGTGCACCGCTGCCACCACGTCGGCCGCCTTCGGATCGATCGTCTCCGCGGCACCGAACTCCTTCGCGAGCTTGCGGCGCTCGGGCGAGAGGTCCACCGCGATCACGCGCGCGCCCATCGCCGCGCCGAGCAGCGTCGCCGAGAGCCCCACCGGCCCCTGGCCGAAAATGGCCAGCGTGTCGCGCCCCGAAACGTCGATCCGCTTCAGTGCCTGATAGGCGGTGCCGGTGCCGCACGAGACCGCGGCGCCTTCCTCGAAACTCATTTCGTCGGGCAGCGGCACGCAAGTCCCGGCAGGCGCCTTCATGTAGTGCGCGTGCGCGCCGTGGCCCGTGATGCCGTAGACCGTGATGCCGCCGCGGCAGAGCTGGCTCCAGCCGGTGCGGCAGTGCTTGCAGCGCTGGCAGCCCTTGTAGTGGTGGTTCATCACGCGCTGGCCCACGGCCGCCACCGACTCGGGCACGCCCGCGCCGACCGCCGCGACGACGCCGCAGGGCTCGTGGCCGGCGATCACCGGGCCGCCGCTGCCGCCAAGTCCGAGCGACGCAGCGGCGCCGCCGCTGCGTGGCGCGCGATAGGGATGCAGATCGCTGCCGCACATGCCCGAGGCCTTGATCTCGAGCACCACCTCGCCGGGGCCGGGCGAGGGGTCGGGAAAGTCGCGCAGTTCGAGCTGGCGCTCGCCCAGGAAGACGACGCCCTTCATCAATCGTCCGCGTGCGCGGCGGGCTTGTGCGCGGCGACGAGCTTCTGCTGCAGGACGGGCGGCGCCACCTCGTAGTGGCTGAACTCCAGCGAATACGAGCCGTGTCCGGCGGTGAGCGACTTCAGCCGCGCCGGGAAGTGCTCCAGCTCCGAGAGCGGTGCCTGCGCCGTGATCTGCACCGTGCCGGGGCGCGGCGAATCCGAGCCCTTGATCTGGCCGCGGTGGCCGGAGAGCTCGCCCGCGATGTCGCCCATGTTCGCGTCGGGCGCGACGATCTCGACGTTTACGATCGGCTCGAGCACGATGGCGCGCGCCTTGGCGAGCGCGTCCAGGAACGCCTTGCGGCCCGCCGAGGCGAAAGCCACGTCCTTCGAGTCCACCGGGTGGCTCTTGCCGTCATAGACGGTGACGCGCACGTCCTGGATCGGGAAACCGGCGACGAAGCCCGTCTCGAGCACCGAGCGCACGCCCTTCTCTACGGATGGGATGAACTGGTTGGGGATCACGCCGCCCTTCACGCTATCCACGAACTCGAAGCCCTTGCCGCGCGGCAGCGGCTCGACCTTGAGGAACACCTCGCCGAACTGCCCCGCGCCGCCGGTCTGCTTCTTGTGGCGGCAGTGCCCTTCGGCGCGTGCGGCAATCGTCTCGCGGTAGGGGATCGAGGGCGGCCGCGTGTCGAGCTCGACCTTGTACTGGATCGCCATCTTCTCGAGCATCGTTCGCAGGTGCATCTCGCCCAGGCCCCGCAGCACCGTTTCGTTCGCCTGCGCGTTGTGCTCCAGGCGGAAGCACGGGTCCTCGGCGCCGATCTTGTGCAGCACGTCGGCGAGCTTCTGCTCGTCGCCGCGCTTCTTGGGTTGCACCGCGAGGCCGAACACCGAGGTCGGCAGCTCGAGCGGCCGCGCGTGGATGTTCGCGTCCTCGGCAGAGTCGTGCAGGATGTGGTCGAAGTGGATGTCGTCGATCTTGGCGATGGCGCAGATGTCGCCCGGCACCGCCTCGGGTACCTCGGTCTGGGTCTTGCCTCTCAGCATGTACAGATGCCCCGGCTTGATCGGCTTGCGGCCGTCGCCGATGTAGAGCTGCGTGCCCGGCGTGATGCGCCCCTGGTGCACGCGGAACACGGCGATCCTGCCGATGTACGGGTCGATCTCGATCTTGAACACGTGCGCGAGCGCGTGCTTCGCCGGGTCGGGCGAGGCCGCGAGCTCGGTCGGCGCGCCGCTCGCGGGCGTATTGACGTAGACGGGCGGATTGCCCTCGAGTGGATTGGGCATCAGCTTCACGATCACTTCGAGCAGCTCTGCGACGCCGGCGCCGGTCCTGGCGGAGGTGAACACCACGGGAATGAGGTGCCCCTCGCGCATCGCGCGCTCGAGCGGCGCGTGCAGCTCCTCGGGCGAGACCTCGCCCTTCTCGAGGTAGGCCTCCATGAGCTTCTCGTCCACCTCGACCACCTGGTCGACGAGCTTGCGGTGCGCGTCCTCGACCGAGGAGAAGTCGGACTCGCCCGAGGGCGCGAAGAAGCAGTCCGAGACCTTGCTCGCTTTTGCTGCGGGCAGGTTGAGCGGCAGGCACTCCTTGCCGAAGGCCTGCTGGATGCGATCGAGCAGCCCGGGCAGGTCCACGTTCTCGGCGTCGATCTTGTTGACGACGATGAGGCGGTCCAGGCCCCGCTTCGCCGCCCACTGCATGAAGCGGCCGGTCATCATCTCGATGCCGTTCTGGGCGTTGATCACGATCGCCGCGGTCTCGACTGCCGCGAGCGCCGGGAGCGAATGCCCGAGGAAGTCGGGGTAGCCGGGCGTGTCGAGCAGGTGCACGCGGTGCCCGGCGAGCGCGCCTTGCGTCTCGAAGCTCGCGACCGCGAGCTTGAGCGAGTGCTTGGCGGTCTTCTCCTGCGGGGTGTAGTCGCAAACGGTGGTGCCGCGCTCGACGCTGCCGCCGGCCGGGATCGCCCCGGCGCGCGCGAGCAGCGCCTCGGCGAGCGAGGTCTTGCCAGACCCCGACTGGCCGACGAGCGCGATCGTCCTGATCTGTTCGGTGGTGTGCTTCGACAAGGTGTCCTCCTCCGGACGGCTGGTCAAAACTATTGGATCGGTGCTGCGTGCGCCTATTTTCCTCAGGGCGGGGCCGGCGGGCAATGCGTCCCGCGAAAATCGGTTCCGGGCGCGCAAATCCTTGACGTGGGTCAGGCCCGCGGCTTCACCCAGGTCTCGGACCAGGCGAGGCAGGCGCTGGAGGCCTCGCGGTCGCCGCGCTTCTCCGGCCAGGGGCGCCCCGGGGCGGCCTGCCCGTTCAGCTCCACGCGGGCGGCGCGCGCGGGAAAGAAGGTGCTGAACACGCCGATCGGGCGGTTGTTGAACCCCGGCGGCATGTTTAGCACGAAGGGCGGCAGGAAGTCGCTCCACGAAAGCACGATCTCGACATCGCGCGCGCGCGCGCGCTCGGTCGCGCCCGAGTCGGCGCCGCCCGAGCGCGAGAACCCGGCCTGCGTCACGGCAACCGCCTGGTCGGCGAACGCCGGGAAGAGATATTTCTCGATCTCACCCTGCAGCCAGCGCGCGACCGGCGCGTGATCGGCGTAGATGCGCACGGCGCCGCCGGTGAGCGTGCTTTGCACGAATAGCGCGTGCCCGGCGCCCGCCGGGCACCACAGCACGCGCCAGTGGCTGATGCGGTCCGACTGGGTCTTGCCGCCGTCGGCGGAGAGGCGGATGAACGAGTTCTCGCCGGTCATCATCACGGCATTGGGATCGACAGGCGAAGTCATTGTCATTCTCCGTTGGGTTTGGTTCTTGCTGCGAGGGTTTGTGCCCGGATTCTGCACACCACCAGCGCGCCCGGCAATCGTCATCCGATTTCCGCGGCCTGGCGCTTGCCTACGGTCCCGGCGGCGCGTAACATGTTACACATGTCAGGAACCCAGTCTTCAGCGACCCGCGCGAGAATGCGCAGTTACCGCGAGCGCCTTCGCAGGCAGGGGCTTCGGCCCGTGCAGGTCTGGCTGCCCGATGTGCGCGCGCGCGGCTTCGCCGCGCAAGCCCGGCGCCAGTCGCGGCTGGTGTCGCGGCACCGCTCGGAACAGGAGATCCTCGCTCACATCGAGCGCGCCGCCGATCAATCCGGATGGCGGGGCTGAGGCGGGGCGACGTCGTCGTGGTCGCGCTGCAGGGCGACTACGGCAAGCCCCGCCCGGCGCTCGTGGTGCAGAGCGATCTCTTCAGCGGGCACGCCTCGGTGGCGATCCTCCCGATCACGTCCGAGAGGCTCGCGGCACCCCTGTTTCGCATCGACGTCGAGCCTTCGCCCGGCAACGGCTTGAAGAAGCCGAGCCAGGTGATGGTGGACAAGCCCTACACCGTCGCGCGCGGGAAGATCGGCGGGCGCATCGGGCGGCTGGAGGATGACACGATGCTTCGCGTCAACAGGTCGATGATGATTTGGCTCGGCTTGCCTTGATCACGAACTGCGAACTGTCGCCGCCAGCGTCTGCGCTGCGATTCGCCCCAGCGCCACGGCGCTGAGCAAGCCGTTTCCCGAGAGATAACCCCAGACATGCGAGCCTGACAGTCCGCGGGCCGCGCCGCCCGCCGCAAGCAGGTTCGGCAGCGGCTTGCCGCTCGCATCGAGCGCGCGCGCGCGGGCGTCGATCTCCAGTCCGCCCTGGGTATGGAACAGCGCGCCCGTCACCTTGACCGCGTGCCACGGCGCTTGGAGCGGCGGCTTCGTGGTGAAGTCCCTGCCGAATGGATCGGAGCGCTCGCCCCGCTGCATTGCGCGCACTTCCTCGAGCGTGCGTGCGAGCGCGTCGGGCGGCAGGGCGAGCAGTCGCGCGAGCTCCTCGACGCTCGTGGCGCGGCGCACGGCGCCCGCGGCGTCCAACTCGGCGTAGTCCGGGAACGTGAGTCCGAGCCGGTGCAGCCGCTCGTCGCAGACGCACCAGGCGAAGCGCCCGGGCTGCGCGAGCACCGGCTGCGAGGCTTCCGAGTAGCCCTGGTGCTCGTTCGCGAAGCGCGCGCCGAGCGCGTTCAACTGGATGCCGCCCTCGGTCATCAGCGCCCAGGTGACGAGCTTCGCGTGCGGGATCGCCCAGGCGCCGTGGCCCTGATAGGCGGTCATGTCGCCAAGGCGCGCGCCGAGCGCGGCGCCCCAGCGCATCGCGTCGCCCTGGTTGCCGGCGTGCCCGGCGTACTCGGCCTCGGCGATCTCCGGGAGGTATTGCCGCACCATGTCGCGGTTGCCGCCGAAACCGTTGCAGGCGAGGAGCACCGCGTTGCACTCGATATCTTCCGAGGTGCCGTTCGGCCGCGCGATGCGCAAGCCGGTGACGCGCCGGTCCGCGCCCGCGCGCAGGTCGGTCACGCGCGCCTCCGTGAGCAGGTCGATCTCGGCGCGCTGCGCCGCGGCGAGCAGCCTGCCCATCAGTCCGGCGCCGGTTTTTTCCGGCACCGCATGCATGCGCGCAACGCTGTGCCCGGGGTAGAGAAAGCCCTCGAGCACGTGGAACGGGATGCCGTGCCGGTCGGCGAGCCATTCGAGCGCAGGGCCGATCGTCGTGCACGCTGCATGCACCACCGCGGGGTCGGCGCCGTCGTGGTTCTTGCGCTGGATGTCGGCGGCGAGACGCGCGGGCGAATCCTCTGCGCCGAGCGCTTCCTGCCATCGGGTGCCTGCGGCGGGGATGAACCCGGAGGACAGCGCGGTCGAGCCCGAGGGCAACCGGTCGCGCTCCAGCAGCACGCACTCGACGCCCGCGTCGCGGAGCGTGAGCGCGGCGACCAGCCCGCAGGCGCCGGCGCCCACGATCGCGACCGGCACCGAGCCCTGGGTCACGGTGCGGTTCCGGTCAGCGCCCCAGCGCCTGGGTCGGGCGGTGCAGGTAGCGGCCGCGCGCCGGGCCCAGCACCTTGCCCTTGTCGTAGACCGGCTCGCCGCGCAGGAAGGTCGTCTTCACGCGCGCGCCCAGCTCCAGCCCCTCGAACGGGGTGTAGCCCTGCGCCGATTCGGATTCTCTCGCGCGGATGGTCCAGGTCTCGCGCGGGTCGACGAGCGCGAGGTCGGCGTCGAACCCCTCTGCGATGTCGCCCTTGGAGTTGAGGCCGAAGCGGCGCGCGGGGGCGAAGCTCGTCAGCCGCGCCATGTGGTTGTACGACATGCCGCGCCGCGAGCCCTCCGAGACCAGCGCCGAGAGCAGGTACTCGGTGCCGCCGAAGCCCGATTTCGCGAGCCAGATGTTGCCGAGGTAGCGCCTGGCGACCTTCATCTCGTGCCGGCAGCAGGCGTGGTCGCTCACCACCCAGTCGAGCTTGCCCTCGAGCAGCTTCTCCCAGAGGTACTCGACGTCCTCGCGCGGGCGGATCGGCGGGTTCACCTTGGCGAGCACGCCCGTTCTTGCCGTGGTGTCGAGCATCAGGTGGCCGATCGTCACCTCGCGCCGGAAGTCGATGTGCGGGAAGACCTCGGCCATCTGCAAGGCGGCCGCCACCGCCTTGCGCGACGAGAGGTGCAGCAGGTTGATGTTCGGCAGCGAGGTCTCGTTGGCGAGGTATGCCGCTATGAAAACGGCGAGGCCCTCGGAATGAGGCGGGCGCGCGGCGGAGTAGGCGGCGAGGCCCTTGAGCTTGCCCTCGGTCTCGACCATCTTCGTGTAGGCGGTCATGATCTCGGCGGTCTCGCAATGCAGCGAGAGGCTCACCTGCAAGGCCTTCTCCGGATAGCGCTCGCGCGCCTTCTGCACGCCGCGCATCACGAACTCGAAGTGCGCGTAGTCGTAGCGCTCCTCCGGTCCGATCATGAGGAAGTCGCGCTGCGCATCCGAGCGGCCGTGCAGCCCGTGCGAGCCGTAGAACATGAAGATCTTGAAGGAGGCCACGCCGTGCTTCGCCACCAGCTCAGGGATCTCGCGCACGTGGCGCGCGTCCATCGGCGCGAGGTGATAGGCGTAGTCGACGTGGAAGCGCCCCTTGGAGAGCGCGAGCACCTCGGGGAAGAACGTCCGGTACGGACCGCCCTTGTTTAGGTAGTACTGGCCGGTGCGGAAGTAGTTGAGCATGGTCGTGACGCCGCCCTGCGCCGCGGCGCGGCTCTCGGTGACCGCGTCCTCCGCGAGCGGCGAGTAGATGCCGGCGTGCATGTGGGCGTCCACCACGCCCGGGAAGGCGAGCAGCCCCTTGCCATCGAACACGCGCTTCGCGGCGCCGGCGTCGAGCGCGGGCGCGATCCTCGCGAACTTGCCGCCCTTCACCGCGATGTCGGCCTCGTGCACCGCGTTGCCCTGCGGCCGCACCACGCGGACGTTCCTTATTAGAAGGTCCCACTGCTTCGCTGCAGCCATCGCTTCCTCCCGCTTGCTCGATGCCTAGTCGACTCGTGCGCCCGAGATCTTCACCGCCTCGGCCCACTGCCGGATCTCTTTTTCCAGGAACGCGCGGAACTCCTCCGGCCGGCTGGCGACGATGGTGCTGCCCATCGCCGCCATGCGATCGCGCACCTCCGGCAGCCGCATGACGGCGATCAGGTCGGCTGAGAGCTTCTCGACGACGGGTCTCGGCGTGCCGCGCGGCACGAAGAACCCGGACCACGGCGCCGCGGCAAAGCCCGCAAATCCCTGCTCCGCGACCGTCGGTACGTCCGGATTCGAGGCCACGCGGGCGGGCGTGGTCACGGCCAGGATCCGTATGCGGCCGGCAGACGCGTGCGCCTGCATTGCCGGCAGGCCGGTGATACCCACCTGCACCTGCCCGCCGACTAGATCGGCGAGCATCGGCGCCGATCCCTTGTAGGGGACGTGAACCATCCGCAGCTCGAACTTCGACTTGATCAGCTCCATGCCGAGGTGCGACGCCGTGCCGTTGCCGTCGGACCCGTACGACAGCCGGTCGGGCTGGCGCCTGGCGAGTTCGACCAGCTCGCCAAGGCTCCTCGCCGGCACGTCCGGGTGAACCGCGATGGCGTTCGGAAAGGATGTCGCCTGCGTCACCGCCTCGAAATCGTTCAACGGGTGATAGGGCATCTGCTTCATCAGCGAAATGTTGATCGCGTGCGAGCCGGTCACGCCGAGCACCATCGTGTAGCCGTCCGGCGCGCTCTTCGCGGCCAGGTCCGAGCCGACATTGCCGCCGGCGCCCGGCCGGTTGTCGACCACCACCTGCTGGCCCCAGCGCGCGGCGAGCCGCTCGCCGATCACGCGGGCCGCGATATCGGTTGGTCCGCCGGGCGCGAACGGGACGATCAGCCGCACCGGGCGGACGGGAAAACCATCCGCCGTTTGCGCATTGCAGACTGCCGGGGCGAGCATGGCAAGCATCAGGACTACTCGGATTGCGCTCATGGGTGGATTGTCTCCTTCAAGGTAGCTTTCAAGGCGAGGTCTTCGGGGCCATGCAGCAAGGCCTCGGCGATGGCTTGCGCCACCACGCTGCCGGTGCGCGGCGTGGCCTGGCGGACGAACTTAGCACGGCAATCGTCGGCGCTCATCGGGATCGACGACACGCGCTCCTCGAACCGCCCGTCCGCGAGTCGGAGCTCGAGCGCGGCCTCGCGTCCGGCAAAGGCCTCTGCACGGCATTTCACCAGGCGCTCCAGCCGGCGCAACTCGGCGTCCTCGAACGCGGGCGGGCGGTAGACCTCGGCGTCGAGCCGGCCGAAGCGCAGTGCGGCGGCGACGCCGAAGCTCAGGCTGAATTGCGCCTGCAGCGGAGTGCGTGGCGCGACGTTGCCGCAGTACTTGAGCGCCTCGGGATAGACCGCAAGCTCGATTCCGTGGATCGCGCTCGTGTCCGCGATACGCGCGCGCAGCCGCAGCGCGGCAAGTGCGCCGTAGTGCACGTGGCGCACGGCGGCAAAAGGCTTGAGATAGGACTCGAGCAGCACATAGCCGGCCGGCCAGGGCTCGCTGTGACCGATTCCCAGCGCCAGCCTGGCAAACTCCTCTGGCGCGCCGCGCGGCGCGTCGCAGCCCGCGAGCGCAGCGAGCGCCGCGTATGATCCCAGCCACGCGGCGTGCCCGAGGTAGGTGTTGCGGCCATCCGCTCCCTGCGCGATCGGAAGGTACAGGCTGAACGGGATCTGGCTGGCAACGATTTCCACCGCCGATCGTGCGATGGATGCTTGTCCACCGGCGAGCCTCACCACCGCGGCGGCGACTCCGAGCGCCGGCCACGACGCGTCGACATGCATTCCCGGTCGCATGCGCATGAATTCGCCCATGCGCCCGCCGACCTCGTAGCCCACGATCAGCGCGTCGAGCAGCGCCTCGAGCCGCAGATCGTGCTGCAGCGCGTAGCCGACGCAAGCGGCGACCACAGGCACCCCGGGCCGGCCGTGCGCTCGCGCGAGGCCCTCGCACGCCTCGTCCCAGCACGCGGCGGTGGCGAGCAGGGCGGCGGCGTCGGTCCCCGCGAGCAACGCCGACATCCGCTGCAGCTTGGGGCTTTCGAGCCCGGCGAGCGCGCAGCCCAGCGTATCCAGCAGCACCAGCCGCGCCCGGAAACGCACTTCCCGCGGCGCGGGCTCGGTGAACAGCCGGCCCAACAGTTCGTCGAGCGCATTCACAGGCGCTGCAACCTGTCGCCGAGTACCTCGGCCATGTCGTTCCATACATTCTGGTCGACGAGCTTGCCGTCGCGCACGGTGAAGCGGTCGATGAAACGGATACCCGAGTAAGGCGATCCGTCGAGCAGTTCGCCATGCAGGGTGCCGAAGCAGTACACCACCTCGCCGAGCGAATCGAACCGTTGATAGGTCTTCTTGGCGCTGCGGTAGCGGCCCCGGGCGGACTCCACGAGCTGCTCGAGCGCGTCGAATCGTCGCCCGCCCGGAAACACCATCGCGAACCCCGGGGCGAGCAGCGCCTTGGCGGCGGCGAGGTCGCGCCGCTCCATCGCATCCAGATACGCGCGCACGACTTGTTCGGGATTGGCGGCGCTCATCGTCAAAGCCCCAGGTAGGTGCGCTTGAGATCGGGATTGGCGAGCAGCTCGGCGGGCGTGCCGTGGAACTGGATCGCGCCCTGTTCCATCACGTAGGCGCGGTGCGCGATCTCGAGCGACTGGCCGACGTTCTGCTCCACCAGCAGGATGGCGAGACCCTCGCGGTTGAGCCTGCCGATCAGGCCGAACAGCTCCTCGACCAGGATCGGCGACAGGCCGAGCGACGGTTCGTCCAGGATCAGGAGCTTCGGCTCGGCCATCAGGCCGCGCCCGATGGCGAGCATCTGCTGCTCGCCGCCCGACATGGTGCCGGCACGCTGCGCCAGGCGCTCCTTCAGGCGCGGGAAGATCGCGAACACGCGCTCGAGGTTCCTCTGCCGCGCGCCGCGCCCGCGCAGGTAGGCGCCGAGCGCGAGGTTCTCCTCGACGGTGAGGTTTGGGAAGATGCGCCGGCCCTCCGGTACCTGCACCAGGCCGCTCGCGACGATCGCGGTGTAGCGCTCGCGCGTGATGTCGCGGCCCTCGAAGGCGACGCTGCCGCCGAACGCCGGCTGCAGGCCGCATACAGTGTTGTTGAGCGTGGACTTGCCGGCGCCGTTTGAGCCGAGCAGCGCCACGATCTCGCCGGCTTGGATTCCCAGGTCGAGGCCCCTGAGCACCTCGACCGCGCCGTAGCCGCCGCGCAGGTCCCGGATCTCAAGCATGCGCCGCGCTCCTTTGTTGCAGCGCGAGACGCTGCGCCGTGCCGTGACCGAGGTAGGCCTCGACGACTCGCGGATCGCTCGTCACCCGCGCCGGGGCGCCTTCGGCGATCAGCTCGCCCTGCGCGATCACCCACACCTGCTCGGCCAGGTTCATCACCGCCTGCATCACGTGCTCGATCATGAACACGGTGACGCCCGAGTCGCGCAAGCCTCGGATCACCGGTATCGTCTCGGCGATTTCCTGCGGGTTGAGGCCGGCGAGCACTTCGTCCAGCAGCAGCAGTTTCGGCCGCGTGGCGAGCGCGCGCGCCAGTTCCAGGCGCTTCCTGCCCGCGGTGGTGAGGTCGGATGCGAGCCTGTCGAGCTGCGCCGCAAGGCCCACACGGCGCGCCACCTCCTCGGCCTGCGCCAGCGCCCGCCCGCGGTCGCGCTCGTGCAGGTGCGCGCCCACGGCGATGTTCTCGCGCACGCTCTGCGCGGCGAAGGGCTGCACGATCTGGAAGGTGCGCGCCATGCCAAGGCGGCAGATTGCGTGCGGCGCGAGCCCCGTGATGTCGCGGCCTTCGAACACGACCGAGCCGGCGTCGGGCTTGAGGAAGCCCGACACCAGGCCGAACAGCGTCGACTTGCCGGCGCCGTTCGGGCCGATGAGCGCGCTGATGCGCCCCGGCTGCACGGCAAGCGACACGTCCTGCAGCGCGCGCAGGCCGCCGAAGGCAATCGAGAGGTGGCGCGCTTTTAGCATCAGCCGCGCCTCTCGAAAAGCCCCATGATCCCGCGCGGCAGGAACATCACGATCAGCACCAGCAGCACGCCGTAGATCATCAGGTTCGCGCCCGGCGCCTGCGCGAGCAGCCCGCGCGTGACTTCTCCGAGCAGGTGCAGCGCCACCGCGCCGGCGAGCGGCCCGAACACCGTGCCCATGCCGCCCACGATCGCCGCGAGCAGCGCCTCGACCGAGATCGCCGGCCCGTAGGCGATGTGCGGGTCGATGTAGCGGAAGTACTGGAGGTAGAACGCGCCGCCCGCGGCCATGAGCGCGCCCGAGAGGGCGATGGCGACGAGCTTGACGCGGAACACGTCCGCGCCGAGCGCCGCGGCCGAGTCCTCGTTGTCGCGCACCGCCTGCAGCCAGGCGCCGTAGCGCGAGCGCGTCAGCCACCACGCCACCAGCAGGCTCGCGGTGGCGAGCACGAGCGCGGCGTAAAGGAACCCGGCCTTGGTCGCGAACTGCATCTCGGCGGCGGAGTCGGCGAGCTTGATCTGGATGCCGACGCCCGCGCCGGTGAACTGGAAGTTATTGGCGAGAATGCGGAACACTTCGGCGAACGCCAGCGTCACCAGCGCGAAGTAGGAGCCCTTCAAGCCGTAGCGGAAGGAGAGCGACCCGACCAGCACGCCGACCGCGGCGCCGAGCGCGAGCGCGACGGGCAGAGCGAGCCAGGCGTTGATGCCGAACCTCGCCTGCAGCACCGCCATGGCGTAGGCGCCGGTGCCGAAGAACACCGCGTGGCCGAAGGAGAACTGGCCGCCGAAGCCGCCCAGAATGTTCCACGCCTGGCCGAGAAGCGTCGCGTAGAGCGTCATGATGACGACATTGAGCAGGAACCCCGAGGTGACGAAAAGCGGCACCAGCGCCACCGCGAGCGCGAACACCGCGATGAACGCAAGCTGCTTCACGCTCTTGCTCCGAACAGCCCTTGCGGGCGGAACAGCAGCACGGCGATGAAGATGAGGAAAATGCCGATCTGGCCGAGCGACTCGCCGAGCCACAGGCCGCTCACCGACTCGACCACGCCGACGAGGAAACCGCCGAGCAGCGCCCCCACGAAGCTGCCCATGCCGCCGAGCACCACTATGGTGAAGGCGATCAGCACGAAGCCGTTGCCGACCTGCGGGTTGACGTAGTAGGCGGGCAGCAGGAAACACGCCGCCGCGCCGAGCGCCGCGAGGCCGATGCCGAAGCTCATGGCAAACACGTGCTCGACGTCGATGCCTACAAGCTTCGCGCCCTGGCGTTCCTTCGCGCAGGCGCGGATCGCGCGCCCGAGGTCGGTGAAGCCGATCACCGCGAGCAGCAGCGCGGTGGCGACCAGCGCGCCGCCGAAGGCGGCCACCTTGGCAAGCGAGATCATCGCCGGGCCGATCGGCACCGTGCTGAAGGTGTAGGCGGTCTCGACCGTGCGCGTGTCGGACTTCCACAGGTAGAGGGCGAGGTTCTCCAGCACGATCGAGACCCCGAGCGTGACCAGCAGGATGTTCTCGTCCTTGCCGTGGCTCGCCCTGCCGATGACATGGCGGTAGAGCAGGTAGCCGGCGGCGAACAGCGCCGGCACCATGACGGGCAGCGCGAGGTAGGGGTCGAGGCCGGTCTTCTCGCGCAGGAAATACACGCCGTAGAGCGCCATCATCAGCGCCGCGCCATGCGCGAAGTTGATGATGTGCAGCACCCCGTAGATCAGGGTGAGGCCAAGCGCGATGAGGGCGTAGACCGCCCCGGTCGTCAGGCCGTTGAGAACCGAGGCAAAGAGGATCCCTGGGTCGAGCACTACGCCCGCGCCCGCGCGCCGGCTACGCGGCTACGCCCGCCACGGGAACACGGGCTCGGTCTCGGCGTAGGTGTTGGGCAGCACCACGCGGATGTCGCCCTTCAGCACCTGCATCATGAGCGGCAGCGCGCTCTGGTTCTGGCCGTCGACGAAGCGCGTCGGCCCATAGGGCATGAAGTGCCCGTTCCAGGTGCTCGAGGCGAGCGCGGCGATGATGTCCTCGCGCCTGGCGGACTTGGCGCGCTCGATGGCGTCGGCGAGCAGGTACACCGACTGGTAGTTGAGGAACACCTCGTAGGTGAAGAACTGGCCCTGCATCGCGTCGACCTTCTTCTTCACCGCCCAGGCGCGCTTGTCCCTGGGGTTGAACCAGTGGTTGACGTCGATCACGCCGTTGGCGACGTCCGGGAACTCCTTGACGAACTTGTAGGACGAGGCCGCGCCGCCGAGCACCGAGAAGATCGCCTTGGGCGCCACGTTCTGCTGCTTGAGCGTGCGCACCAGCAGCGCGTACTCGTTGAAGTAGTTCGCGGGGATCAGGATGTCGGGGTTGACCGCCTTGACGCGCAGCACGATGTTGTTGAAGTCGCGCGTCGGGTTGGCGTGCTTGATCACTTCCTTCACCTCGTAGCCCATGCCGGGAAGCTGCGAGGCGAGCAGGTTCGCGGTGCCAGTGCCGAACAGAGACTCCTCGTGGACGATCATCACGCTCCTTGCCGGCTTCCTGGCGAGCGTGTTGAGGATGTGCAGGTGGGTGATCGCGGTCTCGGAGATGACGCGGTAGCCGGGGCCGAAGCGGAAGGTATTCTTCAGGCCCCGCTGCACGATCTGGTCGGCCACGCCGACGTCCACGATGTGCGGGATGTTGTGCTTGGCGGCGGCCTGCGTGGTGGCGAGGCAGATCGCGGAGGCGTAGGAGCCGACGATCGCGGCACACCCCTGCTCGTTCATCTTCTCGACTTCGGAGGAGCCGACCTCGGGCTTGGACTGCGCATCGCCGAGCACTGCCTGGAGCTTGGCGCCGCCGAGCGCCTTGATGCCGCCCGCAGCGTTGATCTCGTCGATCGCGAGCTGCGCGCCTACGCGGCACAGGTTCCCGGAGTAGGCGAGGAAGCCCGT
>CAZVHU010000048.1:17554-19890 GCA_964627075.1 uncultured Enterobacteriaceae bacterium | reverse complement strand
TCTTCGGCCAGGGCGCGATCCGCTGCCATCCCTACGTGCTGCGCGAGATGCGCGCGGCGAAGGCGCTGCAGGGGGGCGAAGCGTCGCGCGAGTTCGACGACGCCTTCACCTCGCACATCGGCCACGTCATCGCCAACGGCGTGCGCGCCTTCGTGCACGGGCTCACGGGGGCGATCTTCGCGCCGGTGCCGGCGGCAGCCGCGCCCGAGCTCAAGGCCTACTACAAGCGCGCAGGGCAGCTCTCGGCCGCGTTCGCCTTTCTCGCCGACATGGCGATGGTCGCGATGGGCGGGGCGCTGAAGCGCCGCGAGAAGACCTCGGCGCGGCTGGGCGACGTGCTGTCGATGATGTACCTCATCTCGGCGACCCTGAAGCGCTACGAGGACCAGGGACGCCAGCGCGAGGACCTGCCGCTGGTGCATTACTCGGTGCGCGATGCGCTATGGCAGGCGCAGCAGGCGATCGACTCGCTCTACACCAACTTCCCGGTGCCGGCGCTGCGGGGGCTGCTCAGGTTCGTGGTGTTCCCGATGGGCACGCCGTTCCGCCCCGCCAAGGACCGCCACAACCACCGCTGCGCGAAGCTCGTGCTCGAGCCCGGCGCAGCGCGCGACCGGCTCACTGCCGGCATGTACTTGTGCCGCAACGAAGCCGAGGTCACCGGCGCGCTGGAGGCGGCGTTCGCAGCCACCGTCGCCTGCGAGCCGATCGAGAAGAAGCTGCGCGAAGCGGTGAAGGCGGGCAGGCTCGAGCCGCGCCCGGGCGTGGACTCAGCATCCGTCGCGCGCGACCGCGGCATCATCTCCGGCGATGAGCTCGCCCTGTGGCAGCGCAAGGAAGCGCTGCGCAGGCACGTCATCAAGGTGGACGACTTCCCGCAGGATTTCGGCCGCGCCGAGATCATGCAGAAGCTCGCCGCCGAGAAGCAGCCCGCCGCCAGAGCGGCGTAGCCCCATCGACCACGAGAGGCACAGAGGGCACAGAGGATTCCAATGTTCGGCAGACAGATCTATGTGATTGACGGCGCGAGGACGCCGTTCCTCAAGGCAAAGAACAACCGCCCGGGTGCGTTCTCGGCAGGCGACCTCGCCACGCAAGCCGGGCGCACGCTGCTCCTGCGCCAGAAGTTCGAGCCCACGGACCTGGACGAGGTGATCCTCGGCTGCGCGGCGCCCTCGGTGGACGAGGTGAACATTGGCCGCGTGGTGGCCCTGCGCATGGGCTGCGGGCAGAAAGTCCCGGGCTGGACGGTGATGCGCAACTGCGCTTCCGGCATGCAGGCGCTCGACTCCGGGATCAGCAACATCCTCGCGGGCCGCTCGAACCTCGTGCTCGCGGGCGGCGTCGACGCGCTTTCGCGCGCACCGCTCCTCTATCCCGACGCGATGGTGCTGTGGTTCGCCGACATGTCGCTCGCGAAGACTGCTTCGCAGAAGGCGGCGCTGTTCGCGCGGCTGCCTTTCGGCAAGCTGCTCGCGCCGGTGATCGGCATCATGAAGGGCCTCACCGACCCGATGGTCGGGCTTCTCATGGGCCAGACCGCGGAGAACCTCGCGCACCGCTTCGGCATCACCCGCGAGCAGATGGATGCGTACTCGGTGCGCAGCCACCAGCGCGTCGCCGCGGCCCAGGACGGCGGCTGGCTCGCCGCGGGCGGCGGCGAAGTCGAGGCGATCTACGACCGCGCGGGCGAAGCCTGCGCGCTCGACGACGGCGTGCGGCGCGATTCCTCGATGGACAACCTGGCGAAGCTGAAACCGTTTTTCGACCGCAAGTACGGCAACGTCACCCCCGGCAACAGCTCGCAGATCACCGACGGCGCGGCCTGGCTGATCCTTGCCTCGGAGGAGGCGGTGAAGCGCTTCCAGCTCGATCCCATCGGCCGCATCGTGGACTCGCAGTGGGCGGGCCTCGATCCGGCACAGATGGGCCTGGGGCCGGTGCACGCGGCGACCCCGATCATGAAGCGCCACGGCCTCAGGCTCGACAGTCTCGACTACTGGGAGATCAACGAGGCGTTCGCGGCGCAGGTGCTCGGGTGCCTCGCGGCGTGGAAGGAGGCGAAGTACTGCAAGGAGCAGCTGGGGCTCGACGGCGCGATGGGCGAGATGGACGAGTCGCGCCTCAACGTCGACGGCGGCGCGGTGGCGCTCGGCCACCCGGTGGGCGCCTCGGGCGCGCGCATCGTGCTGCACATGCTGAAGCTCCTCAAGCGCAAGAATGCGAAGCGCGGCATGGCCTCGATCTGCATCGGCGGCGGCCTGGGCGGCGCGATGCTGGTGGAGGCGGCATGATCCGGCGGAGCAGGGGCCCCGCTTGCGGGAATGCGACCCGGG
>CAZVHU010000048.1:0-17454 GCA_964627075.1 uncultured Enterobacteriaceae bacterium | reverse complement strand
TGAGCCGCCGACGGCGTGGCGCATGAACCGGTTTGCCCGCTCGGAGGCGGCATGATCCGGCGGAGCAGGGGCCCCGCTTGCGGGAATGCGACCCGGGATCGTGCCGATGAGCCGCCGACGGCGTGGCGCATGAACCGGTTTGCCCGCTCGGAGGCGGCATGACCATGAAGCACTGGCGCTGGGAAAAGGCGGCCGACGGGCTCGCCTGGCTCGCCTTCGACAAGCAGGGCGAATCCGCCAACACCTTCTCGCGCGAGGCGCTCGAGGAGCTGTCGGCGGCGCTCGACGAGATCAGGGCCGGGTCGCCCAAGGGGCTGGTGATCCACTCGGCAAAGGACAGCTTCGTCGCGGGTGCCGACATCGGCGAGTTCGCACGCATGCAGTCGGCCGACGACGCCGTCGCGTTCACGCGCCTGGGCTGGGACGTGATGCAGAAGCTGCGCGACCTGCCGTTTCCCACCACGGCGATGATCAACGGCTTCTGCATGGGCGGCGGGCTGGAACTCGCGCTCGCCTGCCGCTACCGCGTCGCGCTCGACGATCCGAAGACGCGGCTCGCGTTCCCCGAGGTGATGCTGGGCATCTGGCCGCTGTGGCACGGCCTGCAGTGGCTCCCGAAGCTCGTAGGACCCAGCGCGGCGTTCGACATGCTCCTCACCGGCAAGGCGCTCGACGCGCAGCGCGCGCGGCGCATCGGCCTGGTCACCGAGGCGGTGCCGCTCAGGATCCTGGAAAACACCGCGCGCATGGTGACGCTCCAGGCCCCGCCGCCGCGCAAGCTGCCGCCGATCGAGCGGCTGCTGCTCGGCCCCTTGCGCTGGCTGGTGGTGCGGCAGGCCCGCAAGCAGGTCGAAAAACGCGCGCGCCGCGAGCACTACCCGGCGCCCTACGCGATCCTCGCCGCCTGGAAGAAGTACGACGGCGATCCGTTCGCCGCCGAGGGCGACCCCGAGGCTGCGATCCGGCCGCTGTTCGAACACCCTACGACGCGCAACCTGATCCGCGTCTTCTTCCTCCAGGACAAGCTCAAGTCGCTCGGCAAGGGCGGTGGCGGCAAGTGCGGCCACGTGCACGTGGTGGGCGCGGGCGTCATGGGCGGCGACATCGCCGCGGTGTGCGCGATGCGCGGGCTGAAGGTCACGCTGCAGGACACGGCGCCCGAGCGCATCGCTCCGGCGCTCAAGCGCGCGGCGAAACTCTTCGAGCGCAGGCTGCGCGACCGCAGGCGCGTGCGCGACGCGCTCGACCGTCTGATCCCGGATGTCAGCGGGGCGGGCGCCGCGCACGCCGACGTCATCATCGAGGCGATCTTCGAGAACCTCGACGCCAAGCGCCAGCTGTTCGCAAAGCTCGAGCCGCTGGCGAAGCCCGGCGCAGTGATCGCCACCAACACCTCGAGCCTGAAGCTCGCCGACATCGCCGCGGGATTCAAGGACCCGTCGCGCCTGGTCGGCATCCACTTCTTCAACCCGGTGCCGCAGATGATGCTGGTGGAGGTGGTCTCGGCTGCCGACACCAACCCCGAGCTCGCGCGCAAGGCGGCCGCATTCGTGCGCCAGATCGACAAGCTGCCGCTGCCCGTGAAGGATTCGCCCGGGTTCCTGGTGAACCGCGTGCTCGGTCCCTACATGCAGAACGCCTTCCGCATGCTCGACGAGGGCGTCAAGCCCGAGACCATCGACGCCGCGATGGAGCAGTTCGGCATGCCTATGGGCCCGATCGAGCTCGCCGACACGGTGGGCCTCGACATCTGCCTGCACGCCGGGAAGGAATTGGCGAAAAAGGGCCTGGGCGGCGAGATCGAGGCGCCGATCGCGCTCATGAACAAGGTGGCGCTCGGCCAGCTCGGCCGCAAGACCGGGCAGGGCATCTACCGCTACCAGGACGGCAAGCCGGTGAAAGGCCGGCCCGACGCCTTCAAGCGCGACCTGATCGAGTCGATCATCGAGCCCTACCTCACCGAGGCGAAGGCGGTGCTCGCCGAAGGCATCGTCGCCGACGCCGAGCTGATCGATGCAGGGCTCATCTTCGGCACGGGCTTTGCGCCATTCCGCGGCGGGCCGCTGCACTACCTCGCGCAGGGCAAGCGCTGAGCAGCATGGGACGCGCCTCGCACCAGCCCAAGGACCTCGCGCTGCCCCGGGGCAAGGTGCCGGCGCTGCGCGTGGTGCCGATGCCGGCAGATGCCAACCACAACGGCGACATCTTCGGCGGCTGGATCATGTCGCAGGTGGACATCGCCGGCGGCATCGTCGCGGGCCGCATCGCGCGCGGCCGCGTCGCCACCGTGGCGGTGAATTCCTTCGTCTTCAAGCAGCCGGTGCAGATCGGCGACGTGCTCTCGTTCTACGCCGAGCAGGTGCGCGTAGGCAACACCTCGGTAACCGTCAACGTGGAGGTCTACGCCGAGCGCGGGCGCGCCGACACGCGCGTCGTCAAGGTCACCGAGGCGACCCTCACCTACGTGGCGATCGACCGCGACGGCAGGCCGCGCCAGGTACCGCGTTGAGCGCCCAATGCGTTAACCTGTCGCCGGAGATCGGGCATGGCCGCAAGCGCAACCACCAGGGTCCTCGCAGCTTTGCTGCTCGCCGCGGCGGCAACGGCCGCGCTCGCTCAAGGCGGCGGCACCTGGAAGTACCGCTTCAGCGACAACCTCTACGGGCGGCACAAGCAGGATTTCTCGGTGCGCGCGGATTCGACCGCGGGACCGGTCGTGCGCGACGCGCTCGCCGCGGAAGGCGAGCCCGAATCGCAGGCCGCGTTCGATGCGCGCGCGCCGCAGTTCGCCGTGCGCGCGCTCGCTTCCGGGCGCACGCTCGCCGAGGCAGTCGCCTACGGCATGGAAGGCGCGCCGGCGGCCGTCCCCGGCTACCCGCAGGGCACCAAGACCTACCTCGAATGGAAGGTGAGCGCGCGCCTCGCGGCGAGCGAGGAGGTGAAGGTCCCGGCGGGAACCTTCAAGGCGCAGCGCATCGTCATCGAAGGCACGCGCCCGACCGACCAGGACCCGTTCTGGTGGCCGAAGGAGGCCGGGCGCTTCCGCTACACGGTCTGGTATGCGCCCGAGGCGCGGCGCTACGTCCGGGCGCGCAACCAGAGCTGGAGCATGACCGCGGCCGAGTTCGGCGACGAACTGGTCGAGCTGCTCGAGTTCAAGCCGGATTGAGGCCCGACCGCGACCATGCCCGCTGCCGCACGCGTGCTCGGCACCTGCGGCGCGCTGCTGCTCGCGGCGGGCGCCGCGGGCTGCGCCTCGGTGGTGCTCGGCGAAACGCAGGAAGTGCACTTCGAGGTCGTCGACGCCGCGGGGACCGCGGTGACCGGCGCGGCGTGCGCTTTCACCAGCGACCGCGGCAGCTGGCCGCAGAAATCCCCGGGGCTCGTGGTGGTGCCGCGCTCGCCGACGGACCTGAAGGTGCGCTGCGAAGCCGACGGCCACCCGCCCGGCGAGGTGCGCGCGGTGTCGCGCGCCAACGCGCCGCTGTTTCTCAACCTGCTGCTCGGCGCCACCGCCGCGGCCGGCTACGGCGTGGTCGCCGGCGGCGCGATCGACCACTGGAAGGGCGCCGGCTACGACTACCCAAAGGCGATCCGCGTGGTGCTCGGCGAGAGCCGCGTCGCGGATCCGCTCGACGAGCCGCGCTAGGGCGGCGGCGCGGCCACCACGGGGGAGAGTCTTCCCAGGCCGGAAGATCGCGCCCCGCTCCGCGACTCGAGCGTCATGACGCACCTCCTCAGAGGCCGTCCGGCAGCGCCGGCTTTGCTACGGTCTCAATGCAGCATTTTCTACCGCGCTTCCCGCTGGCGGGCTTGACGTGCGTCAACCGGGCGCGCCGATCCAGCAAGCGCCAAGTGTAAAGCGTGACTTTACACATCGGCCGCCCGCGCCCGGCCGCCTCACTCGATGGCGCGGTCGGCGCGCAGCAGGACCGATTGCGGGACCTTCAATCCGAGAACGCGCGCGGTCTTCAGGTTCACCACCAGCTCGAACGTCATCGGCTGCTCGACCGGCAGGTCGCCCGGCTTCGCGCCCTTCAGGATCTTGTCCACGTAGACCGCCGCGCGCCGGTACGCATGGGTGATGCTCGGCCCGTAGGAGAGCAGCCCGCCCGCTTCCGCGAAGTCCGCCGAGAACGAGATCGCGGGCAGCCGCTTCCCGGCCGCGAAGTCGATGACCTTGCGCTGGTTGGCGGCCGCGAACGGGCCGGGCATGACGACCACGCCGCGCGCGCCGCCGGCGCCGATGGCGGCGAGCGCAGCGTCGAGCTCCGGCACGCTCGCGGCGTGGTGCGCCTCGAGCTTCACCCCCAGCTTGCGCGCCGCCGCCTCGAGCTCCTGCATGTACTTCGCGTGCACCGGGTTGCTCGAGCTCCAGAGCGCCGCGCATTGCGACATGGCCGGGGCGGCTTCCTTGAGCAGCTCCAGCCACTTGCCCGCGATGCCGTCGCCGTAGCCCAGCGACAGGCCTGTCAGGTTGCCTTCGGGGCGCGCGAGGTTCGTCAGGATGCCGCCAGCCACCGGATCGCTCGCGCCCGCGAACACGACGGGGATAGTCGTGGTGGCGCGCTTCGCGGCGCGCGCGCCGAGCGTCGAGCCGACCACCAGCACATCCACCTTCGACCGGATGAGCTCCTCGACGAGCTCGGGGAAGCGCTCGGGCCGCCCCTCGGCGAAGCGCAGCTCGACGTGCAGGTTGCGCCCCTCTACATATCCGAGCTCACGCAGCCCCCTCAGAAACGCTTCGTTGCGCGGACCCGGCGCCGTCGACGACACGAAACCGATGCGGGGCATCCTTTGCGCGCGCTGCGCCAGCGCCGCCAGCGGCACCGCGAGCGCCACGGCACCGGCGACCAGGAGCACACGACGACGCGGTCCGGGTTTGGTCATTTGCCGGAACATCACTCGATCACTTCGTTAGCCTGCACGAGCACCGCTCGCGGGATCGTGATGCCGAACGCCCTCGCGGTCTTCATGTTGATGACCAACTCGTACTTGGTCGGCTGCTCGACGGGCAGGTTCGCCGGCTTTGCCCCCTTCAGGATCCTGTCCGCGTAACCGGCAGCGCGCCGCACGAGGTCGGGCAGGCTCGCACCGTAGGACATGAGCCCGCCGGCCTCCGCGAATTCGCGCGCGTTGTACGCGGCCGGCAGCCGCTGCGCGGCTGCGAGCGCCACGATCCGGCTGCGCTCTGAAAAAAGCATCGTGCTCGGGAATACGAGCAAGGCCTGGGCGCGCTCGCGCGCGATCGCCGCAAAGGCGCCCTCGATCTCGGCGGGCGACCTGGCCGCGACGAATTGCAGCGTCACGCCGAGCTTGCGGGCCGCCTCGTTCGCCTCGTCGGCCATGTCCTGCTGGGTGCGCTCCGCGTAGCCGCCCGGCTGCCAGAGCGCCGCCACGCGAGACGCCTTCGGCAGCGCCTCCTTGAGCAGCGCAAGACGCTTGGCAACCAGCTCGGGCCCGAGGAAGGTCAAGCCCGTTACGTTGCCGCCGGGGCGCCTCAGGCTCTGCACCAGCCCGTCCTTGACCGGGTCCTGCATGGCCCACGCGACGATCGGGATCGTGCTGGTCGCCTGCTTCGCGGCGCGGGCCTGCGGTGTCGCTGGAGTGAGGATCAGATCCACCTTGAGCGCGGCCAGCTCCGCGGCAAGCGCCGGGAGCCGCTCGATACTGCCGTCCGCCCACCGGTGCTCGAGCACGAACTGCCGGCCCTCGATGTAACCCAGCTCGCCCATCGCTTGTCGGAATGCGTCGAGGAACACCCGGGCTTCCGGGCGATCAGGCGCAGGGAGGTTCAGGACTCCGATCCGATGGACCTTCGCCGGCTGCTGGGCCTCGGATGCGCGCGGCGCCGCCAATGCGGCAAGCAGGAGGCCGACCGTGAGGACGAGGCGAGCGGCCTTCATGTCAGGCCAGGCCCGGGAAGAGCTGCTTCAGCCCCTCGGCCATGGTCTGCACCGCCATCGCGGCGAGCAGCAGCCCGAGGATGCGCGTGGCGACGTTGAGGCCGGTGGTGCCCATCGCGCGCGCCACCGCGCCCGCGCCGCGCAGCACCGCCCACGAAACCGCGCACACCACCGCGATGCAGGCGACGATCGCGACCTGGTGCGCGAGGCTGCCGCGCTCGACGGCGATGATCGCGGTGCTGATCGCCCCCGGCCCGGCGAGCAGCGGGATGGCGAGCGGCACCACGCCGGAGAGCTCGCCCGACTCCAGCTCGCGCGCCTCGGCCTGCGACTGGCGCACGCCGCCGGCCTGCGCATTGAGCATCGCGAGCGCCATGAGCAGCAGCACCAGGCCGCCGCCGACGCGGAACGCCGGCAGGCTCGCGCCCATCAATTCGAGCAGCGCCTCGCCGGCGAACACCGCCACCAGCAGCACCGCGAACACCGTGAACGCGACCAGCCGCGCAAGCCGCGGCCGCACACCCGCGTCGCGCGCGGCGGTGAAGTGAAGGAAGAACGGCACCGCGAGGAACGGGTCCACCACCGCGGTCAGCGTCACCACGAACCGCAGGTAGTCCGCTGCGGGCGCGAGCCCTTGCACCGCGCGCTTACCTCTTCGCCTGAGCGAGCGCCGCCTCCTGCGCGGCCTTGCGGTCTGCGTTCACCCTGGCGAACGCGGGTCGCTCGCCCAGCATCTTGATGTAGGGCTTCACCTGCTGGATCTCCTCGAGGTAGTCGCGCCCGTAGGCCATCTTCGTGACCAGGGTCACGATCGGCAGGTGCACGAACGCCGCGCAGTCGGCGAGCGTGAGCTCGCGTCCGGCGATGAACGGGTCGAACTTGGCCACCGCCTTGAGCGCGCGCACGCCCTTGGCGATGTCGCGCTCCACTTCCGCCTTGGTCTCGTCGGAGAACTTGCCGCCGAAGAACAGGCCGCCGTACAGCCGCCGCACCGGCAGCTCCATGTGCAGCTCGATGAAGGTCACCAGCTCGCGCACGTGGGCGCGCGCGAGCGCGTCCTTCGGCAGCAGCGGCCTTGCCGGGTAGGCGTCCTCGAGATACTCGCAGATCACCGCCGACTCGCGGAGGTAGTCGCCGTTCACCTGCAGGTAGGGCACCTTGCCCATGGGGCTCAAGGCGACGTATTCGTCCTTCTGCGAGGGGAGGACGCTCGAGTCCTCCTCGAACGCGACGCCCTTCTCCAGCAGCGCGATGCGCACCTTGTTGTGGTAGTTGCTGACGTGAAAGCCGCATAGCTTCAGCATCCGGGTTCTCCCTTGGTTTGCCGCGCCGCGCTACGCGGAGGCGCGGTGCTTGAGATAGAGCTTCTGCATGCCGCCGAGCCAGCGGTCGTAGTCGGCGGTCTTGTTGCGCATGTAGCCGAGCACCGTGGGGTGCGGCAGGACGAGGAACTTCTCGGCCGCCATCACCTTGACGATCTCGTCGGCGACCTGCTCGGCGCTGAGCGCGCCGTCCACGCCGGCCGAGCCGCCGTCGCCCTTGTACATGCCGGTGATCACCGCTTGCGGGCACAGGCAGGAGACGCGCAGGCCGCGCCGCCCGTAGGCGATCGCCAGCCACTCGGCGAACGCCACCGCGCCGTGCTTGGTGACGCCGTAGGTCGCGGACTCCACGATGTTGAGAAGGCCCGCCGCCGAGGCGGTGACGAGGAAGTAGCCGCCGCCGCGCGCCACCATCTTGTCCACCGTCGCGCGCGCGCCATAGACGTGCGCCATGACGTGGATCTTCCAGTTGCGGTCCCACTCCTCGTCGGGCGCCTCCAGCCCGCCGCGCTGCACGATGCCGGCGTTGGAGAAATACACGTCCACGCGCCCGAAGCGCCGCTCGGCCTCGCGCACCACGCGCTTCACGTCCTGCTCGCGGCTGACGTCGCAGCGCACCGCGAGGCCGCCGGCCTGCTTTGCGACCGGAGCGAGCCCCGCCTCGTCGAGGTCCGCGAGCACCACGCCCGCCGCGCCCTCGGCGGCAAAGCGCAGCGCGGCGGCGCGCCCGATGCCGCTTGCCGCGCCGGTGACGATTGCGACCTTGCCCTTGAGCTCCATGCGTCCGCCTGCCGGCTGCCGGGGTCGCGACTGTAAAGCGTGACTTTACAGTCGGCGGCCCGCCGCCCGGTTGCCTACGCGCGCTTCTTCGCCAGCGCCTCGGCGATCGAGGTCTGCTCGCCCAGCTCCATCTTGGCGATGGCGTTGCGGTGCACCTCGTCCGGGCCGTCGGCGAAGCGCAGCGTCCTCGCGTGCGCGTAGGCGTGCGCGAGGCCGAAATCCTGCGACACCCCGCCGCCGCCGTGCACCTGCATCGCCCAGTCGATCACCTGCAGCGCCATGTTGGGCGCGAGCACCTTGATCATCGCGATCTCCTTCTTCGCGACCTTGTTGCCCACGGTGTCCATCTTCCAGGCGGCGTTGAGCACCATGAAGCGCGCCGAGTCGATCATGATGCGCGCCTCCGCGATGCGCTCGCGGGTCACGCCCTGGTCGGCCACCGGACGGCCGAATGCGACGCGCTGGGTCGCGCGCCGGCACATCTTCTCCAGCGCGACTTCCGCCTGGCCGATGAGTCGCATACAGTGGTGGATGCGGCCCGGCCCGAGGCGGCCTTGCGCGATCTCGAAGCCGCGTCCCTCGCCGAGCAGGATGTTGGAAGCAGGCACCCGCACGTTCTTCAGCTCCACCTCCATGTGGCCGTGCGGCGCGTCGTCGAAGCCGAACACGTGCAGCGCGCGCAGGATCTTGATCCCCGGCGTGTCCGAGGGCACGAGGATCATCGACTGCTGCTTGTGGCGCGAGGCGTTGTCGGGATCGGTCTTGCCCATCAGGATGTAGACCTTGCAGCGCGGATCGCCCGCCCCCGAGGACCACCACTTGCGGCCGTTGATCACGTAGTCGTTGCCCTGGCGCTCGATGCGGCATTGGATGTTGGTGGCGTCCGACGAGGCGACCTCGGGCTCGGTCATCAGGAACGCCGAGCGGATCTTGCCCTCGAGCAGCGGGTCGAGCCACTTGCGCTTGTGCTCTTCCGTCCCGTAGCGCTCGATCGTCTCCATGTTGCCGGTGTCGGGCGCCGAGCAGTTGAACACTTCCGGCGCCCAGCCCACCCGCCCCATGATCTCGCACAGCGGCGCGTACTCGAGGTTGGACAGCCCCTGCGGCACGCGCGGCGAGTGCGGCAGGAACAGGTTCCACAACCCGGCTGCGCGCGCCTTGGGCTTCAATTCCTCGATGATCGGCACCGGCTCCCAGCGGCGCTCGCTGTGCACGTGCTCCCACCACTTGTGGGTGTTGGGATAGATGTGCTCGTCCATGAACGCCATCAGTTTCTTGCGCAGATCCTTGACCCGCGGCGAATACTCGAAGTCCATCGCTTTCTCCTTCTCTACGCTGCCCGTTTCAGGATTTTTTCCACCTGCTGCCAGCCGAGTTCCGCGAGCAGGCTCGCGCGGCCGCCGGCTTCGCTTGCGTGCGCGCTCGCCGCGGTGCCGTCCACCACGCGCTTGGCGATGCCCTGCAGGATCGCGGCGAGCCGGAACAGGTTGTAGGCGATGTAGAAGTCCCAGGTCGAGGCGTCGATCCCTTCGCGCCCGGTGCGCTCGCAGTAGCGCTCGATGTACTCGCGCTCGCTCGGAATGCCGAGGGCGGCGTGGTCCAGCCCCGCGATGCCGCGGAACTTGCCGGGCGGGATGTGCCAGCTCATGCAGTGGTAGGAGAAGTCTGCGAGCGGGTGCCCGAGCGTGGACAGCTCCCAGTCGAGCACCGCGAGGATGCGCGGCTCGGTGGGGTGGAACACGGTGTTGTCGAGGCGGTAGTCGCCGTGCACGATGCTGGTCTCGTCGCCGGCAGGGATGTTCGCCGGCAGCCAGCTGATCAGGTTGTCCATCGCCTCGATCTTGCCGAGCTCCGAGGCGCGGTATTGCTTCGACCAGCGGTCGATCTGGCGCCCGAGGTAGTTGCCCGGCTTGCCGAAGCCTTCCAGCCCCACGGCGCGGTAGTCGATCGAGTGCAGCCGCGCGATCTGGCGGTTCAGCTCGTCCCAGATCGCCGCGCGCTCGGTGCGCTGCATGCCGGGCAGCGACTGGTCCCAGATCACGCGCCCATCGGCGTAGTCCATGACGTAGAACGCGGTGCCGATGACCGAGTCGTCCTCGCACAGGCAATACGGCTTGGCGACCGGAAACCCGGTCGGATGCAGCGCCGCGATGACGCGGTATTCCCGGTCCACCGCGTGCGCCGAGGGAAGGAGCTTCCCCGGCGGCTTGCGCCGGAGCACGTAATACTTGCCGCCGGCGCGCAGGCGGTAAGTCGGGTTCGACTGCCCGCCCTTGAACTGCTCCACCTCGAGCGGCCCGCGAAAGCCCGCGATCGCGCCGCGCAGGTAGGCTTCCAGCCGCGCGGCGTCGAAGCGGTGGCGCTCCTCGACCGGCTTGGTGCCGATGAAATGCTCGGACATGCTGGGCTCGGGAGCGAAAAGGGCGCGAAACGGGGAGCGCGGAAGCTTACACCACCGCTCCCGCGCTGAGGAGCGCGGATTCGAACTCAGGGACGCGGGCGCGGCGCCGCCTGCAGCCAGAACGTCACCGGCCCGTCGTTCACTAGGTGCACCTGCATCTCGGCGCCGAAGCGGCCGCACTCGACCCGCGGGTGGCTCGCGCGAGCGAGCGCGACGAAGCGCTCGAAAAGGCGCGCGCCGTCCTCCGGCGCCGCCGCGGTGGAAAACCCCGGGCGCGCGCCCTTCGCGGTGTCGGCGGCGAGCGTGAACTGGGGCACCGCGAGCAGCCCGCCGCCGATTGCAGTGAGCGGGAGATTCATGCGGCCCTGCGCGTCGGGAAAGATCCGGTAGCCGAGCACGCGCTCGGCAAGGCGCGCGGCCTCGGCCTCGCCATCGCCGCGCTCGACGCCGACCAAGCCGACGATGCCGCGCCCGATGCGCCCGAGCACCTTGCCGCCCGCCTCGACCCGCGCCTCACTGACGCGCTGGATGAGTGCAATCATTCGGTGTGAGCGCGAATGCGCTCACGCAATGATGTCGGGGATGAGACGATCCTTCAGGCGCGAGATCGTGTCCTTGAGGAAGAGCTTCCTCTTCTTCAGGCGCCGCAGCTGCAGCTGGTCCTGCGCGGGATCGTGCACCAGGCGGTCGATGACGTCGTCGAGGTCGTGGTGCTCGATCTCGAGCGCGACGATGCGCGCCTCGATCTGCCCACGCTCTTCGTCGGTCAACGGCCGGTTGCCCAACGCCTGCCCCTCCTCGATCCGCCTGCCGCCTGGCCGGCGGGCCCGGGGCGTGAACTAGTTCATCGCCGGCGCCCGGGAATTTGCACATCCTACGCCGTCCGCCCGGCGGGCGGAAGGGTGCGGCGGCGCACAACGCGACGGCAACGAAGCTTGAAGGGGCCGCCCAGCGTCCGGAAAATTCGATTCATGGGGGGCAAGCGCGCGAACATGCGGCGCAGCGATCACGATGTCAGCAACCGGGTGAGGACCACCGACGCCGCCGACGTGGCGGGCGAGGTGGTGCGGGTGTACCGCGGCCTCTACGACGGCACCCCCGCCAAGGTGATCGAGGACGCGTTCGCCGACCTCGCGCGCCTGTACCGGGGCGGGCACGCCGACTACCAGCCCTGCGACACCGCGTACCACGACATCCAGCACGTGCTCGACGTGACGCTCGCCATGGCGCGGCTGATGGACGGCTACGAGCGCAGCCGCAACGGCTCGCCGCCGCTGGACGCCGCCTGCTTCGCGCTCGGCATCGTCACCGCGCTCTACCACGACTTCGGATACCTGCGGCGCCGCTCGGACCGGCGCCACCGCTACGGCGCCGAGTACACGCTCAGCCACGTCTCGCGCGGCGCGCGCCACCTGCACCGCTACCTGCCGCGGCTCGGCCTGCGGCGCTATGCGAACGTCGGCGCGACGCTGCTGCACTACACCGGCTACGAGCGCCCGGCGGAGACCATCGAGATCAACGACACGCTGATGCGGCGCGTCGGCCAGATGCTCGGCACCGCCGACATCATCGCGCAGATGTCGGACCGCTGCTACCTGGAGAAGTGCCGGGATCGCCTCTACCCCGAGTTCGTGCTCGGCGGGCTCGCGCGCCGCAAGCTCGCGGGCGGGCGCCTGGAGATCGTGTTCCGCTCCGGCGACGACCTGGTGCGCCAGACGCCCGGCTTCTACGTCAACGCCGCCAAGCGCCTCGACCTGCAGCTCGCGCGCGCCTACGCCTACGCCGAGCGCCACTTCGAGGGGCAGAACCTGTACCTCGAGGAAATGCAGAAGAACGTGCGCTACGCGCAGGCGGTCGCGGCCTCGTCGGCGCGCGACATGCTTCGCCGCACGCCGCCCTCGACCCTCAACGCGGGCGTGCAGTCCTTCCCCGAAGAGCTGGTAATCCGCTGACCGTCGTCGCCCCCGCGCAAGCGGGGGCCCACGGATCCCCGCTTGCGCGGGGATGACAACGCCTGCGCTAGTAGCTCGGCTTGGTGCGGAAATACTCGAGGCGGTCGATCGAGCGCACGCTCATATCCTTCACCTGAACGCCCTGCAGCACCTTGAGCGGCACCTCGACGCCGGCCGCGCCGCGCGCCCACACCTTGCGGTAGAACTCCGCGAGCGAGCCCACCTCCTCGCCGCCGACGCCGATCACGATGTCGCCGCTCTTCAGCCCGGCGCGCTCCGCGGGTCCCTCGGGCGAGACGCGGGTCACGAACAGGCGCCCGCGCATCTCCTCGGTGTTCATGCCGAGCCACGGGCGGACCGGGCCGGCGGCGCGGCCTTTCGCGATCAGGTCCTCGAAGATCGGCTTGAGCAGGTCCACCGGCACGAACATGTTGCCCGGCGACTGCGTGCCCGCGCCGGCGGCGTCGTTGACGATCAGCGAGCCGATGCCGAGCAACTCGCCCTTGACGCCGATCAGCGACGCGCCCGACCAGTTCATCACCGGCGGGTAGGTGAAGATCGCCGAGTCGAGAAGGTACTCCCAGCTCCCGGAGAACGGCCGCCGCGACACCACGTAGACCACGTTGACCGCGTCGCGCCCGCCGTAGCTCGCGATCATCGCCGGCTCGCGCTCGGCGAGCGCCGAGGAGTCGCCCAGCGGCAGCGACTTGCCGGCGAGCGGCGCAAGCAGCTTGAGCAGGCCGAAGCCGCTCGCGTGGTCGTAGCCGGCGAGCGCCGCCGGCACCGACTTGCCGTCGGCGCCGGTGACCTCGATCGATTCGGACTCGATCACGAGGTAGCCGATGGTGAGCACGTAGCCTTCGCGCACCAGCGCGCCCGAGCCTTCGCGCTGCAGCCCGAGGGCGGCCGCGCTGCGCGCGTTGGGCACGATCTTCGCCTTCACGCGCACGATCGCCGACAGGGTTTCATCGGCTTCGGTGGCGGGCTTCTCCGGCGCCGCCTTGTCCTGCGCCATCGCGGCGAACGCCGAGGCGGCGAATGCGGCGACGAGCAGCAGCAGGCGTGCGGTCATGGCTGCCTCCGTGTGGATGCGCGACGAGCTTATTGTGGCCCTGCGGGCGGCGCAAAACAATCGGGGCCAGAGCCCGAATTCGCCTTGGGGACAGACCCCGGTTCTTCTCGGTTCTGATTTTCGGGGCCCGTCCCCGGTTTTCGGAATTCGGGCTCTGACCCCGATTGTCCGATTGTCCTAGGCCTTGACGCGGCCCTCGATGCGCGAGCGCAGCGCTTCGACGCGTGCCCGGTTGACGCCGAAATCGCGCCGCCCGAGGCGCGACGCCGAGCGCACGTGGACCAGCCCCGACCTGCCGTCGGCGCTGAACTCGACGTCGTCCACGAAGCGCATCACCTTGCTGCGGAATTCCGCATGCAGGTAGCCGCCCTCGTGGCGCACCACGGCGGCGCGCTCCATGTCCTCGACCGCCTTGCGCACCGCCGCCATCGCATCCAGCGCGCTGCCCTTGAACGCGATCGGCGCGACGTAGTGCTCGGCGTCGGCCGGATCGGCCTGGCTGGAGACGCAGTTGGGCGTGCGCTTGCAGGGCGAGAGCCTGCCGTCCTTCACGCCGAGCGAATCGGGGCGCTTCCACGAAAACACGTTGTCCCCCCTCGAGGTGGCGACGTGCAGCGCGAGCCCCACGACTGCGCCCGCGAGCAGCAGCCCGAATGCGGCCAGCGCGCGTTTCGCCATGTGGCGGCGGATGTTACCATCGCCCGAGGAGGTCGCCGTCATGGAACTTTCCGCGCAACAGCTTGCAGAGCTGCTCTCCGGAATCGCGCGCGCCCAGGTCGCGCTGGTGCATGGCATCGAGAGTGCGCTTCCCGGGGCCCGCAACAATCACCTCGTTCCAGCGGTGCAGGTCGTGGCGCGCCTGCGCGACCGCCCGTACCCGACCTTCGGCGACCTGCCCTCGCGCATCCTGCTGCAGTACATGGGGCGCGCCGGCGTGAGCATCGAGGCGATCGCGGAGGACCTCGAGCGCCTCGCGCGCGGCGACGCGCCGCCCGCGCCCGGCCAGGCGCCGATCGAGTCCCGGCCCGTGTCGCCCGACATGTCGACGACGCTCAACTTCGTCATCGACAGCCCGGCGTCGGCGCCCAAGGAAGGCTAGAAACTAGAGTTCGCGCGGCGGCGGCGGGAACGACGGCGCGCGCTTGGCGCGCAGCGACGCGATGCCTTCCTGCACCTCCGGCCCGCTGAAGCCCATGAATTCGAGCGCGAGCGAGGCGTCGAACGACGGCCCCGCGAGGCGCAGCCAGTTGTTGAGGCTCCACTTGGTCCACCTGAGCGCGGTCTGCGCGCCCGCGGCGAGCTTGCGCGCCACCTCCAGCGCCCTCGCCTGCAGCTCCGCTTCCTCGCAGCACATCGACACCAGGCCGATCCTCTCGGCTTCCTCGCCCAGCACCTGGTCGCAGGTGAGCAGGTAGTACTTCGCCTTCGCCATGCCGCAGAGCAGCGGCCAGACGATCGCCGAGTGATCGCCCGCCGCGACCCCCAGCCGCGTGTGGCCGTCGATGATGCGCGCGTTCTTCGCCGCGATCGACACGTCAGCCAGCAGCCCCGCCACCAGCCCGGCTCCCACCGCCGGGCCGTGCATCGCCGAGACGATGATCTTCGAGCAGTTGATAACGTTGTAGACGAGGTCGCGCGCCTCGCGCCAGACGCGCACCCGCGCGGCGAAGTCGCGCGTGATCTCCTCCACCATGCCGAGGTCGCCGCCGGCGGAAAAGCCCTTGCCCGCGCCGCGCAGGATCGCGACGCGGGCGTCGGGGTCGCGGTCGACGTCGAGCCAGACGTCGGCGAGCTCGCGGTGCAGGCGCGCGGTGGCGGTGGAGAGCTTGCCGCCCTCCTCGCCCATCACGATCTCGAGGATGCCGGGCTCCAGCATCCGGATCTTCAGGTCCCGGTATTTCGAGTAATCCATGATTTTTCCCTCCTGGACGATTCTACAATCGAGGCATGAACGTCCTGCGCACGCCCGATGAGCGTTTCGCCGCCCTGCCCGGCTTCCCGTGGGCGCCGCATTACCTCGAGTGGCAGGGCCTGCGCGTGCACTACCTCGACGAGGGGCCGCGCGAGGCGCCGGTGCTGCTCGCGCTGCACGGCGAGCCGACCTGGGCGTACCTGTACCGCAGGATGATCCCGCCGTTCCTCGCCGCGGGCTACCGCGTGGTGGCGCCCGACTTCGTAGGCTTCGGCCGCTCTGACAAGCCCGAGGAGGACGCGTTTTACACCTTCGACATGCACCGCGCGTTCCTGCTCGATTTCGCGGAGCGCCTTGACTTGAAGCGCATCGCGCTCGCGGTGCAGGACTGGGGCGGGCTGCTCGGCCTCACGCTGCCGATGGAGGCGCCGCAGCGCTACGAGCGGCTGCTCGTCATGAACACCGCGCTCGGCACCGGCGATGCGCCGCTCACCGAGGGCTTCATCCAGTGGCGCGCCTACGTCGCGAAGACGCCGGGCCTGGACTGCGCGAAGCTGCTCGCGCGCGCCTGCCCGCATCTTTCCGCGGCGGAGGCTGCGGCCTACGAAGCGCCGTTTCCCGACGCGCGCCACAAGGCGGGCGTGCGGCGTTTCCCGAGCCTCGTGCCCGACGGCCCGGACGCGCCGGGCGCGGCGATCTCGCGCAAGGCGCGCGACTGGTGGAAATCGAGTTGGCGGGGAGAGACCTTCATGGCGGTGGGCGCGAGGGACCCGGTGCTCGGCCCGCCGGTGATGCAGGCGCTGCAGAAACTGATCCGCGGCTGCCCGGAGCCCTGGATGCACGCCGAGGGCGGCCACTTCCTGCAGGAATGGGGCGACGAGGTGGCGCGCGAATGTCTCAAGCGCTGGCGGTAAGCTACGACGACGTGGCGCGGGCGCACGAGCGGCTCGCGGGCCACGCGCGCCGCACGCCGGCGCTCGCCTCGGCGACCGTGGACGCGCTCACGGGCGCGAAGGTCGTCTTCAAGTGCGAGAACCTGCAGCGCATGGGCGCGTTCAAGTTCCGCGGCGCCTTCAACGCGCTCGCGCAGCTCACGGCCGAGCAGAAAAAGCGCGGCGTGATCGCCTATTCCTCGGGCAACCACGCGCAGGCGGTGGCGCTCGCCGGCCGCATGCTTGGAGTTTCCGCCACCATCGTGATGCCCGAGGACGCGCCGCGCGTCAAGCTCGAGGCGACGCGCGGCTACGGCGCGAACATCGTCACCTACGATCCGGCGACTGCGGATCGCAAGGCGCTTGCCGAGGCCTTGAGTGTAAAGCATGGCTTTACAGTGATACCGCCCTACGACCATCCGCACGTGGTCGCCGGCCAGGGCACCGCGGCAAAGGAATTGCTCGAGGACGCGGGGCCGCTGGACGCGCTGCTCGTGCCCTGCGGCGGCGGCGGGCTGCTCTCGGGCTGCGCGCTCGCCGCGAGCGCGCTGAGTCCCGGCTGCCGCGTGATCGGCGTCGAGCCCGCGGCGGGCGACGACGCCACGCGCTCGTTCCGCACCAGGACCCTGCACACCGTGCACAACCCCGACACCATCGCCGACGGCGCGCGCACGCCCTCGCTCGGGCAGGTCACTTTTCCGCTGGTGCTGCGCTACGTCTCCGACATGCTCACGGTGGACGATGCCGCGCTGCTCCGGAGCATGTTCTTCCTCTGGGAGCGCATGAAGCTGGTGGTCGAGCCCACGGGCGCGCTCGCCGCCTGCGCGCTGCTGGAAAAGCGCTTCGACGCCAGAGGCCTGCGCGTGGGCGTCGTGCTCTCCGGCGGCAACGTCGACCTCGCCTGGGCGGCGGCGCAACTGCGCGCCGCCCGCCCCGGCTCTCAGGCGGCGTAGAAGGCGTAGCGGCGCTCGCTCGCCGACTTGACGGCGTACATCGCGCGGTCGGCGCGCTCGAGCAATGCCTCGGCGCTGTCGGCGTCGTCGGGATAGACTGCGATGCCGATCGAGCAGCCGACGCGCTCGGTGCCGCCGTCCACCGGCAGCGGCGCGCCCACCATGTCGGCAATCTTCTCCGCGATCATGCCCGCGTCCTCCGGCCGGTCGAGCTCGCCGGCGAG
>CAZVHU010000047.1:0-20695 GCA_964627075.1 uncultured Enterobacteriaceae bacterium | reverse complement strand
TTTTTCCGGACGTTTTGCGCTGCGGTGCGGCAGGAACTGCCGCTCCGCAGCGCGTCGTGGTTCTTGCTGATGCGGCACATCATCTCGGTCCTGGTGGAAAACGAGGCCGGGGCGCTGTCGCGCATCTCGGGCCTTTTTTCCGCTCGCGGCTACAACATCGAGTCGCTGACGGTGGCGCCGACCGAGGACGCCTCGATGTCGCGCATGACCATCGTCACGACCGGCTCCGACGACGTCATCGAGCAGATCACCAAGCAGCTGAACAAGCTGGTCGAGGTGGTGAAGGTGGTGGACCTGTCGGAAGCCGAGCACATCGAGCGCGAGCTGATGCTCATCAAGGTGCGCGCCGGCGCCAAGGAGCGCGAGGACATGAAGCGCATGGCCGACATCTTCCGCGGCCGGGTGATCGACGTCTCGGACAACACCTACACCATCGAGCTCACCGGCGACGGCTCCAAGCTCGACGCCTTCATCCAGGCTCTCGACCAGGGGGCGATCGTCGAGACCGTGCGCACCGGCGCGAGCGGCATCGGGCGCGGCAACAGGGTTCTTAGGGTCTAGGACCGGGGACGCGGGCCAGGGGGCCCGCCGCAGCCGGCCCTTCGTTTTTTCTCAATCCAGGGGTTCCAATGAAGGTCTACTACGACAAAGACGCCGACCTTTCGCTCGTCAAGGGCAAGAAGGTCACCATCCTCGGCTACGGCTCGCAAGGCCACGCCCATTCGCTCAACCTGCACGACTCGGGCATCAAGGTGACGGTGGGCCTGCGCAAGGGCGGCGCTTCCTGGGACAAGGCGAAGAAGGCGGGCCTGAAGGTCGCGCCGATCGCGGACGCCGTGAAGGGCGCCGACATCGTCATGATGCTGATGCCCGACGAGCACATTGCCGCGGTCTACAAGAACGACGTCGAGCCCAACATCAGGAAGGGCGGCGCGCTCGCCTTCGCGCACGGCTTCAACATCCACTACGGCCAGGTGCAGCCGCGCGGGGATCTGGACGTGTGGATGGTGGCGCCCAAGGCGCCCGGCCACACCGTGCGCTCGACCTACGCCGCGGGCGGCGGCACGCCGATGCTGGTGGCGGTGCACCAGAACCCGTCGAAGAAGGCGCGCGACATGGCGATCTCCTACGCCGCGGCGATCGGCGGCGGCAAGGCCGGCATCATCGAGACCAACTTCAGGGAGGAGACCGAGACCGACCTGTTCGGCGAGCAGACGGTGCTCTGCGGCGGCTGCGTGGAGCTGGTCAAGGCGGGCTTCGACGTGCTGGTGGAAGCCGGCTACGCGCCCGAGATGGCGTATTTCGAGTGCCTGCACGAGCTGAAGCTGATCGTCGATCTCATGTACGAGGGCGGCATCGGCACCATGAACTACTCGATCTCGAACAACGCCGAGTACGGCGAGTACGTGAGCGGCCCCAAGGTGATCGACGCCGGCACACGCCAGCGCATGCGCGAGATCCTCGGGCGCATCCAGTCGGGCGAGTACGCGCGCGAATTCGTGCTCGAGAACCGCGCCGGCGCCCCGACGCTGCTGTCGCGCCGGCGCATGACCGCCGAGCTGCCGATCGAGAAGGTGGGAGCGCGGCTGCGCGAGATGATGCCGTGGATCCGGCGCAACCGGCTGGTGGATACCAGCAAGAACTAGGAGCCATGCGCCGCCTCGCCGTTCTGACGCTCGCGCTGCTCGCCGCCGCCTGCGGCGACAAGGTGCCGCAATCCGAGGCGGCGAAGAAAATCGGCTCGGTTCCGAAGCAGACCGTGGACCGGGCCGCCGAGCGCGCGACCGACGCGCTCAAGCAGGGCGCCGAGCGCAGCGCGCGCGAAGAACAGCGCGCCGGGCAAGCGCGCTAGCCGATGGCCAGGTACCCGCACCCGATCGTGGCGCGCGAAGGCTGGCCGTTCCTCGCGGTGGCGGTGGCGCTCGCCGTGGCGGTCGGCGCACTCGCAGGCTGGTGGTGGTCGGCGCCGCTGTGGCTCGCGGCGCTGTTCGTGCTGCAGTTCTTCCGCGACCCGGCGCGCGAGGTGCCCGCCGACCCGCGCGCGGTGGTCTCGCCCGCAGACGGCCGCATCGTGGCGGTGGAGAAGGCGCGCGATCCCTACCTCGAGCGCGACGCGCTCAAGATCTCGGTGTTCATGAACGTGTTCAACGTGCACTCCAACCGCTCGCCGGTGGACGGCACGGTGCGCAAGCGCTGGTACCACGCCGGCTCGTTCCTCAACGCCGCGCTCGACAAGGCCTCCTCGGAGAACGAGCGCAACGCGCTCTGGTTCCGCACCCGCTGCGGGCGCGACGTCACCTGCGTGCAGGTCGCCGGCCTGATCGCGCGCCGCATCCTGTGCTACGTCGGCGAGGGCGCCGAGCTCGCGCGCGGCGACCGCTACGGCTTCATCCGCTTCGGCTCGCGCGTGGACCTGTACCTGCCCCCCGCGTCCGAGCCTCAGGCGGCGCTCGGCGACAGGGTGTACGCTGCCGAGACCGTGCTCGCGAGGCTGCCCGCCAATGCCTGAGCTCGAGGAGCCGCGCCCGGCGCTCGCCCCGAGGGGCATCGTCGCGTTGCGCCGGCGCGGCATCTACCTGCTGCCGAACCTGTTTACCACGGCGGCGCTGTTCGCCGGGTTCTACGCCATCGTGCAGGCGATGAACGACCGCTTCGAGGTCGCGGCGATCGCGATCTTCATCGCCATGGTGCTCGACGGCCTCGACGGGCGCGTGGCGCGCCTCACCCGCACGCAGAGCGAGTTCGGCGCCGAGTACGACAGCCTCTCGGACATGGTGTCGTTCGGCGTCGCGCCGGCGCTGGTGATGTACGAGTGGGCGCTGAAAGGCCTGGGCAAGCTCGGCTGGATCGCCGCGTTCGTCTATTGCGCAGGGGCGGCGCTGCGCCTCGCGCGCTTCAACACCAACATCGACGTCGTGGACAAGCGCTTCTTCCAGGGGCTGCCGAGCCCGATGGCGGCCGCGTTCGTGGCGGGCCTGGTGTGGGTGGTGGACGACTTCGGCATCAAGCGCGCCGAGACCGAAGCCTGGGTGGCCTGGGTGGTCACCATGTTCGCCGGCGTCACCATGGTGTCGAACGTCCCCTTCTACAGCTTCAAGGACATCAACCTGAAGAAGAGCGTGCCGTTCTGGGCCGTGCTCGTCATCGCTGCGGCGCTGGTGGTGATCTCGCTCAGGCCCGCCCTGGTGCTGTTCCTGCTCTGCGTCGCCTACGCGCTCTCGGGCTACGTGCTCTGGGCGACGGGCCGGCGCGCCAAGCCCGCGCCCTGAGCGGCTTGCCGCGCTCTTGACCTGAAGCAAGGCCGCGCCGGCGGCGGCGCGTAGCATGCGCCGCATGCTGCGCATCGAGGAACCATCGGCGGCCGCCGCGCCGCGCGGCTTCGCGCTCTTTGACCTCGGCTTCCGACCGTTCTACCTGCTCGCTGCGCTCTTCGGCGCGGCGGCGGTGGTGGCATGGGCAGCGAGCATCGAGGGCCGCATCGCGCCGCCGGGCGTGCAGCCGGGCGTCTCCTGGCACGCGCACGAGATGGTGCTCGGCTTCGCGCTGGCGGTGATCGCGGGATTCCTCCTCACCGCGGGCCGGGTCTGGACGGGGCTTGCGACGCCCACCGGGCTGCCGCTTGCGCTGCTCGCGCTGCACTGGCTCGCCGCGCGCATCGCGATGCTCACCGGGCCCGCCTGGCTCGCCGCGCTCGTGGACGGCGCGTTCCCCTTCGTGCTTGCGGCGGCGATCGCGCGCGTCATCGTGGGCTCGCGCAACCGGCGCAACTATTTCGTCATTGCGCTGCTCGCCGCCCTCGGCGCCGCCAACGCGGCGTTTCACGCGGGCTACGGCCTGGCGGCAGTGCGAGCGGCGCTTTGGCTCGTGATGACGCTGGTGATCGTGATGGCGGGGCGCGTGGTGCCGTCCTTCACCGCCAACGCGCTGCCGCGCGCCGGCGTGCGGCTCGACCCGAAGCTCGACCGGGCGGCGATGGCGGCGACGCTCGCCGCGTTCGCCTGCGATCTCGCCGGCTGGGGCGGCTGGATCCTCGCCGCGCCCGCGCTCGCCGCCGCCGCCCTGCACGCGTGGCGCCAGGCAGGCTGGGCGCCGCTCGCCACGCGCGGCCGGCCGATCCTGTGGATCCTGCACCTGTCGCACGCCTGGATTCCGGTCGGGTTCGCGCTGCTTGCGCTGGGCGCGCTCGGCGCAGTGCCCGCGAAAGCGGCGATCCATGCCTTCTCGGCCGGCGCGATCGGCGGCCTCATCATCGGCATGATCACGCGCACGGCGCTCGGCCACACCGCGCGGCCGCTCGCCGCCGGGCGAGCGGAGACCGCGTCCTACGTGCTGGTGCACGCCGCAGCGCTATTGCGTCTCGCCGCGGCGCTCGCGCCGGGGGCGGTCTACGTGCCGCTGCTCGGCGCGTCGGGGCTTTGCTGGGCGGCGGCGTTCCTGCTCTATTTCGCGGTCTATCTGCCGCGCCTCTGGTCGCCGCGCCTGGACGGCAGGCCCGGTTGAGCGCCGCCCGCGCGCGTTGCAGGATCCGCGCGGAGAATCGCTGCCCCTAGCACGGAACGCGGCGAGCGACGCAGTCGATCTGGTCGCGCCGCAGGCCCAAGTCCTTGAGAAGGTGGTCGCTCAGCGCCCCCAGCTCGCGCGCCGTGCGCCGCGTCTCGAGCGACGCCGCCGCGGCACGTGCGAAGCCGCGCCACGCGGCCGCCAGCACACGCCCGACCGAGGCCGCCAGGCGGGCGATCACGCGCGCCCGCAGTCGCCGTGCCGCGTGCTCCAATTCAGGCGAGTGCACCCGCCAGGCATCGCGCGTAGCCGCAACCACCGCGTGCTCCGGCGCGACCGTACCGGATTGCGCCGCCAGTCCCTCTTCGAGCACCACCGTCGCATCGCCGCCGAGCGGCATGACGAGCGTCAGTCCGTCGCGGGTCAGGCGCAAGCTCGAACCCGCGCCGAGAACGCGGTCTCTCGGATCGCGCTCCTGGGTCACCCAGACGTTGCCGCACGCCACGCCGACATGACGCCCCGCTGCGTCGTGCAGGCGCAGAACCTCGCCCTGGGAGAGCCTCGCCAGCCCGCCCTGCACCGACCCCGCATGCCACAACCCGGTATCCATACGCACCTCCGATTCATGAGCTGCCAGCATCCAAGCCCGGGAGCCCAATGCCCCCGTCGCCGGCCTTTCGTGGTGCGAATGGTGGCGGCGGCCCGCCCGGCGCTCAAACGGTTTCTATGCATCGGATGGATGCGCGCTGCGCATGCAGGTCGGCGCGGCGCCGCGGCTTGCCGGACCCCGCAATTGCCGCTATAGTCCCCGCATGATTTCGGCGACCGCGTTTCTGCTCGCCACCGCGCTTTCCGGCCTGCTCGCCCTGGCCGGCCTGCTGCTGCGCCTCGCGCGCACAAACTAGACCCCCCAATTCGGCTGTACCCCTGACCGTCTACCCGGCGGCGAGGATTTTTCGCATCCCCACGAGCGGATCTGCACAGAGGAGCGGCACATGAGCAAGGAAAAGCTGATCATCTTCGACACCACCATGCGCGACGGCGAGCAGTCGCCCGGCGCTTCCATGACCATGGAGGAGAAGCTGCGCATCGCGCGCGCGCTGGAGCGCATGCGCGTGGACGTGATCGAGGCCGGCTTCCCGGCGTCCTCCAACGGCGACTTCGAGGCGGTGCGCGCGGTCGCCAACGCCATCAAGGACTCGACGGTGGCGGGCCTGTGCCGCGCCAACGACCGCGACATCCAGCGCGGCATCGACGCGCTGAAAGGGGCGAAGTCCTGGCGCGTGCACACCTTCATCGCCACCAGTCCGCTCCACATGGAAAAGAAATTGCGCATGACGCCCGAGCAGGTACTCGAGCAGACCAGGCTCTCGGTGCGCTATGCACGCAACGCCTGCCCCGACGTCGAGTTCTCGCCCGAGGACGGCAGCCGCTCGGAGCCCGATTTCCTTTGCCGCGTGCTGGAGGCCGCGATCAGGGAGGGTGCCACAACCATCAACATCCCGGACACCGTCGGGTACGCGGTGCCGCAGCAGTTCGGCGAGTTCATCCGCGACCTGCGCCGGCGCATCCCCAACTCCGACAAGGCGGTCTGGTCGGTGCACTGCCACAACGACCTCGGCATGGCGGTGGCGAACTCGCTCGCCGCGGTGATGATCGGCGGCGCGCGCCAGATCGAGTGCACCATCAACGGCCTGGGCGAGCGCGCGGGCAACACCTCGCTCGAGGAGGTGGTGATGGCGGTCAGGACGCGCGCCGATTTCTTCAACCTGGAGACGCGCCTCGACACGACGCAGATCGTGCCGACCTCGCGCCTGGTGTCGCAGATCACGGGGTTCGTGGTGCAGCCCAACAAGGCGGTGGTCGGGGCGAATGCCTTCGCGCACGCCTCCGGCATCCACCAGGACGGCGTGCTCAAGGCGCGCCAGACCTACGAGATCATGACCGCCGAGGACGTGGGCTGGAGCACCAACAAGATCGTGCTCGGCAAGCTCTCGGGCCGCACCGCGTTCAAGCAGCGCCTCAAGGAGCTCGGCGTAGAGCTGGAGAGCGAGGACCGCGTCAACAAGGCGTTCCAGCGCTTCAAGGACCTCGCCGACAAGAAGTCCGAGATCTTCGACGAGGACCTGTTCGCGCTGGTGTCCGAGGAGGCGGCGGCGCTCCAGGACGAGCAGTGGCGCCTGGTGCACATGAACCAGGCGAGCGGCATGGGCGAGCGGCCGCACGCGAGCGTGGTGCTCGCCGAGGCCGGCGCCGAGAAGCGCGCCGACTCGGAGGGCGACGGCCCGGTGGACGCGACCTTCAAGGCGATCGAGAAGCTGGCGAAGAGCGGCTCGGAGCTGCTGCTCTATTCGGTGAATGCGGTGACCACCGGCACCGAATCGCAGGGCGAGGTGACGGTGCGCCTTGCGAAGGGCGGGCGCGTGGTGAACGGCGTCGGCGCCGACACCGACATCGTGGTCGCGTCGGCCAAGGCCTACGTGAGCGCGCTCAACAAGCTCGCGAGCAAGGTCGAGCGCCTCAACCCCCAGCACCAGCTCTAGCCGCGCGAGCGGGCGCAGGGCACCAAAGTGTAAAGTCACGCTTTACACTTCGCCTTTCCCACTCCACCCGCACGCCGCACCGGCCGGGCGTCGGTGGCGGGGAGTCCATGCCGTCGCCGAGGCGGTGCGGCTCCGGCGCCCTGGACCGCAAACGCCGCGCCACGGGTGCCCGGCGGGGCAGACTTCGGTCAGATTGAAGCTCTTGCCTGCCCCGCCACCCGTGGAGCACGGCGCGGCCCAATGGGCGGCGGAGCCGCCCCGCCCCGGCGCCGGGACGCGAGCGGGCGGCAGCGTCCTTCAGCGCGCGTCCGCGAAGGCGGGTGAAGCGGCGGCCAAGAGCTTCAATCTGACCGAAGGCCGCCGCTTCGGGCACCCGCCCGTGGACGTGCCTGCGCGCTGCGGACGATGACGCCCGCTCGTGGCCCGGCCGCCGAATGATCTGGGCTCACGCCATGGGTTCGGCGCCGACTATCTTGGATGGAAACAGTTCAAAGGAGCGGGCTGACGCCGACGATTGCGCCGCGGCGCGCGGGCGTGGCAAGCTGGGCGCCGTGCTGCGACTGCTGCTCATCGGGGCGTTGCTCGCTGCGCTGCCGGCACAGGCGCAGATGTACAAATGCGTCGACGCGCGTGGCGTCACCCACTACACCGACAAGCCGCAGCCGGGCTGCAAGGGCGCGCGCGAGGTGGACATCAAGCCGCTGCCGCCGGTGGGCGGTGCGGTCAAGCCGCGCGCCGAGGACCTGAAGCGCGAGGAGCACGACTTCCAGCGCCGGCGCGCCGAGCAGGAGCGGTCCGACGCCAGGCAAAAGGCGGAGCTGGAGCGCCGCTGCCGCCAGGTGCGCAGCGACATCTCGCGCCTTTCCACCCAGCGGCGGGTGGTGCAGAGCAACGAAAAGGGCGAGCGTGTGTTCCTCGACGACGCCGACCGCGAGCGGCAGCTCGAGCGCTTGCGCGGCGAGCTGCGCGGCTGCCCTTGAGCCCGCGCGGGGCCGCGGCTACACTGGCGGCAGCGGCCGCGTGGCGGCGCAAAACAGGAGGAGGGAAGCATGAAAACCATAGCTGGGGTGGCAGGCGCCGTCGCGCTTGCGCTCGCCGCGGGCGCAGCGCAGGCGCAATCCACGCTCGACGCGGTGCAGAAGAAGGGCTTCGTGCAGTGCGGCGTCAACACCGGGCTGGCGGGCTTCTCGCAGCCCGACTCGAAGGGCGTCTGGAAGGGCATCGACGTGGATGTGTGCCGCGCCATCGCCGCGGCGATGTTCGGCGATGCCTCCAAGGTGCGCTACACGCCGCTCACCGCGCAGCAGCGCTTCACCGCGCTGCAGTCGGGGGAGGTGGACGTGCTCTCGCGCAACACCACTTGGACGGTGACGCGCGACACGAGCCTCGGCCTCAACTTCGTCGGCGTCAACTACTACGACGGCCAGGGGTTCATGGTGCCTAAGAAGCTCAACGTCAAGAGCGCGAAGCAATTGAACGGCGCCACCGTGTGCGTGCAGCCCGGAACCACCACCGAGCTCAACCTCTCGGATTACTTCCGCGCCAACCGCATGACCTTCAAGCCGGTGGTGATCGAGAAGCTCGAGGAGGTGCTGAACGCCTACTTCTCCGGCCGCTGCGACGTGTTCACCACCGACGTATCGGGGCTGGTGTCCACGCGCGGCTCGCGCGCGCCCAACCCGGCCGACCACGTGATCCTGCCCGAGGTGATCTCCAAGGAGCCGCTCGGGCCCGCGGTGCGCCACGGCGACGACAAGTGGTTCGACGTCGTGAAATGGTCCCTGTACGCGATGCTCGAGGCCGAGGAGATGGGCATCAGCTCGAAGAACATCGAGCAGCAGCTCGCCAGCAAGGACCCGGGCGTGCAGCGCTTCGTCGGCGCCACGGGCGACATCGGCAAGATGCTCGGCCTGGACAACAAGTGGGCCTACAACATCGTCAAGCAGGTCGGCAACTACGGCGAGTCGTTCGACGCGAACCTCAAGCCGCTTGGCTTCGACCGGGGTCTCAACGCCCTGTGGACGAACGGCGGACTGATGTACGCACCCCCGATCCGCTAGATTGATACCGGAAAGGGGGGCGCGGGGGGAAACGCCGTGAGTTTCCCCCTGCTCCGACAGCCGCGCGTCCGCGCGGCGCTCTTCCAGGCCGGCCTCGTCGTCGGGGCCGGCCTGGTGCTGTGGTTTCTCGTTTCGAACACCGCGCGCAACCTCGAGGCGCTGCGGGTCGCGAGCGGCTTCGCGTTCCTTTCCCGCGAGGCCGGGTTCGAGATCGGCGAGACCACGTTCATCGCGTTCGGCGCCGCCGACACCTACCTGCGCGCTTTTTGCGTAGGGCTCGCCAACACCTTCCGCGTTGCCGCGATCGGCATCGTGGCAGCGACCGTGCTGGGCACGCTGATCGGGCTCGCGCGCCTGTCGTCGAATTGGCTGGTGTCGAAGCTCGCCGCCGGCTACGTAGAGGTGATGCGCAACGTGCCGCTGCTGGTGCAGCTATTCTTCTGGTACGCGGTCATTTCCGAGAACCTGCCGGGACCGCGCGAGGCGCTGGGGCCGTTCGCCGGCGTCTACCTGTCCAACCGCGGCATCGCGGTGCCGGTGCCGGTGGCGCACCAGGCCTACGGGTGGATGCTTGCGGCGCTGGCGCTCGGCGTCGCCGCCGCGATCGGCTTCGCGGCGTGGGCGCGCGCGCGCCAGGCCGCCACCGGCGAGCAGCTTCCCAGCGGCTGGATCGGACTGGCCCTCGTCCTCGGCGCGCCGCTCGCGGTGTTCCTCGGCTTCGGCGCGCCGCTCGCCTGGGACCGGCCCGAGCTTTCGGGCTTCAACTTCTCGGGCGGCGCGGCGCTCACGCCCGAGTTCGCGGCACTGCTCACCGGGCTCACCATCTATACCGCGGCGTTCATCGCCGAGATCGTGCGCGCGGGCGTGCTCGCGGTGGACAAGGGGCAGTTCGAGGCCGCCGACTCGCTCGGCCTGCCGAGGCGGCGCGCGATGCGGCTCGTGATCCTGCCGCAGGCGCTGCGCGTGATCGTGCCGCCGATGACCAGCCAGTACCTCAACCTCACCAAGAACTCCTCGCTCGCGGTGGCGATCGGCTACCCGGACCTGGTGTCGATCGCCAACACCACCATCAACCAGACCGGGCAGGCGGTCGAGGGCATCGCCATCATCATGGCGGTGTACCTCACCATCAGCCTCTCGATCTCGGCGTTCATGAACTGGTACAACAGGCGCATCGCCCTCAGAGGCGCAGCACGATGAGCAGCATTGCGCTGCCGCGGCCCGCGGGCGCGCCGGGCGTCGTCGGCTGGCTGCGCGCCAGCCTCTTCTCGAGCTGGCCGAACGCGATCTTCACGCTGCTCGCGCTGTACCTGCTCTGGCGCCTGGTGCCGCCGTTCGTCGACTGGGCATTCCTCGACGCGGTCTGGACTGCACCCGACTCCAAGGTCTGCCGGGCGGCGAAGGGCGAGGGCGCGTGCTGGGCGTTCATCGCCGAGAAGCACCGCTTCATCCTGTTCGGCACCTATCCCTACGAGCAGCACTGGCGGCCGGCGCTCGCGATCCTGGTGATGCTCGCGCTCTACACCGTGAGCGCGATGCGCCGCTTCTGGCGGTCGTGGCTCGCGCTCATCTGGCTCGCGGGCCTCGCTGTCGTGGGCGTTCTGATGTGGGGCGGCGTGCTCGGCCTGAAGTACGTCGAGAACGAGCGCTGGGGCGGGCTGATGCTGACGCTGCTGCTCGCCACCTTCGGCCTGGCGCTCGCGTTCCCGCTCTCGATCCTGCTCGCGCTCGGGCGCCGCTCGCAGCTGCCGGCGGTGCGCGGCTTCTGCGTGGGATACATCGAGCTGATCCGCGGCGTGCCGCTGATCAGCCTGCTTTTCATGGCCTCGGTGATGCTGCCGCTGTTCCTGCCGGCGGGCGTCACCATCGACAAGCTGCTGCGCGCCATGATCGGCATCGCCCTGTTCGGCGCCGCCTACATGGCCGAGGTCGTGCGCGGCGGGCTGCAGGCGATCCCGCGCGGCCAGTACGAGGCGGCCGACGCGCTGGGGCTGTCGTACTGGAAGAAAACCGCGCTCGTCGTGCTGCCCCAGGCGCTGCGAGTCGCGATCCCGCCGCTCGTCAACACCTTCATCGGCTTCTTCAAGGATACGTCGCTGGTGGTGATCATCGGCCTTTTCGACCTGCTCACCTCGATCAAGGTGGGGCTGCAGGAGCCGGCCTGGACCGGGTTCGGGGTGGAGGCCTACATCTTCGCCTCGATCGTCTATTTCGCCTTCTGCTACACCATGTCGCGCTACAGCCAGAACCTGGAGCGCGACCTCACTCCGGGCGCTAAGGCGAGGGCGCTGCGCGATGCCTGACCAGACGATGATCGAATTGCAGGGCGTGAACAAGTGGTTCGGCACCTTCCACGCGCTGAAGAACATCGACCTCAGGGTGGCGCGCGGCGAGAAAATCGTGGTCTGCGGCCCCTCGGGCTCGGGCAAGTCCACCATGATCCGCCTCATCAACCGGCTCGAGCCGCACCAGTCGGGGCGCGTGGTGGTGGACGGCACCGAGCTGACGGATGACCTGCGCGCGATCGAAACCATCCGCAGCGAGGTCGGCATGGTGTTCCAGCAGTTCAACCTGTTCCCGCACCTCACCGTGCTGCAGAACCTGACGCTCGCGCCGGTGTGGGTGCGCAGGATGCCGAAGCGCGAAGCCGAGTCGCTGGCGATGCAGCTCCTCGAGCGCGTGCGCATCCCGGACCAGGCGCAGAAGTACCCGGCGCAGCTCTCCGGCGGCCAGCAGCAGCGCGTGGCGATCGCGCGCGCGCTCGCCATGCGCCCCAAGATCATGCTGTTCGACGAGCCGACGTCCGCCCTCGACCCGGAGATGATCAAGGAGGTGCTCGACGTCATGATCGAGCTCGCGCGCGAGGGCATGACGATGGTGGTGGTGACGCACGAGATGGGCTTCGCGCGCACCGTCGCCGACCGCGTCTGCTTCATGGACGCGGGCGAGATCGTGGAGATCGCGCCGCCTGCGGAATTCTTCGGCGCGCCGAAGACCGAGCGCGCCAGGCTCTTCCTCAGCCAGATCCTCGGCCACTAGCCCGCGCGCAGGCGACCGCCGAAGCGAACAGCGCGACGCTCAGCGCCAGCTCGCCGAGCGCGAGCGCCTGCGGCAGTCCGCGCTCGGCCCAGGCGCGCGTCGCGCCCTCGGCGAAGTAGGCGATCACGAGGAGCGAGGTCCACTGGAAGGTGTAGCGTCTGCCGGCGAGGATGCCGCCGACCGGCAGCGCGAGCGGCAGCGCCTTGAGCGCGAGCCACGAGCCGCCGGGCCGCAGCGGCGCGAGCCACAGCTCCCAGGCGAGGCACAGCGCGATGAGCGCGGCGAGCGACGCCAGCGCGCACAGGCCGCACCCGCGCATCAACGTGCTCCGTGCTGCGAGCGCACGCGCGCCTCGAGCGCCTCCAGGCGCCGGTCGCGGATGCCGAGTTGCCGCAGGTGGGCGACGGTGTCGAACAGGTAGTCGCAGCAGCGGCCCATCGGCCCGGCGCCGGTGGCGAGGAAGCGCGCGACCTCCTCGAACCCGAGCCCCGGCGCGTAGCGCTCGTGGCTGCGATTGGCCGCGAACGCGATCGCCGGCACCGGCCCTTTCGCGGTGCGCGCGACGGTCCACACCGGGCGGTAGGCCATGGTGAACATCTCGCGCCGCCAGATCACGTCGAGCTCGGTCGCCGCCGCGCGCGCCGCGAGCCGGTAGGCGACGCCGGTGCAGCTGCCGCCGGTTTCGAGCGACAGCATCAGCCCCGGACGCTCCGGGCTGCCGCGGCCGAAGCGCGACCAGAGGCAGAACTGGCGGTGCCAGCCGTGGATGCGCGCGGTGCGGCGCTCCGCGTAATGAAACGTGGGATTCCAGATCAGCGAGCCGAAGGCGAACACCCAGACGCGACCCGGCCGTGGCGCGCGCTCGAGCATCGCGCGCACCTGGGCGGCGCGCTCGGCGTCGCTCATGAAGCGCATCTCGGGACCGTGCGCGGCGCGCAGCGCAGCGTGCAGCGAGCCGTCGAGCAGCGCCTCGCGCGTGAGTCTCACGACGGCCGTCCCGCGCGCCAGCGCGCGTGGTAGTCGGCGAGCAGTCCGGCGATCGCGCGGCCGATCGCCTCGCAGGCCGGCTCCGGCAGGTTGGCAAGGGACACCCGCACCGACATCCGCGGCGCATCGAACCCTCCGCCATCGAGCAGCACCACGCCGCGCTCCTCCGCCAGGCGCACCACGAAGTCGATCGGCTCGTGGCTCACCGCGAGCCAGCCGGCGAACGCCTCGCCATAGCGCGCGCGCCCGATCGCGGGCACGTCGAGCGTCGCGTAGTAGCGCGTGAGCAGCGGGTCGTCGGGCGGCGCGAGCCCCGCGCCGCGGTAGAGCGCTTCGAAGCGGCCGCGCACCAGCGCGCGCGCCGCTCGCTTGCGCGCCCCGCCCGCATCGAGCAGCGCGTCGAGCGCGAGCAGCGTCATCTGCACCTGCTGCGCGGTCGAAAGGCCCGCGGTGTGGTTCAGGCCCACGGCGCGGCTGTCGGCGACCATGCGGTCGATGAGCTTCAGCCGCTCGGGCCGGGGCGAGATCGCCGCGTAGCGCTCGCGCGCGGCGGCGGCGAGGGCCTCGCCCGCGAGGCGCTCGTCGAGCGCGTTCGATTCGTGCAGCCCCACCACGCCCAGCCTCAAGCCCGTCGCGCCCCAGAACTTGGAGAACGAGTAGAGCAGGATGGTGTTGCGCGGCGCGGCGCAAGCAAGCGAGCAAAAGCCCTCCACGAACGGCGCGTAGACGTCGTCGGTGATCACGATCAGGTCCGGCCGCTCGCGCCCGATTTCGGCGATGCGCGCCACCGTGGCCTCGTCCATCGCCACGGCGGTCGGATTCGAAGGGTTCACGGCGAGGAACGCCTTCACGCGCGGGTCGCGCAGCTTGTCGATCTCCGCCGCGGGGTAGCGCCAGCCTTCGGCCTCGTCCTGCGCGACCTCGACCAGCTCGAAACGGTACTCGGGCAGGCGCGGCACCTCGAGGTAGGGCGTGAAGATCGGCACGCCGAGCGCGATGCGGTCCTCGGGCGCGAGCAGCCGCGAGCGGACCAGCGACTGGAACACGTAGGCGATCCCGGCGCTCGCGCCCTCGACCGCGAACAGCTCGAAGCTGGCCCGCGCGGCGTCGCCGCCGAACAGTTCCGCCGCGAGGTGCGCGCGCACCACGCGCTCGGCCAGCGGCAGCATGCGCGGCGGCACCGGGTAGTGGTCGCCGAGCACGCCGTCGGTCCATTCGGCGGCCAGCGCGTCGGGCTCGAGGCCGAGCGCGCCGCGCGCGTGCTCCATGCCTCGCGCGAGCAGCCGGTTGCCCGGCGCGTCCGGGTCGCGGCCGAGGAAGTCCAGCAGCCGGCGCGCGATCGCGGGCCTCGCCGGCAGGCCGCCGAAATCGGCGCCTGGCGAAGTGGCGCGCGATTCGGCCAGCGCGAACTCGCCCAGGCGGAAAAACGCCGCGCGCGGTTCGAGCGCGATCCAGTCCGGGTTGCCGCGCCCGGCGTTGAGCATCAACTGCTCGCTGCGGTGCCGCGCGAGATCGAGCAGGCGGTTCTTCAGCTCGAACGGGCTCAGGCCCGCGTAGCGTCGCTCTTCGCTGCCTGCCATCAGCGCGCGAGCCGCAGCGCGACCTCGGCGAGGCGGCGTCCCTGCGCGATGCACAGCGCGCGCTCGGCCTCGGTCACCGGCTCGTCGTCGGCGATGCCGGCGAAGTGGCTCGCGCCGTAGGGGGTGCCGCCGCTGCGCGTGGCATTCAGCTCGGCAAGCGTGTAGGGCAGGCCGACGATCAGCATGCCGTGGTGCAGGAGCGGCAGCATCATCGACACCAGCGCCGTCTCCTGCCCGCCGTGCAGGCTGGCGCTCGAAGTGAACACGCACGCGGGCTTGCCGGCGAGCGCGCCCTTCAGCCACAGCGCCGAAGTGCCATCGAGGAAGTGCTTGAGCGGCGCTGCCATGTTGCCGAAGCGCGCCGGGCTGCCGAGCGCGAGGCCGGCGCAGTCCTCCAGGTCGGCAAGCTCGCAGTAGGGCGAGCCCGCCGGCGGCACCTCGGGCGCGGCGAGCTGCGTGATCGGCGATACCCTGGGCACGGTGCGCAGCCGCGCCTCGGCGCCCGGGACGCGCTCGACGCCCTCGGCGACCAGCTCCGCCATGCGGCGCACCGATCCGCCAGCCGAGTAAAACAGGACGAGGATGCGCGTCACGTTCGGTATCATACCGGCGGGCTGCAGTACCGAAGACAGCTTCGGGGAGATCGAGATGACACAACGAACGAGCGCGCGGGTGCTGGCGGGAACCATGCTGGGAATGCTGCTGCCCGACGTTGCGGGCTGCGCGCCCGACGCCTGGAAGAAGGACGACGCCTTCGACGCCTGGGTCGACCACGTAGGCAGGGCGTGCTACCCCAACCGCATCGGCCACGCCCTCGTCGACGTGCGCTTGAGGAACGACGCCACGTTCCTCGACATGACCTCGCGCCTGTACTACAAGAAGATCACCTACCAGCAGTACGAAACCGTGGTGAACACCGTGGCCTACGGCGACAACACGCGCGCGCTGAACTGCATACGCGACAACCTGCCGAAGTAGCGCCGATGGAGGCGCGCATGCGAGCGGTCGACCTGCGCGCCGCCTGGGAGTTTTGCGCCGCCGTGGCGCGGCGCTTCTACGAGGACCGCAGCATCCAGACGGCGGGCTCGCTCACCTACACCACGCTGCTGTCGCTGGTGCCGCTGGTGACGGTGGCGCTGGCGCTGTCGACCGCGTTCCCGGTGTTCGACCACGCGATCGCGGCGCTCGAGCAATTCATCGTCGGCAACTTCCTGCCCGAGACCGGCGGCGGCAAGGCGGTGATGGAGCAGCTGAACGCCTTCACCGCGAGCGCGGGGCGGCTCACCGCGATCGGCATCGCGTTCCTCGCCGTCACCGCGATCATGCTGATGCTCACCATCGACGAGGCGATGAACCGCATCTTCCGCGTCATGCGGCCGCGTCCGTACGCGCAGCGCCTGATCATGTACTGGGCAGTGCTGACGCTCGGGCCGGTGCTGATCGGCGCGAGCCTTTCCATGACCTCGTTCCTGGTGGGCAGCTCGCTCGGGCTGCTCGATCTCGGCTGGCTCACCGAGGCGGTGCTGCGCGCGGTGCCGTTCCTTTTCACCTGCGCCGCCTTCATGCTGCTCTACCTCGTGGTGCCCTACCGGCGCATCGAGCTGCGGCACGCGCTGACCGGCGGCGTGGCCGCCGGCATGATCTTCGAGTTTGCCAAGCGCGGCTTCGCGCTCTACGTCGCCAAGTTCCCGACCTACACCCTGATCTACGGCGCCTTTGCGGCAGTGCCGATCTTCCTGCTGTGGGTCTACCTGTCGTGGCTGGTGGTGCTGTTCGGCGCCACCATCACCGCCATGCTGCCGGCGTTCCGGGAGGCGCGCGCCGAGGGCGCAGGCTCACCGGGCCGCGACCTGGTGGACGCGCTCGCGGTGCTCAACACGCTCGCGCGCGCGCAGACCGAGGGGCGGGTGTTGACGATCAACCGCATCGCGGCGCAAGTGAAGCTGCTGCCCTACCGCTGCGAGCGGGTGCTCGAGCGCGCGGCGGCGCTGGGCTGGGCCGCGAAGACCGAGAAGGACGGCTGGCTGCTCGCTCGCGACGCCGAGGCGATCCGCCTCGCGGACATCTACCGCGCCTTCGTGCTCGATCCCGAGGCGCACGGCAACAAAGCCGGGCCGGCGCCCAGGCTCAGCGCGCCCCTTGCCGAGCACTGGAGGCATGTGCAGGCCGACATGTCGCTCACGCTGCGGCAGCTCGCGCAGGAAGAGGTCGCCGAGTGAGCGCGATACCCGCAAGGGAGAGGCTCATCGTCGCGCTCGACCTGCCGGATGCATCGCAGGCGCGCGCGCTGGTGGAGAAGCTCGGCGACGCGGCGTGCTTCTACAAGATCGGGCTGGAGCTTTTCACCTCTGGCGGCTACTTCGAGCTGCTGCAATGGCTCGCGCGGCGCGGCAACAAGGTGTTCGCGGACCTCAAGCTGCACGACATTCCCGAGACCGTGCGCCGCGCGGTCGCCAATCTGCGGGGCCGCGGCGCCACCTTCCTCACGGTGCACGCCGAGCGGCCCGTGATGCAGGCGGCGGTGAAGGAAAAGGGCGAGATCCGGATCCTCGGCGTAACGGTGCTCACGAGCACCGGTCAGGCGGAGCTTACGGAGATGGGCTGGCGGGGGACCGCCGAGGAACTGGTGCTCGAGCGCGCGCGCGCAGCGCTCGAGTGCGGCTGCGATGGCGTCATCGCCTCGGGTCTGGAAGCGAAGGCGCTCAAGCAGGCCTTCGGCGCGAAGCTGCTCGTCGTCACACCCGGCATCCGTCCCGCGGGCGGCGACGCAGCCGACCAGAAGCGCGTCGTGGACGTTGCGCAAGCCTTCGCGAACGGCGCCGACTACATAGTGGTCGGGCGGCCGGTGCGCGACGCCGCCGATCCGCGCGCCGCGGCGGAAGCGGTCCAGAAGACGATCGCCGGCATCTTTCCCGCATGATGCAGGCCCTTGCCGGCATCGCCGGGCTGCTCGCGCTGGCGTGGATCTTCAGCGAGAAGCGCGCCGCCATCCCCTGGCGCGCGGTCTGGTCCGGGCTCATCCTGCAGCTGGCGCTCGCGTTGCTGCTGCTGAAGCTGCCGCTCGCCAAGGACGCCTTCATGTGGCTGAACGGCGTGCTGCTCGCGCTGGAGAAATCCACCCAGGCGGGCACCGCGTTCGTCTTCGGCTACCTGGGCGGGGGCAAGCCGCCGTTCGCCGAGACCGACCCTGGCTCGAGCTTCATCCTCGCGTTCCGCGCGCTGCCGCTGGTGCTGGTGGTGAGCGCGCTCTCGGCGCTGCTTTTCTACTGGCGTGTGCTGCCGGCGGTGGTGCGCGCGATCTCGTGGCTGCTCGAGCGCTCGATGAAGGTGGGCGGCGTGGTCGGCCTGTCCACAGCCGCCAACGTGTTCGTGGGCATGGTCGAGGCGCCGCTCTTCGTGCGGCCGTACCTCGCTCGCGTCTCGCGCGGCGAGCTGTTCGCCATCATGGCGGGCGGCATGGCCTCGATCGCCGGCACGGTGTTGTTCCTGTACGCGAGCATCCTCGGCAGGACGATGCCCGACGCGGTGGCGCACCTGCTGATCGCCTCGATCGTGTCGGCGCCCGCGGCGCTGGTGGTGGCCTTCGTCATGGTGCCGCCCGAGGGCGAGGCCGCGGGCGGGCGGCTGGAATTGAAGTCCGAGGCGGCAAGCGCCATGGACGCGCTCACGCGCGGCACGCTCGAGGGCGCGCAGCTGCTCGTCAACATCGTCGCGATGCTGGTGGTGTTCGTCGCACTGGTGACGCTCGCCAACCTCGCGCTCGGGCTGCTGCCGCACGGCGGCCGGCCGTTCACGCTGCAGGGGCTGCTCGGCTGGCTGCTCGCGCCGCTCGCCTGGCTCGCCGGCGTGCCGTGGGCCGAAGCGCGGGCAGGCGGCATGCTTCTCGGAACCAAGACGGTGCTCAACGAGCTGGTGGCCTACGTCGAGCTCGCCGGCATGAAGGACCTCTCGGAGCGCAGCCGGCTGCTGCTCACCTACGCGCTGTGCGGTTTCGCCAACTTCGGGTCGCTCGGCATTATGATCGGCGGCATGAGCACCATGTGCCCCGAGCGCCGCGCCGAGATCGTCGCGCTGGGCCTGAAGTCCATCGTCGCCGGCACGCTCGCCACCTGCCTCACCGCGGCGAGCGTAGGGCTGATCGTCTGACATGGGCGGCGGCGAGCCGTCGAATTACTTCCTCATCGCCGGGATCGCGCTGAACGTCGCGCTCACCGCGCTCGCGATCTGGTGGCTGCTCAAGCAGGGCGTCAGGAAGCCGCCGCCGAAGCCGCCTGGCGACCGGCGCGAGACCGGCGCCGCAACGGAATAGCGAAGGAGATCACGATGCACCGTTCTGCCGCGATTTGCGCCGCGCTGTGCGCGGCGCTCGCCGCCGGCCTCGCGCACGCGCAGGGCAAGGCGGCGCCCGAGAGCGCGCCTTCGCTCCGCGGAAGCGAGCTGGCGCCCCCCGCGCTCCTGAAAGGGCCACACCACAAGGTGGCCGAGCCGGTGCGCGCGGAGGGGCACCTCGGCAGGTTCGTGATCGAGTCGAGCTACGGCAAGTTCTCGGTGCACGGCGTGAACATGCTCGCCGTGCGCGTGCACGAGCTGCCGGCGATCGGCGAGCTGCACAAGGTGCGCAAGGACTCGGCGTTCCAGGACGCGCTGGCGAAGTCGGCGAGCGGGGTGGCGAAGTTCGCCGAGAGCACGGTCACCGACCCCGGAAAAACGGTGGAGAACATCGGCAAGGGCGTGGGCACGGTGTTCGGCCGCGTCGGCTACATGGCGAAGCAGAGCGCCGCCTACGTGGAGGACAAGGTGCGCGACGCCGCATCGGGGTCTTCAAAGCCCGCGCCCAAGGCTGCGCCCACGGGCGAGCCCGAGCCTCCCTCGTTCATCGGCGACCCGTTCGGCTACAACAAGGCGCGCCGCGAGTGGGCCCAGAAGCTGCAGGTCGATCCGTACACCTCGAACCCGGTGCTGCGGCCGCTGCTGGATGACGCGGCCTCGGCGACCTTCGCCGGAGACTTCACGGTGAGCCTCACCCTCGGCGCGGTGGCCGCGCCGGTGCAGTACGCCTACACGTTCGACGACACGGTGCGTTCCTCGGTCTGGAACAAGCCGGCGATCGACCTGCAGAGGGAGAACCAGGAAAAGCTCGTCAGGCTCGGCGTTCCCGAGCGCACGGTGCGCGACCTTCTGCGCAACAAGTGGTTCACGCCGACCCTGCAGACCGCGCTGGTGGCGCGGCTCGAGGCGCTCGGCCGGATGGAAGGCTACGAGCAGGTGGTGCGCGCGGCGTCGGCGACGCAGGGCGAGGCGCGGGCGCGGTTCCTGCTCGAGTCGCTGGCGATGCTGGCGGATCATCACCGCAAGGAAGGCAAGCTCACGAAGCTGCGCATGAGCAACCTCGTGCCCGTGGGTGTCACCGCCGATGGCCGCGTGATCGCCGCGGCAGGGATCGACTACGGCAGCTGGGACAAGGACGCCGCCGCCTTCGCCCAGCGCAAGGCGCTCGCGGGCAAATCCCGCACCCTGCTCGTCGCCGGCAAGCTCAGCCCGCGTGCGAAGCAAGAGCTCGAGAAGGCCGGCTGGACGGTCAAGCAAGGCCTGCGCGCGTAATTCGGGGACAGACCCTGGGGACAGACCCCGAATCTTCCTGGTTCTCGATTTTCGGGGTCTGTCCCCGAATTTCCGCCGATTTATCGCGTACAATGCGCGCCTTTTTGCTTTTCGGATCAAGGCCATGCCTCGCGCATTGCGCAACCTCGCGATCATCGCGCACGTCGACCACGGCAAGACCACGCTCGTGGACAAGCTGCTGCGCGCCTCGGGCACCTTCGCCGCGCACCAGAAGCTCGAGGAGCGGGTCATGGACTCCAACGACCTGGAGCGCGAGCGCGGCATCACCATCCTCGCCAAGAACTGCGCCGTCAGCTACGAGGGCACCCACATCAACATCGTGGACACGCCCGGCCACGCCGATTTCGGCGGCGAGGTGGAGCGC
>CAZVHU010000046.1:0-21225 GCA_964627075.1 uncultured Enterobacteriaceae bacterium | reverse complement strand
CTCGACCTTGACGTCGAGCTTGGTCACCTCGGCGATGCGCAGGTCGCGCAGCGACTTGGACGCGGTCTTGACCGCGTTGCGCGCCGCCTCCTCCCACGAATTGGGGCTGGTGCCGATGACATCGGTGACGCGATAGACTGCCGATCCCGCCTTCTTCGCCATGACGCTCCTCCTTGAGCCTGGTCGCGGAAGACCCGCGCACGGATTATCCATCGCGCGCGCTAGTCATGGTAGTAGCGGCGGCGGGCCCGGCGCTCGGCCTCGATCGCGACGCCCGCGGCGCCCAGGCGCACGCTCACCGCTCCGTCGCGGTCGGTGCGCAACACCTGGACGCCCAGGGCGCGATACCGCGCCAGCACCTCGGCCTCCGGGTGGCCGAAGCGGTTGCGGTAGCCCACGGGCACGATCGCCCCGGCGGGCTGCACCGCGGCAATGAACTCGATGCTGGAGGAAGTGCGGCTGCCGTGGTGCGGCACGAGCAGCACCTCCGCGCGCAGCGCGGCGCCATCCCGCGCGAGCAGCGCGGCCTCCGCGGCGCGCTCGATGTCCCCCGTGAGCAGCATGGAGCCGGCCGCAGCGGCGACTCGCAGCACGCAGCTCAGGTGGTTGGCGCGGCGCGCCGCGTAGTCCGCGGGCGCAGGGTGCAGCATCTCGAAGCGCACCCCGTCCCATTCCCAGGATTGGCCGGCGAGGCAGCGCCGCGGCGCGGGAACAAGCCCCTGAAGGGGATGGCGCGCCGCGAGCGAGGAATAGAAGGCGTCCACCTCGAAGTTGCCCACGACGGAGGCGGCGCCCCCGGAATGGTCGGTGTCGTTGTGCGTGACCACCATGGCGTCGAGGCGCGCGACACCGATCGCGCGCAGGTACGGCGCGACCAGGCGCTCGCCGCTGTCCGAATCGGGGCCGAACGCGGGGCCGGCGTCGTAGAGCAGCGCGCGGCTCGCGGTGCGCACCACCACCGCGAGCCCCTGCCCGACGTCGAGCGTGGTGATCCACGCCTCGCCCGCCGCGGGCGCGGGCGCCGGCAGCGCGAACGCCGGCAGCATGAGCGCGGCGCCGGTCGCGCGCCACGGCAGGCCGCGCGGCGCGAGCAGCCAAGCGACGCCCGCGAGGGCGAGCACGAGCGCCCACAGCGGCGGCGCATGCTGCTGCCAGAGCGCCGCCGGCAGCGCCGCGCACCATTCCAGGAACTGAAGCAGCCACTCCACGAGCGTGGCGGCGAGCGCGAGCAGCGGCTTCCAGGGAACCAGCGCGGCAACGAGCGCGAGCGGCGTCACCACCGCCGAGACGAGCGGTATCGCGACTGCGTTGGCGAGCGGCCCGACGACCGACACCTGCGCGAACAGAAACAGGGCCGCCGGCGCAAGGCCGAGCGTGATCGCCCATTGCACGCGCACCCATTGCGCGACCCGGCTTTCGGCGGCGGCGACGTAGAAGATGAGCGCCACGGCGCCGAACGAGAGCCAGAATCCGGCGGAGAGCACCGCCCAGGGATCGAAGGCGAGCACCACCGCGAGCGCGAGAGCGAGCGTGCGGGCGGGCGAGGCGATGCGGCCCGACCAGAGCGCGGCGGCCACCACCGCCACCATCCAGAAGGTGCGCTGCGCGGGCACCGCGAAGCCGGCGAGCAGCGAATAGCCGAGCGCCGCGGCGATCGCCGCGGCCGCGCCGGCCTTGCGCGCCGGCAGCGCGAGCGCTAGGCGCGGCACGCGCCGCCAGAGCGCGGACACGAGCCAGGCCGCGAGCCCCGACACGAGCGTCACGTGAAGGCCCGAGATCGACATCAGGTGGGTGACGCCGGTGCGGCTGAACAGGCGCCACTCCTCGGAGGAAATCGAGCGCTGGTCGCCCACCGCGAGCGCCGCGAGGATGCCGGCGGCGGGCGTCTCTCCGAGCGCCGCCTTGAAACGCTCGCGCACCGCGGCGCGCGCCTGCTCGATGCGATCGAGCGGGCTGTCGCGGCTTCCGAGCCGCAGCGGCGCGCCGCGCGGCCGCACGTAGCCCGTGGCACCGATGCCCCGCTCGGTGAGCCAGGCCTCGTAATCGAAGCCGTGCGGGTTGAAGTGGCCGTGCGGCCGGCGAAGGCGCAGCGTGAAGCGCCAGCGCTCGCCCGGCCGGACCATGGCTGCGATCTCCGCGGGCGCGGCCTCCAGCGCGGCGGGCGGCGAGCGGTACCACGCGACGAGCAGCCTGCGCGGCAGCTCTTGCGCGGCCGACTCGACCTCGAACTCGAAACGAACGCTGCGGTCCGTGGCCGCAGGCAGGCCGGCGACGACGCCGACGACCTCGAGGTCCCGGCCCTCGAGCGCGGGCGAAAGGCGATCCGCGAGCCGCAGATGCCCGAATCCCGACGCCCAGAGAAAGCCCGCGGCGAGCGCGCACGGAACGAGAAGCGCTCTTTTCCACGCTGCGAGCGCCACGCTCACCGGCAGCGCCCACAGCCACGCCACGGGCGGCAGCGCCTCCTGGAGCTGCGCGAGCAGCACCCCGGCGGCGAAGGCGACGAGGGCCGGCGTCATCTAGAATGACAACGCGCGAGCCGCAATCGCGCCGACCATGCCACGCAAGTTCTTCCGCAAGTACCTGCCCGACGCGGCCGCCGTGCGCGCCAACAAGTACGTGGCGATGTTCGGCACCCTGCTGCATCACCCCAACCTGTGGCACCTCAACCGCGACTCGGTGGCGGGCGCGGTGGCGATCGGCCTGTTCTCGGGGCTGGTGCCGGGCCCGCTGCAGATGCTCACCGCGCTCTTCCTCGCCATCCCGCTTCGCCGCAACCTGCCGGTGGCGCTGCTCACCACGCTCTACACCAACCCCTTCACCATCGTGCCGCTCTACGTGCTCGCCTACGGCTACGGCAACCTGCTGCTCGGCGGCAACGCGGGCGACCTCCCGGTGCAGCCCTTCGTGATGGACTGGGCGGACTGGGGCGGCTCGCTGCGCGGCCTCGCGGCGTGGATGCTGGAGCTGGGCAAGCCGCTCGCGGTGGGGCTGGTCGCGCTCGCGCTGACGCTCGCCGCGGCCGGCTACGCCGCGGTGCAGGTCGCGTGGCGGGCCTACGTGGTGCTCGCATGGCGCGCGAGAAAACGCCGCCGTGCGCGGCGATGAACGGCGAGCGCCTGCCGCACGCCGAGTTCGTCGCCGCCTTTCGCGAAGGGCGGATCGCGGTGCGCGTGGATCCCGAACGCGCGCCGCGCTTCGTCTCGGCGCGGCTGCTGCTGCCGCTGGTGCTGCTGCCCGTGCTGGGGCTCGCCGTGGCGCTCGCGCTCGTCGGCTTCGTGATCATCGGCCTTGCCCTCGGCGTCGCGGCGGTGCTGGTGCGCTACCTGGTACGGCGCTCCAGCGCCGGCTTCGTCCTCGCCCGCTCGATGCAGCGCGAGCGCTTCTACCGCGACGCGCTCGACGCCGCAGTGCTGAGGGTCGAACCGAAACCCTAGAAGCGCGACTCCTGGTAGTCGAGCTCTTCCTCCAGGCGGTGCAGCACGTCGTCGCTGATGCGCTGCGCGCGCCAGATGCGGATCAGCTCGGCGCGCTCGGCGCGCACCGCGGCGCCTCGCAAGCGCCTGGCCAGCTCCGCCTCGGCCTGCTCGTGCGGCCCGGCGGGCGCGGCCTCGAGGACCTTCTCGGCGAACTCGTCCCGGATGCGCGCCGCGAGCGCGGGCGGCGCGCGCATCTCGGCCGCGGCGCGCTCGATCTCGGCGATCGCGGCGCGCCCGATGTCCGCGCGCGCCGAGCGCTCCTCGTCGTCGCCGCTCCAGTCGGTGCCGACTCCGAGCCGCAGGATGATCGGCGACAGCGTCAGCCCCAGCACGACCAGCGTCACGAGGATCACGATGAAGGTGAAGAACACGAGGTGGTCGCGGAAGGGAAACGCCTCGCCGCCCGGCAGGCTCGCCGGCAGCGCGAGCGCCGCGGCGAGCGACACGATGCCGCGCATGCCGCACCAGGAGAGGATGAACAGGTGCCCGCGCGGCGGCAGCTTCTTTTTCTCGCCGATCAGCCAGCGCAGGTACGAGGCCGGGTACACCCAGAGGAACCTGACGAAGATCGCCACCACCGCGAGGAAGACGCCGATCACCAGCAGCTCGCCGAGCGTATGGCGCGTGACCCGCTCGACCGTGCCCGAGAGCGCGAGGCCGATCAGCACGAACACGAGGCTGTTGAGCAGGAACACGAGCATGTTCCACACCGAGCGCGCGAGGATCCGCATCTCCGCCGAGACCACCGCCGGCGTGTGGCGCGCGCGGTAGATGCCCGCGGCGACCACTGCCAGCACCCCCGAGAGGTGCAGCGACTCGGCCGCGATGTAGATGGTGTAGGGAATCGATAGCGAAACCAGCACCTCGATGAACGGGTCGCCGAGGAAGCGGTGCACGGCGAGGAACGCCCAGGCGATCGCGAGGCCGATGGCGATGCCGCCCGCGGCCACGAGCACGAACTGCCAGCTCGCCTCGGCAAGCGAAAACACGCCCGTCATGACGGCTGCGACCGCGAACTTGTAGAGCACCAGGCCCGCGGCGTCGTTCACCAGGCTCTCGCCCTCCAGCACCACCACCAGGCGCCGCGGAATGTTGAGCCGCGACAGGATCGCGGTCGCGGCGACCGCATCGGGCGGCGAGACGATGGCGCCGAAGGCGAACGCCGCCGCCCAGGGTACGTCGGGCAGCACGAGCTTGAGCGCGGCGCCCACCGCGAGCGTGGTCGCGATCACCAGACCGAAGCCGAGCAGCCCGATGGTTCGGCCGTAGGTCTTGAAGTCGCGCCACGAGGTGAGCAGCGCCGCCTGGTACAGCACCGGCGGCAGCACCAGCACCAGCAGGAACTGCGGGTCGTAATCGAGCTGCGGCAGGTGCGGCACGAAGCCGAGCAGCCCGCCGCCCAGCACCAGCACGATCGGGTACGGCACCTGGGCGCGGCGCGCCAGCCAGCCCAGCGCGACCGAGCAAAGCAGCAGGAAGATCGTGACCTGGAGGAGCTGCACTGCCCTACGCGGAGTGCAGCTTGCCGCCGCGCAGCTCGAGCACGCGCCCGGCGCGCGCCGCGAGCTCGGCGTCGTGCGTCACGATGACGAATGCCGTGCCGCGCGCGGTGGACAGGCGCAGCATCGCCTCGAACACCTCGTCGGCGGTCTGCGTGTCGAGGTTGCCGGTAGGCTCGTCGGCCAGCACGCACGCGGGCTCGGTCACCATGGCGCGCGCGAAGGCGCAGCGCTGGCGCTCGCCGCCCGAGAGCTCCCCGGGCTGTTGCTCGAGCCGCGCGCCGAGCCCCACCTCGTCGAGCGCGGCGCGCGCACGCGCGAGCGCCGCCCCGCGCTCCATCCTGCGGACGAGGAGCGGCATGGCGACGTTTTCCTCGGCGCTGAACTCCGGCAGCAGGTGGTGGAACTGGTACACGAAGCCGAGCGTCGCGTTCCGGACGCGGCCGCGCTCTGCCTCGCCCATCGCGGCGAACGGCGCGCCGTTCACCAGGACTTCGCCGCCGCTGGGCGCGTCCAGGCCGCCCAGCAGGTGCAGCAGCGTGGACTTGCCCGAGCCCGAGCGCCCGACGATGGCGATGCGCTCGCCCGCGCGCACCTCGAGGTCCACGCCCGCCAGCACCTCGACCGGCGCCGGCCCCTCGTAGGTCTTCTTGAGTCCCCTGCACGCCAGCACCGGCGCCCCCGCCTCCTTCACTCCTTCACTCCTTCACTCCTTCACTCCTTCACTCGTATCTGAGCGCTTCCGCCGGATTCACCCGCGACGCCCGCCAGCTCGGGTACAGCGTCGCGACGAACGACAGCGCGAGCGACACCAGGCCGATGGTGGTGACGTCGCGGGCCTGGACATCCGACGGCAAGTCGGAGATGTAGTAGACGTCCTTGGCGAGGAACTTGAAGCCGAGCGCCTGCTCGATCGCCGGCACCACCACGTCCACGTTGAGTGCAAGCAGCACGCCGCCCACGACGCCGGCCAGCGTGCCGATGATGCCGATGAGCGAGCCCTGCACCATGAACACCTGGATGATCGAGGCGGGCGAGGCGCCGAGCGTGCGCAGGATCGCGATGTCGGCCTGCTTGTCGGTGACGAGCATCACCAGCGTCGAGACGATGTTGAACGCCGCCACTGCGACGATCAGCAGCAGGATGATGAACATGACGCGCTTCTCGATCTCGACGGCGCGGAAGAAGTTGGCGTGGCTGCGCGTCCAGTCGGAGGCGAACACGTCGGGCCCGAGCGTCGCCATCACTTCGCGCGCCACGGTGCGCGCGGCGAACAGGTCGTCCAGCCGCAGCCGCACGCCCGAGACCGCGCCGCCCAGCTGGTAGAGCTTTTGCGCGTCCTCCAGGTGCACCAGCGCGAGCGCCGAGTCGTACTCGTGCATGCCGACTTCGAAGATCCCGACCACGGTGAACTGCTTGAGCCGCGGGATCACACCGGCCGGGGTCACCTGCCCCTGCGGCGCGATCAGCGCGACTTTTTCGCCGGGCAGCGCGCCGAGCGCGCGCGCGAGGTCCGAGCCGAGCACGATGCCGAACTCGCCCGCCTTGAGCGCCTCCAGCTTGCCGGCCTTCATGTGGCGGCCGATCTCGGCCACCCGCTCCTCGCGCTCGGGCAGGATCCCCCGCACCACGCTGCCGCGCACGAACTGGCCGCTGGCGAGCATGCCCTGCGCGTTGACGAAGGGCGCGGCTGCCTGCACGCGCGGGTGCCGGCCCGCGACCGCGGCCGCGCCCTGCCAGTCCTCGAGCCGGCTGCCGGCGCCCTGCAGCTGCACGTGCGCGGCGACGCCGAGGATGCGCGCGCGCAGCTCCTTCTGGAAGCCGTTCATCACCGACAGCACCACGATCAGCGCCGCGACGCCGAGCGCGATGCCCGCCATCGAGATCATGGAGATGAAGCTGATGAAGTGGTTGCGGCGCTTTGCGCGGGTGTAGCGCAGCCCGACCAGGATCTCGTAGCGCACGGTGTGGCGAGGATACTCGATACTCCGGCGGCGTGCTCGGCCGGGGTCTTGTTGCGGGTCGCCATCCACGATAATATGGGCACCCATATGAAGACCACCATCGAGATCTCGGACCCGTTGCTGGAAAAGGCGCGCGAAGTCGCCGCGCGCGAGGGCACCACGGTGCGCGCGCTGGTCGAGCGGGGGCTGCGGCGCGTGCTGCAGGAGCGCACGCGGCGCGCCCCGTTCCGCTTGCGCAAGGCCAGCTACAGGGGCCGCGGCTTGCAGCCCGGCGCCGCGCAGGCAGGCTGGCAGGCGCTGCGTGAGCTCGCCTACGAGGGCCGCGGCGGGTGATCGCGGTCGATACCAACATCCTGGTGTACGCGCACCGCGAAGACAATGACTGGCACCAGGCGGCCGCGCGCCAGGTCGCCGCTCTGGCCGAGGGACAATCGGCGTGGGCGGTCCCCTGGCCGTGCTTGCACGAATTCCTCGCCATCGTGACGCACCCGCGCATCTTCAAGCCGCCGTCGCCGCTGCGTGCGGCGCTCGACCAGGTCGAGGCCTGGCTCGAGTCTCCGAGCCTGGTCGTGATCTCGGAAGCGGGGGGCTATTGGGGGGGCCTGCGAGCGATGCTGGAGGCGAGTCGCGCCGCCGGTCCGGCAGTGCACGATGCGCGAATCGCAGCGCTGTGCCGGCAGCATGGCGTGCGCGAGCTCTGGTCGGCTGACCGCGATTTCGGCCGCTTCAGGGGCGTCAAGGTGGTCAACCCGCTCGTCGGGTAGGCCGGGCACCGGGGACAGCGGCATCGTGATGGACGCCGAGGCCGGCACGCTGCTCGCACGGATGATCCGCAACCAGCGCGTCGCCACCCTCGCCACGCTGCGTGCCGGCGCGCCGCTCGCCTCGCTCGTTTCGTACCTCGCGGCGCCCGACTTCTCGGGCTTCACGCTGCATGTGAGCCGCCTTGCCTGGCACACGCAGGACCTCGAGCGCTCGCCGCAGGTGTCGCTGCTCGTCGCCGAGCCCGACGACGGGCGCGCCGACCCGCAGACGCTGGCGCGCGTCACGGTGCGCGGCGCCGCGGTGCGCCTCGCCGCCGCAGGCGCCGAGCACGAGCGCCTGAGGAGCGCGTGGCTGGAGCGCTTTCCCCAGTCGGCGGCGACCTTCGAGCTGGCGGACTTCGCCTTCTGGCGCATCGTGCCGCAGGACGCGCGCTTCGTCGCGGGCCTGGGGCGGACCTACAACCTGTCGGCCGCGGCGCTGCGCGCCGCGGCCGCGAGTTGAACGATAATCCGCTCCCTGGGGAGGAGGCGCCGGCCATGCTGACCGTCTACGGAATGTCGATCTCGGGCAATTGCTACAAGGTGAAGCTGCTGCTCGAGCAGCTCGACCAGCCCTATCGCTGGGTCGAGATCGACACCGCGAAGGGCGAGACGCGCACCGAGGAGTTCCTCGCCAGGAACCCCAACGGCAAGGTGCCGATCATCCAGCTCGAGGACGGCAGCTACCTTTCGGAGTCGAACGCCATCCTCTGGTACCTCGCCGAGGGCACGCAATTCGGGCCGCGCGACCGCATGGAGCGCGCGCGAATGCTGCAGTGGATGTTCTTCGAGCAGTACGAGCACGAGCCGAACATCGCGGTGGCGCGCGCCATCGTGCTGCTGCAGCCGGCGGACTCGCCGCGGCGCGCCGAGCTGCCCCGCCTGCGCGAGCGCGGCTACAAGGCGCTCGACGTGATGGAGGCGTGCATCGCCAGGCAGCCGTGGTTCGGCGGCGTGCGCTACTCGATCGCCGACATCTCGCTCTACGCCTACACCCACACCGCCGGCGAGGGCGGCTTCGACCTGTACCGCTATCCCACGCTGCGCAACTGGATCTCGCGCATCAAGGCGCTGCCGCGCTACGTACCCATGGCGCGGGGATGACCCTTTTCGTCAAGGGCCTCGCGTTCGGCTTCGTTCTCGCCGCGACCGTCGGACCGATGTGGGTGCTGTGCTTCCGGCGCACGATCGCGCACGGCGCGCTCGCGGGCCTGGTCTCCGGCATGGGTATCGCGGTGGCGGACGCGCTCTACGGCGCGGTGGCGGCGTTCGGACTTACCGCGATCTCCGGCTTCCTGGTCGCCCACGGCTTCTGGATCGGCCTCGCGGGGGCCGCGTTCCTCGTCTGGCTCGGCGTGCGCACCCTGACCGCGAAGCCCGCAGGGCTGCAAGGCGCCGCCGAGGACATGCGGGCGGTGTCAGGCGTTGCGGCCTTTGTCTCGACGCTCGGCCTCACGCTCGCCAACCCGCCCACGATCCTGGCGTTCGCCGCGATCTTCGCCGGCCTCGGCCTCGCCTCGGGCACCGACTACGCCGGCGCCGCGCGGATCGTCGCCGGGGTGTTCCTCGGCTCGGCGGCTTGGTGGGTGATCCTCGCCGCGGCCGCCGGCTGGCTGCGCGGCCGCATCGGCACCGGGTTCGCGCGCGGCATCAACATCGTGTCCGGAATCACCATCCTGGGGTTCGCGCTCTGGCAGATCGTGCAGCTGCTGGGGTAGAGTTCCGCACTGAACGTATATACAGGGCCTGATGCAGCTGCTCGAAGCGCCGCTGGCGATCGTCGACCTCGAGACCACGGGCGCGCACCCGCTGCACGACCGCATCACCGAGATCGCGGTGCTCGAGGTGGCCGGAGGCGAGGTCGCCTCGGAGTGGTCCACGCTGGTCAATCCGCAGACCGCGATCCCCCCGGCGATCCAGGCCCTCACCGGCATCACCAACGAGATGGTGGCCGGCGCGCCCACCTTCGAGGAACTGGCCGAGGCGCTGCACGAGCGCCTCGCGGGGCGCGTGTTCGTGGCGCACAACGCGCGCTTCGACTACGGCTTCCTGCGCCAGGCGTTCGAGCGTAGCGGCCTAAGATTCCAGGCGCGCACGCTGTGCACGGTGAAGCTGTCGCGGCGCCTGTACCCCGAGCACGCGCGCCACAACCTCGACAGCGTGATTGCGCGCCACGGCCTCGATTGCCGCGCGCGCCACCGCGCGCTCGGCGACGCGCAGGCGGTGTGGCAGTTCCTGCGCGTCGCCGCCGGCGAGCACGGCGCGGAAGCGCTCGCCGAGGCCGCGCAAGGCATCGCGCGCCAGCCCGCGCTGCCGGCGCACCTGGAGCCCGCGCTGCTCGAGGCGGTGCCCGAGGCGCCGGGCGTGTACCTCCTTTACGGCGAGGGGCCGGCGCCGCTCTACGTCGGCAAGAGCGTGGCGATGCGCAGCCGCGTGATGCAGCACTTCTCGGGCGACCTGCGCTCGCCGCGCGAGCGCGAGCTCGCGCGCGAGGTGCGCCGCATCGAGTGGCAGCGCACCTGCGGCGAGCTGGGCGCGCTTCTCAAGGAGTCCTCGCTCGTCAAGCAGCTCGCGCCGGCGTTCAACCGGCAGCTCAAGGCTGCGCGCGAGCTGTGCGGCTTCGTGCTCGAATCCGGCAGGCTGCGCCTTGCGCAGGCGCTCGAGATCCGCGGCGACTCGCTCACGCAGGTGCACGGCGTGTTCCGCTCGCGGCGCGCGGCGCTCGAGGCGCTGCGCGGCCTCGCGGACGAGCACCGCCTGTGCCTGCAGACGCTGGGCTTCGAGCCCGCGCGGCGCGCCGGCGGGCCGTGCTTCCGCCGCCAGGTTGCGCGCTGCGCCGGAGCCTGCACCGGTCGCGAGACGCCGCAGGCGCACTTCGCGCGCGCCGCCGCCGCGCTCGCGCGCCTGAAGACGCTCGCCTGGCCCTGGCGCGGCCCGATCGGCGTGGTCGAGACGGACCCCGAGCGCGAGGCGACCGAGGTGCAGGTCCTTTACAACTGGTGCTGGCTCGGCACTGCGGCGACCGACGCAGAGGCCGCGGAGCTCGTCGCCGGCTGCGGCCGCGCGCCCTTCGATCTCGACGTCTACCGCATCCTCGCGCGCCATCTCGGCAGCGGGCGCGCGAAGGTCGTCGACCTGCGGCCCCTGCGCGCGTAGGCGGCCTGGCGGCCGGGGATCCCGCATGCACGTGGAACTCCTCGCGCCGGCGCTTTTCGGCGCGCGCCCGGGCGCCGCGCTGCCGGCGCTCGAACTCCTGCTCGCGCGCGGCCGGCGCGCGCGCGCCGAGCCCGCTTCGCCGGAAACCTGGCTGGCGCGGGCGTTTGCCCTCGAGTCCGACGCTCTGCCCGCGGGCGCCCTCACCTGCCTTGCCGGGGGCGGCGATCCGGGCACGCGCTTCTGGCTGCGCGCGGATCCCGTGCACCTGCAATTGATGCGCGAAGGCATGAGGCTGGTTCCGGGCGAGGCTTTCGCGCTCGCGCACGAGGAAGAAGCGGCGCTCGCCGAGGCGCTGAAGCAGCATTTCGCCGGCGCGTTCGAGCTGCGCGTGATGCAGCGGGGACGATGGTGCCTCGGCGCCGAGCGCGGCGCCGCGCTCGCGGCCGCTTCGCCGCTCGAACTGGCGGGCAGGGACGTGAATTCCCGCCTGCCCGCGGGGACGGAGGCGGCGCGCTGGCACGCGCTGCTCAACGAGATCCAGATGCTGCTGCACGCGCAGGCGGTGAACGAGGCGCGCGAGGCGCGCGGCGAGCCGCCGGTGAACAGCCTGTGGCTCTGGGGCGCGGGAATGCTGCCGCGCGAGGCGCGCGGCCGCTGGCAGTCGCTCGGCGCGGACGACCCGGCGGCGCTCGGGCTCGCGCGCCTCGCCGGCATGCGCCATTACGCGCTGCCCGAGGGCGCCGCGCAATGGCTCGAGCGCGCGCCGCTCGAGGGCCGCCACCTGTTGGTGCTCGATTCGCTGCGCGCCGCGCACGCGCTCGGAGACGAGACGGGCCACGCCGCGCGGCTGCAGCGGCTCGAGGAAGCGTGGTTCGCGCCGCTCCTTGCCGCGCTGAAGGCCGGGCGCATCGGCATGGTGACGGTGCACGTGCCGGAGGCCGGCGCCTCGTTCGAGGCCATCCGGGGCGACCTGCGGCGCTTCTGGCGCCGGCCGCGCCCGCTCGCGGAGTACGCGGCATGAAGATCGTCACGCGCCGCTACGCGGAGGCCGACGCCCGCGCGCTCGAGCGCGGCGGCGTGCACCCGGTGCTCGCGCGCGTGTTCGCCGCGCGCCGCATCCGCTCCGCCGCCGAGCTCGAGACCGGCCTCGGGCGGCTGCTGCCCCCGTCGCAGCTTCTTGGCTGCGAGCAGGCGGCGCGGTTGCTCGCCGACGCGATCGAGGCGGGCAGGAAGCTGCTCATCGTCGCCGATTACGACGCCGACGGCGCCACGGCTTGCGCGGTGGGCATGCGCGCGCTGCGCCTGTTCGGCGCGCGCGCAGATTACCTCGTGCCCAACCGCTTCGAGCTCGGCTACGGGCTGTCGCCCGAGCTGGTGGAGCTCGCGGCGAAGTCGAAGCCCGACCTGCTGATCACCGTGGACAACGGCATCGCGAGCGTGGCGGGCGTGGCGCGCGCCGCCCAGCTCGGCATCCAGACGCTGATCACCGACCACCACCTGCCGGGGCCGGAACTGCCCGCCGCCGCGTGCATCGTCAACCCCAACCAGCCCGGCTGCGGGTTCCCCTCGAAGGCGATCGCGGGCGTGGGCGTGATGTTCTACGTGATGCTCGCGCTGCGCGCCGAGTTGCGCCGACGCGGCCGGTTTCGAGGGAACGGCGCCGCAAGCGGCGCCGCGGGCAACCCCGAGCCCAACCTCGCGCTGCTCACCGATCTTGTCGCGCTCGGCACGGTCGCGGACGTGGTGCCGCTGGATGCCAACAACCGGATCCTCGTCGCGCAGGGCCTGAAGCGCCTGCGCTCGCCGCTCGCCAAGCCCGGCCTCTCGGCGCTGATGCGCGCCGCGGGCCGCGCGCCCGAGCGCGCCAATTGCTTCGACCTCGGCTTCGTGATCGGGCCGCGGCTCAACGCCGCCGGCCGGCTCGCCGACATGGGCCTGGGCATCGAGTGCCTGGTGACCGACGACGAAGCGCGCGCCGCGAACTGCGCGCAGCAGCTCGACGAGCTGAACCGCGAGCGCCGCAGGATCGAGGGCGAGATGCTCGAGGAGGCGCTCGCCGCCGCGGCAGAGCTGCCCGCCAGCCCCGGCGCCGCCGTGGCGATGTTCCAGCCGGGCTGGCACCAGGGCGTGGTGGGACTCATCGCCTCGCGCATCCGCGAGCGCCTGAATCGCCCCGCGGTGTGCTTCGCGCGCGCAGGCAACGGCGAGCTGCGCGGCTCGGGCCGCTCGGTGCCGGGGCTGCACCTGCGCGATTGCCTCGACCTCGTCGCCAAGCGCGCGCCGGGCCTCCTGCTGCGCTTCGGCGGCCACGCGCAGGCCGCGGGCCTCACCATCCGCGAGGACGACGTGGCCCGGTTCAGCGAGCAGTTCGAGCGCGCCGCGGGCGAGATGCTCCCGGAGGAGGCGCGCCTGCGCGTGGTGGAGACCGACGGCGAGCTGGAGGCCGCCTACCACTCGCTGGAGGTCGCGCAGATGATCGAGGCGCAGGTCTGGGGCCAGGGCTTTCCGCAGCCGCTCTTCTGCGCTACATTCGCGGTCGAATCGCAGCGCGTGGTCGGCGAGCGCCACCTGAAGTTGCGGCTGGTGAAGGACGGCCGGCGCCTCGAGGCGATGCGCTTCAACTCGCTCGATCCCCTGCCGCCGAAGGTGCGCGCCGCGTACCGGCTCGCGGTGAACGAGTTCAACGGGCTGAAGAGCGTGCAACTGAACCTGGAGCACACCGAATGAAGGCGATCAGGATCCTCCTTGCCGCCGCGGCGCTCGCCGCGGGCGCGGCGGCCGCGAACACCCACGAGCCGGTCAACGCCGGCCCCTACGTGCCCTCGCCGCAGAGCGTGGTCGCCGACATGCTCAAGCTCGCCGAGGTGGGGCCGAGAGATTTCGTCATCGACCTGGGTTCGGGCGACGGCCGCATCGTGCTCACCGCGGCGAAGGTGTTCGGCGCGAGCGGCTTCGGCGTCGAGATCCAGGACAAACTGGTGCAGCTCTCGAACGAGGCGGCGAGGAAGGAGGGCGTCGCCGACAGGGTGAAGTTCGTCACCCGGGACCTGTTCATGACCGACATCTCGAAGGCGACCGTGCTCACCATGTACCTGCTGCCCAACACGGTGAACATGCTCAAGGACAAGCTCCTCAAGGAGCTCAGGCCCGGCACGCGCGTCATCTCGCACGACTACCCGCTCGCGGGCTGGATCCCGGAGAAGTACGTGCAGATGGACCTCGAGGACAAGGTGCAGATCAGCGGCGTGACCACGACGCTCATCTATCTTTACGTGGTCCCGGCCAAGGTCGCAGGCAACTGGAACCTCAAGCTCTCGCCCACTCTCAGCAAGGACCCGATCCGCGTCGACTTGAAGCAGCAGCTCACGCGCGTGCAGGGCTACGCGCGCGTCGGCGGCAAGGAGGTGCCGCTCGACGAGCCGAAGCTGCGCGGCGAGCGCATCGAGTTCCGGCTGGTGACGGGCGGCAAGGCGATGAACTTCGCCGGCACGATCAAGGCAGGCGCCATCGAAGGCACGGTCGAGTCGGCCGGCGTCAAGACCGCCTGGAGCGCGGTCCCGGCGGGCAAGTGAAGGCGATCCGCGTCGCCGCGGGCAAGGCGAGCTTCGAGATCGAGCTCGGGGACACGCCCACCGCGCGCGCGATCCTCGCCGCGCTGCCCTTCGAGTCGCGCGCGCAGACCTGGGGCGAGGAGGTCTACTTCGCCACGCCGGTGAGCGCCAGGCTCGAGGCGAGCGCCAAGCAGGTGGTCGAGCCCGGCACCGCCTGCTTCTGGTGCGAGGGCGACTCGATCGCGCTGCCCTACGGCCCGACGCCGATCTCGACCGACGGGAAGCCCAGGCTCGCCAACCGCTGCAACCTGATCGGGCGCGTGAAGGGCGACCCGCGCGCGCTGGCCGCCGTGCGCTCGGGCGACAAGGTGCGCGTCGAGGCCGCGTGATGGAGCGAAAGCGCGTCAACTCCTCCAAGATCCGCGCCGTCGGCTACGACGAGAAGACGATGACGCTCGAGGTCGAGCTGTCCAACGGCCAGGTCTGGCAGTACCCCAAGGTCTACCCCGAGGTCTACCGCCGCTTCATGGCGGCGCCCAACCCGACCAGCTTCTTCGACGACAAGATCGAAGAGGAATACACCGGCAGGCGTGTCTAGCGTGAAGTGTAAAGTCAGGCTTTACACTCGCGCCGCCTGCAGCCGGCGCGCATGAACCCGCCGCAGATCAAGTACGCCAGGAGCGGCGGCAAGCACATCGCCTACCAGGTGGTGGGCGACGGCCCCACGGACCTGGTGCTCGTCCACGGCTGGGTCTCGCACCTCGAGCTGATGTGGGACGAGCCCGCGATCGCGCGCTTCCACGAGCGCCTGGCGGGCTTCACCCGGATGATCCTGTTCGACAAGCGCGGCACCGGCCTCTCCGACCGCGTTTCGGACAACGAGCTGCCGACGCTCGAGCAGCGCATGGAGGACCTGCACGCGGTGCTCGACGCCGCGGGCTCGAAGCGCGCCGCGCTGATGGGCATCTCGGAGGGCGGCCCGATGTGCGCCCTGTTCGCGGTTCAGCCCTGAAACCGGCCCACGATCGCCGGCCGCGGGTCTTGCGCGACGTGCAGCGCGAAGTCCGCGCCTGAGCCGTTCGGCGCGCGGCGCATCTCGAGCGCGGCGCCGTAGTACACCGGCCCCTTCAGCCACGCCTCCAGGCGCAGCGGCGCGTCGCGAGCCGGGCGCTCCAGGTGCGCGAGGCACTGTCCCAGCACCCGCTGCGGGTGCAGGAACGCTCCCTTGAAGCCGAAGATCCGCGCGTAGCGGCGCGCGAGGTGGATGCCGTTGTAGTCGCCGGTGAGGCGGCCGAAGCCTAGGCCGCCGCCTTCGGGCGCGATCCAGCGCAGCGCGCCGCCCGCCTCGACCCGGGGCGCCTCCGGAACCGCCGCCTGCGCGCCCACGGCGCCGTGGCGGCCACGGTAGTAGAAGCTGTTGACGCTGTGCCAGGCGAGCTCGCCGCCCGAGCGTGCCGTGCAGCGCACGTCGATCTCCGCGCCCTTTTCCAGCACCCGCTGCGCCTCGACGCGCGCCTCGAACTCGAGCGCCGCGCCGCGCTCGAACGCGCCCTCGAGCGCAAGCCGATTGCGCACCTGCAGCGCGTTCCAGATCGGCAGCGGGAAGGCGCGGTCGGTGAGCAGCGTCATCACGAGCCGGAAGCCGACCACGTGCGGATAGAGCAACCGCCACGCGGGGTGGCCGTCGAGCCCGGTGAGCGCGAAAAACGCCTCGAGCGGCGCGCCCGCCGCGCGGTGCCCGCTCCAGCGCGCGGCGAGCGCCGGCGGCGCGTCGCGCAGGCCCGGGCGGCGCGGCGTGACGATGGCGCGCGCCATGAATGCGGCTGCCGAAGGCGCGCTTGTATAGGTCCTCGTCGCGTGCATGCGGCCTCTTGCCACGGCGACCGAGGGCGCGTCAAGCACGGCATCCTGCCGCCGGTATAATCCGTCAATTCCTCGCCGCCATGGAAGCCGAACGCATCAACCAGATCGCCTCCACGCTCGCCGGGCTCAGCGCCCGCACCGCCGAGCTGCGGAGGTATCTTTGACTTCGAAGCCAAGCAACGCCGCCTCGAAGCGCTGAACCGCGAGCTCGAAGACCCCAGGCTGTGGGACAACCCGCAGCGCGCGCAGGAGCTCGGCAAGGAAAAGAAGTCCCTCGAAGCCGTGGTCGGCACGCTCGAGCGCGTCGGCGGCGGCGTCGCCGACTCGCAGGAGCTGTTCGAGCTGGCGCGCGCCGACAACGACGAAGCGTCGCTGGAGCAGATCGGCCAGGACGCGGCGGCGCTCGAGCGCGACGTCGCGCAGCTCGAGTTCCGGCGCATGTTCTCCAACCCGCTCGACCCGAACAACTGCTTCCTCGAGATCCAGGCCGGCTCGGGCGGCACCGAGGCGCAGGACTGGGCGGCGATGCTCGAGCGCATGTACCTCAAGTACTGCGACAAGAAGGGCTTCCGCAGCGAGATCCTCGAGCACACCGAGGGCGAGGTCGCGGGCATCAAGAGCTGCACCATCAAGGTGACGGGCGACCATGCCTACGGCCACCTGCGCACCGAGGTCGGCGTGCACCGGCTGGTGAGGAAGTCGCCGTTCGACTCCAACGCCCGGCGCCACACCTCGTTCGCGAGCGTGTTCGTCTACCCCGAGATCGACGACGACATCGAGGTGGACGTCAACCCGGCCGACCTGCGCGTGGACGTCTACCGCGCCTCGGGCGCCGGCGGCCAGCACGTCAACAAGACCGAGTCCGCGGTGCGCATCACGCACCTGCCGACCGGCATCGTGGTGCAGAGCCAGAACGACCGCTCGCAGCACCGCAACCGCGCCGAGTGCATGGCGATGCTGAAGTCGCGCCTCTACGAGCTGGAGCTCAGGAAGCGCAACGCCGCGCAGGCGAAGCTCGAGGAGGCGAAGACCGACATCGCCTGGGGCCACCAGATCCGCAGCTACGTGCTGGACCAGTCGCGCATCAAGGACCTGCGCACCGGCGTCGAGAAGGGCGCCACCCAGGCCGTCCTCGACGGCGACCTCGACGACTTCATCAGCGAGAGCCTGAAGCAGGGAGTGTAGACATGGACAAGAAAGGCAATCCCGCCGCCGAGGCGCCGCCGCAGGACGAGAACAGCATCATGGCGGAGCGGCGCGCCAAGCTCGCCAGGCTGCGCGCCGACGGCGTCGCCTACCCCAACGATTTCGTGCGCACCGACCTGGCCGCGCGCCTGGACGAGAAGTGGGGCGAGACCGACGCCGCGGAGCTCGAGAAGCAGCAGGTCGCGGCCACGCTCGGCGGGCGGCTGATGCTCAAGCGCGTCATGGGCAAGGCGAGCTTCGGCGTGCTGCAGGACCACACCGGGCGCATCCAGATCTACGTCTCCGACGATCACAGCGGCAAGGCGAACCACGCCGCCTACAAGCACTGGGACATCGGCGACGTCATCGGCGTCAAGGGGTTCCTGTTCCGCACCCGCACCGGGGAGCTGACGCTGCGCGCGCACGAGATCCGGCTGCTCGCCAAGGCGCTGCGGCCGCTGCCGGAGAAGTTCCACGGCCTCGCCGACCAGGAGACGCGCTACCGGCAGCGCTACCTCGACCTGCTGGTGAACGAGCGCTCGCGCTGGGTGTTCGCGGTGCGCTCGCGCGTGGTGCAGGCGCTGCGCGACTACATGAACGCGACCAACTACCTGGAAGCCGAGACGCCGATGCTGCAGCCGATCCCGGGCGGCGCGGTGGCGCGGCCGTTCGCCACCCACCACAACGCGCTCGACATGCCGCTCTACCTGCGCATCGCGCCCGAGCTGTACCTCAAGCGCCTGGTGGTCGGCGGCATCGAGAAGGTCTACGAGATCAACCGCAATTTCCGGAACGAGGGCATCTCGACGCGCCACAACCCCGAGTTCACGATGATGGAGGTGTACAACGCCTACACCGGGTACGGCTACATGATGACGCTCATGGAGACGCTGGTGCGCCACGCCGCCAAGCGCGCCCTGGGCACCACCAAGGTGACCTACCAGGGCCGCGAGCTCGATTTCGGCAAGCCCTTCGCCAAGCTCACCATGACGCAGGCGATCCAGCGGCACGCGCCCGAGCACTGGACCGAGGCGCAGCTGCGCGACCGCGACTTCCTCGCCGCGAAGCTCCAGGCGCTGGGGGTCGAGTTCGGCCACGAGCAGGGCTGGGGCGCGCTGCACCTGATGCTGTTCGAGGCGCTCGCCGAGAAGCAGCTCATCGAGCCGACCTTCATCCTCGACTTCCCGGCCGAGGTCTCGCCGCTCGCGCGCCGCAAGGACAAGGATCCCGAGCTCACCGAGCGCTTCGAGCTGTTCATCGACGCGAAGGAAATCGCCAACGGCTTCTCCGAGCTGAACGACCCCGAGGACCAGGCCGAGAGGTTCCTGCATCAGGCGCGCAGGAAGGACGCCGGCGACCACGAGGCGATGTACTACGACGCCGACTACATCCGCGCGCTCGAGTACGGCCTGCCGCCGACCTCCGGCGCGGGCCTGGGAATCGACCGGCTGGTGATGCTGTTCACCGACAGCCCGTCGATCCGCGACGTGATTTTGTTCCCCCACATGAGACCGGAGCAGGGGGAACGTGCCGCTTCCACCTGAACGCGGTGGGGCCCTCCCGTTCCCCCCGCACCCCCCGTCGCGACGACGGTCGGGGCTGCAGGGGTTACAACTCGTAACACACTGATACGGCAGCGGGTCTTCTGCCCGCGTAGCCTGCGCGTTACTCGCTCCAGCAACCCGGAAAGGAGAACGCCATGCAAGCCCACACCCGCCTGCACCCGCTGCTCTCGACCGCCGCGGTCTCGGTGATCGTCCTCTCGGTCGCCGGGGTCGGCGCCCTCACCGGCGTGCTGCCGCAATCGCGCGGCAATACGCAGGGCGCGGCCGAGCAGAAATCGCTGCAAGTCGCGCCCGCCGCGGCGCCTGCCGCGGCGGGCGTCGCCGCGCCTGCTTCCTCGCCTGCCGCTGCCCCCGCGCCCGACGCGAAGCCCGTGAGGAAAGCCGTGGTGCGCACGAGCGCGCCCCGGCGCGCCGAGCCGGTCGCCGTGCAGCGCCCGGCCTACGACGAGCAGGAGTACGACCGCTACGAGCAGTACGAGCGCGATGCGAGCGGCGCGGAAATGCGCGCCGAGCCGCGTCCCGCCCCGATGCGGCTCGCGCAGCCGGCGTGCACGAGCTGCGGCACGGTCGAGTCGGTGCGCGAGGTCGCGACTCAGGGCCAGGGCACGGGCCTCGGCGCGGTCGCGGGCGGCATCACCGGTGCCGTGATCGGCAAGCAGTTCGGCCACGGCAGCGGCAAGACCGCGATGACCATCCTCGGCGCGGCGGGCGGCGCGTTCGCCGGCCACAAGATCGAGGAAAAGGTGCGCAGCTCGAGCCGCTGGGACGTGACCGTCAGGCTCGACGACGGCAGCTATCGCACCGTGACGCTCGAGCAGCAGCCCGCCTGGCGCAGCGGCGACCGCGTGCGCCTCCTGAACGGCGCGCTCGAGCCCGCCTGAAGATCGGGGACAGACCCCGCGCGCCCCTCGCAACCTCCTGCAACACACGGAGAATTCGCGGGGTCTGTCCCCTAGAAGGGCGCCTTGCGATGCACGGCGCCGCGCCCCACGCCCACGCCGCGCACCTGCGCGGCATTTTCTTGATGGTCGCCGCGGTGGGCGTGTTCGTGCTCATGGACACCACCGCCAAGTACCTGTCGCGCTGGTACCCGGTGCCGGCGATCGTCTGGGCGCGCTTCGTCGCCAACCTGGCGATCATCGTCGCGTTCCTCGCCGCGCGCGGCGAGCTGCGCCGGCTGCGCACCGCGCGCCCCGGCCTGCAGATCGCGCGCGGGGGCCTGCTCGCCGGCGCGACGCTCTTTTTCTTCACCTCGCTCAGCGTGCTGCCGCTCGCAGAGGCCGCGGCGATCGGCTTCGTGATGCCGCTTCTGCTCGCGGCGCTCGCCGTGCCGCTGCTCGGCGAGCGGCTCGAAGGCGCGCGCCTCGCCGCGATCCTGGTGGGGTTCCTGGGCGTGCTGCTCATCGTGCGCCCGGGCTCGGCGGTGTTCACGGCCTACGCCCTGCTGCCGGTAGCGATGGCGCTTTGCAACGCGCTCTACCAGATCCTCACGCGCAAGGTGGCGGGGCTCGAGCACCCGCTGACCTCGCTCGCCTGGGGCGCAATCGTCGGCGCGGTGATCATGTCGGCGGCGGCGCCCTTCGTCTGGCAGGCGCCGCGCGAGCCGCTGCACTGGGCGCTGCTCGGCGTGATCGGCGTGCTCGCCTCGGTGGGGCACTACCTGCTCATCCGGTCCTACGAGCACGCGCCGGCGACGCTGCTCGCGCCGTTCAGCTACAGCGGGCTGGTGTGGGCGATGCTGCTGGGCCTGGCGGTGTTCGGCGACTTCCCCGACGCCTGGTCGCTCGGCGGCATGGCGGTGATCGTCGCCTCGGGGCTGTTCCTCGCCAGCCGCCAGCGCCTCACGGTGCACCGCAAGTGAGGCGGGCGCAGGGCGCCGAAGTGTAAAGTCAGACTTTACACTTGCGCCGTTTCACGCCCGTTCGAAGATCGCGGCGATGCCCTGCCCGCCGCCGATGCACATGGTGACCAGCGCGTAGCGCTTCTGCGTGCGCTCCAGCTCGTAGAGCGCCTTCACGGTGAGGATCGCGCCGGTGGCGCCGATCGGATGGCCGAGAGCCACCGCGCCGCCATTCGGGTTCACCTTCGCCGGGTCGAGGCCGAGGTCCCTGGTCACCGCCATCGCCTGCGCGGCGAACGCCTCGTTCGACTCGACCACGT
>CAZVHU010000045.1:0-21601 GCA_964627075.1 uncultured Enterobacteriaceae bacterium | reverse complement strand
AGCTGGAACTCGCCGATCGGCTGGCCGAACTGCTTGCGCTCGTGCACGTAGGGCACCACCACGTCGAGGCACGCGGCCATGATGCCCAGCGGCCCTCCGGCGAGCACCGCGCGCTCGTAGTCCAGGCCGCTCATCAGGACGTTGACGCCCCGTCCTTCCGCGCCGAGGACGTTCGCCGCCGGCACCTCGCAGTCGCGGAACACGAGCTCGCAGGTGTTGGAGCCGCGCATGCCCAATTTGTCCAGCTTCTGCGCGGTCGAGAACCCCTTCATGCCCTTCTCGACGAGGAACGCGGTGATGCCGCGGGGGCCCGCATTGGCATCGGTCTTGGCGTAGACCACCAGCACGTCCGCGTCCGGCCCGTTGGTGATCCACATCTTGTTGCCGTTCAGCAGGTAGCGGTCGCCGCGCAGCTCCGCTCGCAGTCGCATGCCGACCACGTCGGAGCCCGCGCCGGGCTCGCTCATCGCGAGCGCGCCGACGTGCTCGCCGCTGATGAGCTTGGGCAGGTAGCGCCGTTTCTGGGCGTCGCTGCCGTTGCGGCGGATCTGGTTGACGCAGAGATTCGAGTGCGCGCCGTAGGACAGCGCCACCGATGCCGAGGCGCGCGAGATCTCCTCCACCGCCACGATGTGCGCGAGGTAGCCCATGGCGGTGCCGCCGTACGCCTCCTCCGCGGTGATGCCGAGCAGGCCGAGCGCGCCGAGCTTGCGCCACAGGTCCATCGGGAATTCGTTCGAGCGGTCGATCTCGCCGGCACGCGGCGCGATCTCGCGCGCGGCGAAATCGCGCACCGTGGCGCGCAGCATCTCTACGGTCTCGCCGTGCGCGAACCTCAGCGAGGGGATTTCCATGGCGCTCTCTCCGGCCGCGCCGTTCGGTGGGCGGCCCGTCAGCCTACTTTACGTTTACGTAAACGTCAATCCCGTCCGCCCGAGCCCGGGCGCGGCCCGGTCAGCCCCGTTTCCTGCCGCCCAGCTGCCGGCGCACGCGCTTCTCGAACGCCCCGATCTCGGAGAGCTGCGCCTCGATGTCGGCGCGCTGCTGCTCCAGCGTCGAGCGATGCTGCGACAGCACGTCGAGGAACCGCGCGAGCTGCGGCCGCTGGTCGCGCCCCGGCTCGTACATGTCGATGAGCTCCCGGATCTCCGAGAGCGTGAGCCCCAGGCGCTTGCCGCGCAGCGTGAGCTTGAGCCGCGTGCGGTCGCGCAGGGTGTAGATGCGCCGCTGGCCGTCGCGGCGCGGCGCGAGCAGCCCCTGGTCCTCGTAGAAGCGGATCGCGCGCGGGGTGATGTCGAACTCGCGCGCCAAGTCGCCGATCGAGTACTCGTCGCGCTCGGCGGCGGGCGGATTCGCGGCGGTCCGCTGGTTCATGCGGTGGGTTGCCCGGGATGCTGCGCTGCGGCGATAATCGCGGCCAGTGGGCCGATTCTAGCCCAGCCTCGATGTCCAGCCCGCTCGAATTTCCGTTCCCGCAGCTGCCTGCGCCCGGCACGACCCTGGAAGTCGCGCCTGGCGTTCTTTGGGCGCGCATGCCGCTGCCTTTCGAGCTCGACCACATCAACCTGTGGCTGCTCGAGGACGAGGGCGGCTGGACGGCGATCGACTCAGGCATCGGCAACGCGGCGACCCGCGCGCATTGGGAGCAGCTCTTCGCGGGCGCGCTCGGCGGCCGGCCGCTCAAGCGCGTGATCGTCACCCACTACCACCCGGACCACGCCGGCAACGCGCAGTGGCTGTGCCAGCGCTTCGGCTGCGAGCTGTGGATGACGCGCGCCGAGTACCTCACCGTGCACGCGGTGCGCGGAGGCTTCGCCAACTACTCGCCGCGCGCCACGGTGGATCTGTTCCGCGCCAACGGCCTGGACGAGGAAGGCTGCGCGGCGCTGCTCACGCGCGGCGACCTGTACCGCTCGCTGGTGCCCGACTTCCCGCTCGCGCACCGGCGCCTGCTGGACGGCGGCGCGGTGGCGATCGGCGGCCGCGATTGGCGCGTGATCTGCGGATACGGCCACGCGCCGGAGCACGCGTCGCTCTACTGCGAGCAGCTCGGGGTGCTGATTTCGGGCGACATGCTGCTGCCCAGGATCTCCACCAACGTCGCGGTGCGGCCGATCGACCCGCGCGGCAACCCGCTCAAGATGTTCCTCGACTCGGTGGCGCGCTACCGTGCGCTGCCCGAAGGGGTGCTGGTGCTGCCCTCGCACGGCGCGCCGTTCCGCGGCGCGCACGCGCGCATTGCTGCGCTCGAGACCCACCACGAGGACCGCCTGGCCGACCTCGAGGAAGCCTGCGCAAGCGCGCCGCGCACCGCGGCCGACGCGCTCGAGATCCTGTTCCGCCGCAAGCTCGGCCGCGGCCAGGTTTTCTTCGCCATGGGCGAGGCGATCGCCCACCTGCACCACCTTTACTACGCGAGGCGCGCGCGCCGCGAGGTCGGCGCGGACGGCGTGGCGCGCTTCGCCGCCTGAGGAAGGAAACCGCAATGCAAGCCAAGGTCGCAAACGCCAAGCCCGAAGAGATGGCGCGCGTCTACCACGACGTCGCCGAGCGCGCGGCGCGCATCCTGGGGGACTTCGCGCACAAGCACGTCGCCAACAGCGTCAGCGCCGTGGTGAGCGACGAGCTGGGCGTCGCCAAGGCCTACATGGACCTTTACGCGAGGATGCTCTCCAACCCGATGGCGCTGGCGGCGTTCTCGGCCAACATGATGCTCGACTACATGCAGCTGTGGCACTCGAGCTGGATGAAGCTGCTCGGCCTCGGCTCGCGGCCGGTGGCCGAGCCCGCCAGGGGCGACGCGCGCTTCCGCGACGAGGACTGGAACTCGAATTTCCTGTTCGACTACGTGAAGCAGTCCTACCTCATCGCCGCGCGCCACATCCAGCACGCGGTGTCGAGCGTCGAGGGCCTGCCGGAAGAGTCGCAGAAGAAGGTCGCCTTCTTCACGCGCCAGTACGTGGACGCGCTCGCGCCGTCGAATTTCGTGCTCACCAACCCGCAGGTGCTGCGCGAGACCCTCGCGAGCGGCGGCCAGAACCTGGTCAAGGGCCTCTCCAATCTGCTTGCCGACATCGAGAAGGGCGAGGGGCAGCTGCGAATCAGCATGACCGACGAGGGCGCGTTCAAGCTCGGCAAGAACGTCGCCGCCTCGCCCGGCAAGGTGGTGTTCCAGACCGACCTCATGCAGCTCATCCAGTTCGCGCCTTCGGCGGAGAAGGTGTACCGCACGCCGCTGGTCATCATCCCGCCCTGGATCAACAAGTACTACATCCTCGATTTGCGGCCCGAGAATTCCTTCATCAGGTGGGCGACGGCACAGGGCCATACGGTGTTCGTGGTGTCGTGGGTGAACCCGGACGCGAAGCTCGCGCAGAAGGGCTTCGAGGACTACATGCTCGAGGGGTCGCTTGCGGCGCTGGACGCCGCGGCGCGCGCAACCGGCGAGCGCAAGGTCAATGTCATCGGCTACTGCCTCGGCGGCACGCTGCTCGGCTGCACGCTGTCGCACCTCGCGGCGAAGGGCGACGACCGCGTGGCGAGCGCCACCTTCTTCGTGAGCCTCTTGGACTTCTCGGCGCCGGGCGAGCTCGGCGTATTCATCGACGAGCAGCAGGTCGAGAACCTCGAACGCAAGATGAACGAGCGCGGCTACCTCGAGGGCTCGGAGATGGCTTCGACCTTCAACCTGCTGCGCGCCAACGACCTGGTGTGGTCGTTCGTCATCAACAATTACCTCCTCGGCAAGGACCCGTTCCCGTTCGACCTGCTTTACTGGAACTCGGATTCGACCCGGATGCCGGCGCGCATGCACAGCTTCTACCTGCGCAACATGTACATGAAGAACCTGATGGGCGTGCCGGGCGGCATCACGCTCGCCGGCGTGCCCGTGGACCTGTCGAAGGTCAAGCTGCCCGCCTACTTCATCTCCACGGCGGAAGACCACATCGCGCCGTGGAAGACCACCTACAAGGGCGCACGCTACCTCGGCGGCAAGGTGCGCTTCGTGCTCGGCGGCTCGGGCCACATCGCGGGCATCGTCAACCCGCCGGCGGCGAAGAAATACTGCTACTGGACCAACGAAGCCCTGCCGGAGACCGCCGACGAGTGGTTCGCCGCCGCGACCCAGCATCCGGGTTCCTGGTGGAACGACTGGCAGGCCTGGATCGACGCGAGGAATGGGGAAACAAGCAGCGGCCCTTCGAAGGTGCCGGCGCGCACGCCGGGCGAAGGCGGCCTGAAAGCGCTCGAGGACGCGCCCGGCAGCTACGCCATGCTGAGGCTGGGCAGGAAGTAACCGCCGCCCCGGCGCCCGTCGGCAGTTCCGTCCCGCCCGACTGTAAAGTAAGACTTTACACTTGGCCGCCCCGCGGGCGGCTCAGAGCGGCAGGTTGCGAGGCTTGCGCGGCGCGTTGCGCATGAGCCGGTCGTAGAGCCACGGCGGCAGCCAGCGCAGCACCCTTCCCGCCAGCGCCATCTGCCACGGGATCACCGTGAAGCGCTCCCGGCGCTCGATCGCGCGCGCGATGCGCCGCGCCGCTTCCTCGGCGCCGAGCAGGAAGGGCATGCGGTAGCGGTTGACGCGCGTCATCGGCGTATCCACGTAGCCGGGGCAGATCGTCACCACCGCGACGCCGCTGCCGGCGAGCTCGGTGCGCAGGCTCTCCAGCCACGAGATCGCCGCCGCCTTGGAGGCGCTGTAGGCGCCCGCTCCCGGCAGGCCGCGGAACCCCGCGACGCTCGCGATGCCCGCGAGCGTGCCGCGCCCGGCGGCGCGCATCGCCGGAGCGAAAGCGGCGAGCGTCGCCGCGAGGCCGGCGACGTTCACGTCGAGCACGCGCTTCAATTTCGCGACGTCGCGCAGATCGTCGCCGTGCGTTCCCACCGAGACGCCGGCGTTGGCGATCACCAGGTCGGGAACGCCGAAGCGGTTCGTGAAATCGCGCGCCGCGGCTTCCAGCGCGGCGCTGTCGGCAACGTCGAGGGCGTAAACGGCGCATTCGCCCGGCAGCGTCGCGGCGAGCGCCGCGAGGACGTCCCCGCGCCGCGCGGCGAGGCCGAGCGTCGTGCCGGGCGCTGCATAGTGGCGCGCGAGCGCCTCGCCGATCCCGGCCGAGGCGCCCGAGATGAAGATGCGGCGCATCATGCGCGGCAACGCCGGGTCTGGCCCGCTCTCGGCTACCTGGAGCGCCGCTCCTCGCGCGCGCGGTTCACCAGGAACTCGACCACTTCCATCATCTGCCGCACGCTGCCCGCCATGCGCGCCGAGGTGAGGTACTTGCCGTCGACCGCGAACGCCGGCACGCCGCTCACGCTGTAGGCCTCGAAGGTCTTTGCCGCCGCCGCGACCTTCGCCCGGTTCTCGGCCGAATCGCGCGCCGCCCTGAAGCGGGCGGAATCCACGCCGTTGCCGCGCAGCCACTCGAGCAGATGCTGCTCGTCGTGCAGCTTGCGGTCGTCGAAATGGTGGTTGTCGTACAGCGGCCAGTGCAGCCGCGCCAGATTCCCCGTCGCCTCGAGCGCGTAGTAGGTGAGCGCGAAGCTCTCGCCGCCCTCCGGGCCGGTGGCGGGCACGCGCCGCAGCAGCACGTCGCCGCCGGTCTTCAGCAGCCAGCGCGCGATGTACGGCTGGCTCTCGTAGCACACCGGGCAGCCATAGTAGAAGAACTCGATCACCTCGATTTGCGCGCCGCTCGCGACCGGCCGCGGCGGGTCGAGCACCTGGTAGTGGCGCCCGGCGCTCGGTTGCGCGCGCGCGATGCACGCCACGGCGAGAAGCAGCAGAAAGGTGATGCGGACGAGGAAATTTGTCATGCTGGGGCCGCGGCGCGCAGAGTCTACCCCGAACCGCCGGGCGGCGTTGCGGGCATAATCGCCGCCGCATGCAACGCATCCTGTGGCTCGCACTGGCGGCGCTCGTCGCCGCATCCGGCGGCGTGCGCGCCGACGAGACCGCCGACTTCGGTGTCGCGCCGACCGCGGAGCTGCGGCTGGTCAATTACGCAGCGCCGACGCCGCGCGAAGTGCCCGGCGCGAAGACCATCCTCACGCCGCAGTTGCGCGCGATGCTCGAGCGCGAGGAAAACGAGCGGCCGCTGATGCTGGACGTGATCGGCGACCAGGGGCACGATTCGCTGCCCGGCGCGATCTGGATGCCCGGTGCGGGACGCGGCTCGTCGTTCGAGGACTCGCTGCAGGGGCACTTCGCGAAGGCGCTCGAGCAGCTCACCAAGGGCGATCGCGCCCGTGCGATGGTGTTCTTCTGCGCCGGAAACCGCTGCTGGCTGTCGTACAACGCGGCGCTGCGCGCCGCGAGGCTCGGCTACACCGAGATCTACTGGTACCGCGGCGGCATCGACGCCTGGATCACGGCCGGCGGCAGGCTGGCCCCGATCCGCACCGTCTGGCGCAAGCCGCCGCCCGATTGACGCGTGGGCGGCATCCCCGCGAAAGCGGGGACCCGGTCCCTATTTCCTTGCCGCAAGCGACTTGCGCGTCACGCCGATCAGGTGCTCGGCGATGGCGAGCATCCCCTCGAAGCTGCGCCCCTGCTCGATCTGGATGGTGTAGCGGCCGTGCACGGCGAGCGTGGGCACGCCTTCCAGCTTGTAGGCGCCCGACATCTGCGCCGCTCGCCGCACCTTGCTCTGCACGCCGAACGACTTGATGGCGTCGTCGAACCTCTTGCGGTCCACCTTCTGCCTCTCCAGCCATTCGCCGAGCGCCTCGGGTTTCTCCGGCTGCAGCTTGTCGCGGTGGATGGCGTCGAAGAACGGCCTGTGGAGCCTCTCCACCAGTCCCAGCGCCTCGAACGCGAAGTAGACCGACGCGTCGCGCGCCCAGCGCTCGCTGAACACCGCCGGCACGCGGCGGAATTGCGCGTCCGCCGGCAGCTTCGGGATCCAGGCCTCGAGCAGCGGCTCGAACTTGTAGCAGGTGGGGCAGCCGTACCAGAAGAATTCCGTCACCTCCACCTTCTCCTTGGCCTCCACCGGCTGCTCGACGGCAAGCACCGTGTACTCCGAGCCGGGGCGCGGCTGCTGCGCGCGCGCGAGGAGCGGCGCGAGAGCGAGCGCCGCCAAGAGCGTCCTGCGTGGGTTTTGCATGCGTCTCCTCAATTCGTCCGGACCGCCGGCTCCTTCAATTTGACCAGGCTGGCGTCGATTCCGTTCTGCGTCAGCTGCTGGCGCACCCGGTTGAGATCCTCCAGCCGGGTGTAGGGCCCGAGGCGCACCCGGTACCAGGTCCCCTTGTCCGGCAGCGTCGTCGGCTCGACGCTCGACTCCAGTCCCAGGATGGCGAGCCTTGCCTTCTGGTTGTCGGCGTCGGCCGGGTTCTGGAACGAGCCCGCCTGGATGTAATAAACGTCCTTGGGGAGATTCGGTTGAGCCTTGGCCGCCTTGGCGGCGTCCTTCAGCTGCCGGTCCGTGACGGTTTCCTCGCCACCGGGCAGGATCTTGTAGAAGTCGAACCTGGGCTTTTCCGCGCCGGGCTTGCTGCCGCCCTGCGGCATGCCGGCGATGGCTGGGGGCCTGGCTTCGGCGCCGGCGTCCTTGGCCGCGGGCTTCGCCTTGCCGAGGAACGGGATCGGCGTCTTGTTGAGGTAGAAGGCGACCCCGACCGCGATCGCCAGCCCGATGATCAGCCCGATGAACGCGCCGAGGAGGAACCCGCCGCCGGACCTGCGGCGCGGCGCGGCGTGCTGTCGGGATGGCCTGGGCATCACATTTTCTCTGGCGCGCTCACGCCGAGGAGCGCGAGGCCATTGGCGAGCGTCTGGCGCACCGCCGCGCACAGCGCCAGCCGCGCCGCGCGCAGCGCCTCGTCCTCGACGAGTATGCGCTCGGCATTATAGTAGCTGTGGAATTCGCCCGCGAGGCTCCGCAGGTAGAAGGCGATCGAGTGCGGCGCGAGCTCGCGAGCCGCCGCCTCCACCGCGCCGGGGAATTCCGCCAGCCGTTGCAGCAGCGCGAGCTCGCGCGCGCCGTCGAGCCGCTCGAGCGGAGCCCCGCGCAGCACCGCTGGATCGCCGCCCCATTGCGCGAACACGCTGCACACCCGCGCGTGCGCGTACTGCACGTAGTACACGGGGTTGTCGGTGGACTCGCTTTTCGCGAGGTCGAGGTCGAAGTCGAGGTGCTGGTCGGACCTGCGCAGCACGTAGAAGAACCTCGCCGCATCGTCGCCCACCTCGCGGCGCAGCTCCCTGAGCGTCACGAACTCGCCCGATCGCTTGCCCATCGCCACCTTCTCGCCGCCGCGGTAGAGCACGGCGAACTGGTAGAGCGCGACCGTCAGCCGCCCGGGATCGAGGCCGAGCGCCGCGAGTGAACCCTTGACGCGCGCGATGTAGCCGTGGTGGTCGGCGCCCCAGACGTCCACCACGCGCTCGAAGCCGCGCGCGAACTTGTCGGCGTGGTAGGCGATGTCGGAGGCGAAGTAGGTGTACTGGCCGTTCTCGCGCCGCACCACCCTGTCCTTCTCGTCGCCGAAGCCCGTGGAGCGGAACCACAGCGCGCCGTCCTTCTCGTAGAGGTGGCCGCGCTCGCCGAGCTTCGCCACCGCCCGCGCCACCGCGCCCGAATCGTGCAGCGACTGCTCGGAGAACCAGCGGTCGAACGCGACGCGAAAGCCGCCGAGGTCGTCCTTCTGGTCCGCGAGCATGCGCTCCAGCGCAACGCCGTGCACGACGCGCCAGTCGGCGCCGAGGGATTCCTTCGCCGCGGCGATCAGCGCATCGAGCGCGGCATCCGGGTCGGCATCGGGCGCCGCTTCGGGCAGGCTGCCGGCGTCGCGCGCGAGCCTCGCGCCGTGCGCCTCGGCGAGCGCCGCGGCGATGTCGCGCACGTAGTCGCCGCGGTAGCCGTCCTCCGGAAACGCGATCTTCGCGCCGCGCGCCTCCAGGTAACGCAGCCAGACCGAGAGCGCGAGGATGTCCATCTGGCGCCCGGCGTCGTTGATGTAGAACTCGCGCTCGACTTCGTGGCCGGCGAATGCGAGCACGGACGCCAGGCTCGCGCCGTAGGCGGCGCAGCGCCCGTGGCCGACGTGCAGGGGGCCGGTCGGGTTGGCGGAGACGAACTCGACCTGGATGCGCTCGGCGCGCTGCGGGCGGCCGCGGCCGAACGCGGGCCCATCGGCGAGCACGCGCGCGACGATCGAGTGCTTCGCGGCCGCCGCAAGGCGAAAATTGATGAAGCCGGCGCCCGCGATCTCCGCGCTTTGCACGATGCCGCCGGAGAAGGCGGGCAGGGCGCGCATCGCCGCGACGAGCGCCTCGGCGAGCTGCCGCGGGTTCCTCTTCAGGCGCTTGGCGAGCTGCAGCGCGATGCTGCAGGCGAAATCGCCGTGCGCCGGGTCGCGTGGACGCTCCAGCGCGATCTCGGCATCGGCGGCGTCGGGAGCGACCCTGGCGAGCGCGTCGCGCACGAGCGCCGCGAGTTGGGACCTGGCGTCCATTGGGGGCGCGAATTATAGCGGGCACCCCCACCCTGGCCCTCCCCCTGAAAGAGGGAGGGAGGGGTTCAGTCGAACTCGATCGGATCGACGTCGAGGTGCCAGCGCACGCCCTTGGGCGCCGCCGCGTGAAGCGCCTCGTTCCAGTCGCGCAGGAAGGCCTGCAGCGCGGGACGCGAGGCCGACTGCACGAGGAGCTGCGCCCGCTCGTATCCCGCGCGCCGCGTGATCACGTGCGCGACCGGGTCGTAGATCCGCACCCCCTCTGGCGGGTCCACGAGCCGCGCCGCGCGGCGCAGGAACGCCATGGTGTCGTCGAGCTTGCGCGCCTCGGCACGCAGCGCCGCCTCGTGCACCCACGGCGGGAAGCCCGCGCTCCTGCGCTCGGCGAGCTGCGCCTGGGCGAACCCGGCGTAGTCGTGCCGCTCGAGCGCGCGGAACAGCGGGTGCCCCGGGTAGCGCGTCTGCACCAGGACTTCTCCCGGCGCCTTGCGCCTGCCCGCGCGGCCCGACACCTGGGCGAGCGTTGCGAACAGACGCTCGGCCGCGCGGTAGTCGGTGGAGAGCAGCGCCGTATCGGCGTTCAGCACGCACACCAGCGTCAGCCGGGGAAAGTCATGGCCCTTGGCGAGCAGCTGCGTGCCGACGAGGATGTCGCCCTCGCCGCGCCGCACACCCTCCAGGGTGCGCGTCAGCTCGACCCTGCGCCGGGCGCTGTCGCGGTCCACGCGCACGAGGCTCGCCTGGGGGAAAAGCCCTGCGAGCGACTCCTCGATGCGCTGCGTGCCGCGTCCGTGCGGCCGCAGGTCCACGTTGCCGCAAACGGGGCACTCGCGCGGAATCGGCGCTTCGGCCCCGCAGTGGTGGCAGCGCAGCACGCGGTCCGCGGCGTGCAGCACGAGCTTCGCGCTGCAGCGCTCGCAGCCCGCGGCCCAGTCGCAGGCTTCGCAGGCGAGCACCGGCGCGTAGCCGCGACGGTTGATGAAAACGAGGCTCTGCTCGCCCCGGGCGAGGCGGGCGCCGATGGCATCGAGCAGCGGCTTGGCTAGGCCGTGCGTCACGGGCGAGGCGCGCAGGTCCACGGTCGAGACCGACGGCAGCCTCGCTCCCGGGACCGCACGCTCGGGAAGCTCCAGCAGATCGTAGCGCCCCGCGCGGCAGTTGTGCCAGGTCTCGAGCGAGGGCGTGGCCGAGCCGAGCACGACGGGGCAGCGGGCGATGCGCGCGCGCAGCACCGCCGCGTCGCGCGCCGAGTAGCGCAGCCCCTCTTGCTGCTTGAAGGACGAATCGTGCTCCTCGTCCACGACCACCAGGGCCAGGCGCGCGATCGGCGCGAGCACCGCGAGCCGCGTTCCGAGCACGATGCCGGCGTCGCCGCGCGCGGCCTCGATCCAGGCGCGCGTGCGCGCCGCCTCGTGCAGGCCGCTGTGCAGCAGCGCGATGCGCGCCTCGGGGAACGCGGCGCGAAAGCGCGCCTCGAGCTGAGGCGTGAGGCTGATCTCGGGCACGAGCGCAAGCGCCTGGCCGCCGCGCGCCAGCACTTGTGCGATCAGGTGGAGGTAGACCTCCGTCTTGCCGCTGCCGGTCACCCCGTGCAGGAGGAACGGGGCGAAGCCGCCCGCCGCGGCGCCGACGCGCGCGATCGCGGCCCCTTGCGCTTCATTCGGAGCGTGAGGCGGCACGAAGCGCGCGCCGGACGGTCGCGGCTCGGGTCCGCGCCGGCGGGGCAGCGGCTTCACCGAGCGCAGCCGCGGCGGCAGGGCGGCGGCGACCGTCTCTCCGAGCGGCCGCTGGTAATAGGCGGCGAGAAATCGCATCAGCTCCAGCCAATCGGCGCCGGGGCGCGGCGCATCTTCGAGAACGCGCGACACGGACTTCAGCCGTTCTGACGCGACTTCGGTTTGCTCGGTGATCTCGACCACGACGCCGACGCGCTCGCGCGCGCCGAACGGCACGACGACGCGCTCGCCGACGCCAATCGGCGACACTTCGTCGAAGCCATAGTCGAACAGAGTCGCGATCGGAACGTCGAGTGCGACGCGCGCGATTTTCATCTGCAGAGGGAAGCGAAAATTTTCGGGCGTGCTTTTTTTCGCGGCGGCGAGCGCTTAGTCGAAGAAGTTGAAGCGCAGCGTCGGTTCCCTCTCCATCTCCTTTGCAGCAAAAGGAAAATCCCCCTGCGCCCCGACGCTGTTGATAACTTTGTGAATAAAGCGGTCACCATGCGGCCAGTTTTCCACAGCCGTCGCCTGGACACTCGTGGGTGCGCTGGGAAAAGCAGGGATTCTGACGTTCATTCAGGGGGTTGCAAAACCTCTCCCAGCGAAGAGCGAAAAGCCGCCGGTCTTGCGAGCGAAACGCCGCTTTTGTGAATAACCGGCACAGCGGCGATTCCGGGTCCCTTCTGATCAGGCAGTCCCGCTCCTGAGCCTGGCGCTGTAAGCGCGCACTTCATCTACCAGCGCCGCGACTGCCTCGACTTTGGTGTGCGGAGAGACGCCATGGCCAAGGTTGAAAACGTGTCCCGGCGCGGCGCCGAACGCGTCCAGCACGCGCCGCGCCTCGGCGCGCACGCGCTCCGGCGGCGCAAAGAGCGCGCCCGGATCGAGGTTGCCTTGCAGCGCGACGCGTGCGCCGACCTGTGCGCGCGCACGCGCCGGATCGACCGTCCAATCCAGGCCCACCGCGTCGCAGCCGCTCGCGGCGATCGCGTCGAGCCAGGCGCCGCCGCCGCGCGTGAAAAGGATCGACGGCACGCGCCGCCCTTCAGCCTCGCGCCGCAGGGCGGCGAGCACCTTGCGCGAATAGGCGAGCGAGAACTCCTCGTAGCCTGCGGCGCTCAGGTTGCCGCCCCAGGTGTCGAAGATCATCACGGCCTGCGCGCCGGCCTCGATCTGCGCGTTCAGGTAGTCGGCGACCGCCCGGCAGTTCACCTCGAGGATGCGGTGCAGAAGCTCGGGGCGGGAATAGAGCATTTCCTTCACCGTGCGGAAATCGTCGCTGCCCGCGCCCTCGACCATGTAGCAGGCGAGCGTGTACGGGCTGCCGGAGAAGCCGATGAGCGGCACGCTGCCGGCGAGCGCGCGCCGGATCTCGCGCACCGCGTCGAGCACGTAGCGCAGCTCGCGCGTCGGGTCGGGTGCGGCGAGCCTGCGGATCGCCGCCTCCTCGCGCAGCGGCCGCTCGAAGCGCGGCCCCTCGCCGTCGGCGAAATACAGGCCCAGCCCCATCGCGTCGGGCACCGTCAGGATGTCGGAGAACAGGATCGCGGCATCCAGCGCAAAGCGCTCCAGCGGCTGCAGCGTCACCTCGGTGGCGAGCGCAGGGGTTTTTGCCAGCGCAAGGAAGCTTCCGGCGCGGGCGCGCGTGGCGTTGTACTCCGGCAGGTAGCGCCCCGCCTGGCGCATCAGCCAGATCGGCGTGTGCGCCGTGGGCTCGCGCGCGAGCGCCCGCAGCAGCGTGTCGTTGGCGAGCGGCGCGACCCCGGGCCTCATGGGAGCAGGGAGGCCGGGCCCCTTCCGGTCGAAGCGCTCGGGGCCTTCCCGGCCCCCCCGCACCCCCCGCTCGCGATTGCCAGTGTCATGCGGCGAGCAGCTTCGAGGAGATGTACTTCCACTGCGCCTCGCTCACCGGCGTGACGGAGAGCCGGTTGCCGGGCCGCAGCACCCACATCTTCGCGAGCGCTCGATGCCGGCGCAGCTCCGCAAGCGGCACCAGGCGGGTCTTGCGAAGCCCGCGCACGTCGACGTTGAACCAGCGCGGCGCGGCGCGCGTCGCCTTGGGATCGAAGTAAGGGCTCTTGCGGTCGAACTGTGTCGCGTCGGGGTAGGGCTCGGAGGCGACTTCGGCAAGACCCGCGATGCCGGGCTGCTCGCAGCTCGAATGAAAGAACAGCACGCCGTCCCCGGGGCGCATCTGGTCGCGCATGAAGTTGCGCGCCTGGAAGTTGCGCACGCCGCTCCAGGCGGTGCTGCGGCCCGGTGCGGCCAGCAGGTCGCCGATCGAGCACTCGTCGGGCTCGCTCTTCATGAGCCAGTACTTGTGCGCAGCGCCGCTGCGAAGCGACTCGTTGTTGTTCGCTTTTCCCAAGCGTTGTCGGTGCGCTGCGGCACTTCGTGCCGCTGCGCAGCGAATCGTCGTTGTTCGCTTTTCCCAAGCGTTGTCGGTGCGCTGCGGCACTTCGTGCCGCTGCGCAGCGAATCGTCGTTCTAATGGTGTCCCCCGCTCGTGCCGGTGGGCTCTGCCTTCGGACCCTGCCAATCAGGGCGGTCGCCTACCGGTCACATCAGGTTCGTCCGGCACGCCGGTGGCGAGGGACGATCACAACAGTGACGCTTGGAGCAGCAACCTTGGGAAGCTATCGGTCCAGAAAATATGAGCCCGGTCGAGCACAGCAGGGGACATGGCCTGCGATCCCCGCGCCTCGCGGCGCCGGGATCAGAACAATTTTTCCTGCTGGGCGAGCGCTGCGTCGAGCTTCGCCTCGATCGAGGAGATTCTACGCTTGGCCTGCCCCAAGTCAAAGCCGCCGCCGAGCTTGGTGGACAGCAGCTCGTGCGCGATGTTGAGCGCCGCCATCACCGCGATGCGGTCGGCGCCGTTCACCTTGCCCGCCTTCTTGATCTCGCCCATCTTGGCATCCAGGTACGCGACCGCCTGCATCAGCGCCTCGCGCTCGCCCTCCTCGCACGCCACGCGGTAGCTGCGCCCGAGAATCGTCACCTCGATCGTCTTCGCAGGCTCTGCCATCGCGCGGGCGGTGGATTTCAATCCGGCAGGCGCTGCAGCAGCTGCTCGAGCCGGGCGCGCGCGCTCTCGATGCGCTCGCTGAGGCGCTTGGCGTCGCCGCGCGCGCTGGCGAGCTGTTGCCGCAAATCGTGGTTCTCCGCCCGCAGGCGCTCGCACAGGCCGACAAACTGCGCCACCTTCGCCTCGAGCGAATTGAACTCCATGTCCACGCTGGAACTATGTTGCAAATCCTCCGCAGCGTCAAGAAATAAGGACCGCTTCTGCAAGCGTTTTCTGATCATGCCGCAGCGCGCCAAGGCGCGGTCGGGCAAGGAATTTTTCTCACTCCGGCGGCCCGCGGGCGGCGCGGCATATATAATTTTCGTCAGCCGCAAGGTGTTTCCGGGAGCAGTCTCTCCCGGGAATGAAACGGGAAGCAGGTGCGCGCTCGCCGGGTCCGGCGGCGCAAGGCCTGCACTGCCCCCGCAACGGTAAGCGAGGGGGCGCACAAACCCGCCACTGCCGGGCTCGAGCCCGGCGGGAAGGCTGTGCGCCCCGCGGAAATCCCCGCGCCTCGCGAGTCCGGAGACCGGCCTCGGCGGCACTTTCGCAACTTCTTTGCGCGTCGGGGAAGACGCCGGAAAGGTCGCCATGCATCCCGCAGCAATCCTGGCCCTCGCGGCCGCGCTCGCCTTGGGAAACGCACGCGCGGAGGACGCGGTGCTCGTCAACGCCACGCGCTTTCCCGAGGAGGTCAGGAAACTTCCCGCGAGCGTGACGGTGATCACCGCGGAAGACATCGCGCAAGGCGCCGCGCGCACCCTGCCGGAAGTGCTGCAGTCGCAGGCCGGCATCACGATGAAGGATTTCTTCGGCAACAACGCCGCGGTCACCGGCATCGACCTGCGCGGCTTCGGCGTCACCGGGCCGCAGAACACGCTGATCCTGGTGGACGGGCGGCGGCTCGCCGACATCGACCTGTCGAGCGTGCAGTGGGCCTCGATCCCGCTCGCATCGGTCGAGCGCATCGAGATCATCCGTGGCGGGGGCGCGGTGCTCTATGGGGACAACGCCTCGGCCGGCGTGGTGAACATCGTGACCCGCTCGCCGCTCGCGCGCGGCGCGGGGCTGGAGGCCTTCGGCCGGGTGGCGACTTTCAGCACCGCGGAGGGCCAGCTGCTCGCGAGCTACGCGGCGAACGGCTTCGGCGTCAACGCCTCGGCCTACGGCTACGGCTCGGACGGCTACCGCCAGAACAACCGCAACGAGCAGGAGAATGGGACGCTCAACCTGCGCTGGTCGGCGAACGCGACGACGCTCGACCTGCGCGCAGGTACCGACCGGCAGGACCTGCGCCTGCCCGGGGCGCGCACGGTGCAGCCTTCGATCGGGCTGAACGAATACGCGAGCAATCCGCGCGGCGCGCAGACGCCGCTCGACTATTCGAGCCGGGACGGCAAGCGCGCGGGAATCACGCTCGCGCAGCGCTTCGGCGAGGCCGAGCTCGCGATCGGCTACGACTGGCGCGAGAAGGACCAGCGCGCCTACTTCGACCAGATGGGGTTTTCCCGCTACCAGGCCGACGCGCTCGAGCTGCGCGCGCTCACCCCGCGCCTTCGCGTGCCGTTCGCGCTCGCCGGCATCCGGCACCAGCTCACCCTCGGCGCCGACTTCAACGACTGGAGCTACGACTCGCGGCGCAGCAACCTGCCCGAGAACCTGGGCCAGCCGGTCAATCGCGTGCGCGCCTCGCAGGACTCCGAGGGCTACTACGTGCAGGATCTCGTGGAGGTGACGCCGGCGCTGCAACTGCTCGCCGGCTACCGCTACCAGCGCGTGAAATACGCGGCGAGCGACAGCGTCGATCCGACCGCGCCCGGCTACTTCTTCCAGACCGCGGCGCCCCCGGTGCAGGAGGTGCAGAAGCAGGACGCCTGGGACCTCGGGCTGCGCTACGCGCTCGACGCGACGCGCTCGCTGTTCGCGCGCGCCGGCAGGAGCTTTCGCTTCGTCAACGTGGACGAGATCTACGAGAACGATGCGTTCTTCGCCGCGCAGTTCCAGATCCTCGAGCCGCAGCACGCGACCACCTACGAGGCGGGGACGGAATGGCGCGGCGGCGCGGCGCGCGCGCGCGCGGCGCTGTTCCGCATCGACGTGAAGAACGAGATCCACCTCGACCCGTTCACCACCGGGGTGGGCAACACCAACCTGCCGCCCTCGCGCCGGCAGGGCGTCGAGCTGGAGGGCGCGTGGCAGGCGACGCCCGCGCTGCGCATCACCGCCGCCTACGCTTACACCGACGCGAAGTTCCTCGAGGGCACGCTCGCCGGCAGCCCGTTCGCGATCGGCACCGACATGCCGCTCGCCGGCAAGACCGTGCCGCTCGTGCCGCGCGACAAGCTGAACGCGGGCTTCGTCTGGGACCTGGGCGCGATGACGCGCTTCTCGGGCGCGCTCACCTGGCTCTCGAGCCAGTACATGGACAACGACGAGCCCAATACGCTGGGCGTGAAGATCCCCGCCTACACGCTGCTCGACCTGAAGCTCGCGCGCGATTTCGGCTGGGGGCGCCTCGCGCTTGCGGTCAACAACGTGCTCGACGAGGACTACTACACCTACGCGGTGCGCAGCGCCTTCGTTGCCGACCGCTACTCGGTGTATCCGCTTCCCGGACGCACTTTCAGCCTCACCGCCGAGCTGAAATTGCCCTAGCGGCGAGGCCCGGCGGTGGCGCCCGGGCTGGTGTATCTTCGCCGCATGCCAGAGGGGCCCAGGGACGCCGTTCCGCTCGGGGAAATCGCGCGCGCGCTGGTGGTGAAGCTGCGGCATCACGGCGACGTGCTGCTCGCCGCGCCGGTGCTCGGCGCGCTCAAGGCGCAGGCCCCGGACGCCGAGATCGACGCGCTGGTGTACGCCGACACCGCGCCGATGCTCGCCGGGCACCCGGCGCTCGACCAGCTCTACGTCGTGGGGCGCGCCTGGCGCAGGCAGCCGCTGCACCGGCGGCTGCTCGCCGAGTGGCGGCTGTTCTCGGCGCTGCGCGCGCGCCGCTACGACCTGATCGTCCATCTCACTGGGCATCCGCGCGGCGCGACGCTCGCCCGCACGCTCGGCGCGCGCTACAGCGTCGCGCCGGCGGTCCCCGGCCGCGGCCGCTACTGGGCGAAGAGTTTCACGCACACTTACCCGCTGCTCGCCAACGGCAGCCGGCACCAGGTGGAGCTCAACCTCGACGCGCTGCGGCGCATCGGCGTGCAGCCCACCGCGGAGCAGCGGCGCGTGCAGTTCGTGCCGGGCGAGGCCGCCGAGGGGCGGGTCGCGGCGCTGCTCGCCGAGCACGGACTGAAGGAGCGCGGCTTCGTGCACATGCATCCTGCGTCGCGCTGGCGCTTCAAGTGCTGGCCCGCCGGGAGCAACGCCGAGTTGATCGGGCGCCTCGCGGAGGCCGGGATGCGCGTTGTGCTGACGGCGGCGCCGGAAGACGAGGAGGTCCGCTTTGTCGGCGAGGTCGAGCGCCTGGCGCGCGGCGCGCCGGTCAACCTCGCGGGCAAGCTCACGGTGAAAGAGCTTGGCGCGCTCACCGCGCGCGCGCGCCTGTTCGTGGGCGTGGACTCGATGCCGATGCACCTCGCGGCGGCGCTCGGCACGCCCACGGTGGCGCTGTTTGGCCCGAGCGGCGAGCGCGAATGGGGCCCGTGGCGGGTGCGGCACCGCGTGGTCACCAGCGATCACACCTGCCGCCCCTGCGGCAATGACGGCTGCGGCGGCGGCAAGGTGAGCGAGTGCCTGACGCTTCTTGCGGTGGACCAGGTGCACGACGCGGTGCGCGAGCTTCTCGGGAAAGGGCGCTAGCCGGGTGCGCGTCGCGATCGTGCGCCAGCGCTACGACCCGTTCGGCGGCGCGGAGCGCTTCGTCGAGCGCGCGCTGCCGGCGCTCGAGCGCACCGGCGTAGAGGTGACGCTGATCGCGCGGCGATGGCAGGAAGGCCGGGGCGGCACCCGCGCGCCGACGCTGAAGCTGCTGCGCGTGGATCCTCCGCATGCCGGCAGCCTGTGGCGCGACTGCTCGTTCGCGCGCGCGGCGCGCGCCGCGTGGCGCCGCGGCGGCTTCGACCTGGTGCAGTCGCACGAGCGCATCCCCGGTTGCGACCTCTACCGCGCAGGCGACGGCGTGCATGCGCGCTGGCTCGAGCTGCGGCGCGCGGCGGCGGGGCCGCTCGAGCGCCTCGGCATCGCGCTCAACCCCTACCATCGCTACGTCTGCGCGGCAGAGCGGCGCATGTTCGAGCACCCCCGGCTGCGGGCCGTGGTCTGCAACTCGGCGATGGTGCGCGACGAGATCGCGCGCGGCTTTCGCATCGCCCCGGAGAAGCTGCACGTCATCTACAACGGCGTCGATCTCGAGCATTTCAGGCCTCAGCGACGCACCGAACTTCGCAGCGCGGCGCGCACGGAATTGGGCTTGGGCGAGCAAGCGCGCGTGTTCGCGTTCGTCGGCTCGGGATTCGCGCGCAAGGGGCTCGACGCCGCGATTGCGGCGCTCGCACGCAGCGGGCGCGGGGATTTCCACCTCCTGGTTGCGGGTCGCGACCGCCATGCCGCGCGCTACGCCGCGCAGGCGCGCGCGGCGGGCGTGGCGCCGCGCGTGCATTTCGCCGGCGGGCGCGAGGACGTGCGGCCGCTCTACGCCGCGGCCGATTGCTTTATCCTTCCGACGCGCTATGACCCGTTCCCGAACAGCGCGCTGGAGGCGCTCGCCATGGGCCTGCCGGTGATCGTCGGCCGCAACTGCGGCGCGGCCGAGCTCGTGCGCGCCGGCGAGAACGGCTGGGTGTGCGACCCGGCCGATGTGGAAGGGCTCGCGGGTCTCATGCGGCAGGCCGCGAGCGCGGGAAGCAGCCTCGATGCGGCGGCGCGCGCGACCGCCGAGCGCTTCGGGCTCGACGAGATGGCTGGCAGGCTCGCCGCGCTCTACGCCGCGCTCGGCCCAAGGCCCGCATGACCGGAGCGCGCGCCATTCGCTGGTTGCTTGCAGCGGCGTGCCTGTGGTGCGCGGCGACGCTCGCGGCGAGCGAAGCGGAGATCGTGGACCTCGCCAAGCGGGCGGCGAACAACGACGCCGCTGCCAAGGCCGGCCTGGAAAAGCTCGCGGGCGAGGGCGAAGCGCTCGCCGAGCATTTCATGGGCGTGCTCTTCGTAGGCGGCAGGGGCGTGTCGCAGAGCGACTCGCAGGCGGCCGACTGGTTCCTGCGCGCGGCGAAGAAAGGCCACGTCGAGTCGATGCACAACCTGGGCGTGATCTACGAGCGATCCAGCGGCACCCTGAAGGACACCGAGGCGGCGCGCGCCTGGTACCGGCAGGCCGCCGAGAAGGGCTTCGGGCGCTCGCAGGCGAACCTCGGCCAGATGCTCCTCGAGGGCAGCGGCGGCACGCCCAATTCCGACGAGGCGCGGCAATGGATCGAGAAGTCCGCGGCGCAAGACGAGCCCCGCGGCCAGTACCTGCTCGGCATGCTCAAGCTCGAAGGGCGCGCAGGCGTCGAGCGCGACGAGGCTGGAGCGGCGCGCCTTATGCGGGCGGCGGCCGAGCGCGGCGAGCGCGACGCGCAGTACCGCCTTGCGCTGATGCACGGCACCGGACAGGGCGTCGAAAAGAGCGACGCGCTCGCCCTGGAGTGGCTGCGCAAGTCCGCCGCGCAGCAGCAGCCGGAGGCCGAGTACCTGCTCGCCGCGGTCTACGCGCGCGGCAAGTACGGCGTGCGGCGCAACGACAAGACCTCGGTCGTCTGGCTGCGGCGCGCGGCGCTGCAGGGTCACCTCGACGCGCAATACGCCATGGGGCTCGCCTACGCTGAAGGGCGCGGCGTGGAGCGCGACCCTCAGGAGGCCCTCGGCTGGATGGTCATGGCGGCGCGCAAGGGCCATCCGCGCGCGATCGAGTTCGTGCGCAGGGTGCAAGAGGGCACGAGGAAATGACAGAGCAGCGCGACCTGGCGCTGTACAAGCGGCTGCTTGGATACGTGCGGCCGCACGCGAAGGTGTTCGCGGTCGGCGTGCTCGCGATGATCGCGGCGGCCGCCACCGAGCCGCTGTTTCCGGCGCTCATGAAGCCGCTGCTCGACGGCGGCTTCGGCTCGAGCCGCCAGGCGGCGTGGCCGCCGATCGTGTTCGCGCTCGTCCTGGTGGGGATCTTCGTCGCGCGCGGGCTGTTGTCGTTCGTCTCCTCGTACCTCATGGCCTGGGTGGGCAACAAGGTGGTGCTCGAATTGCGCGCCGAGATGTTCGCGCGCCTGGTGCGCATGCCGGCGCGCTTCTTCGACGCGCACAGCTCCGGGGTGCTGCTGTCGCGCGTCGCCTACGACGTGGGGGGCGTCACCGCCGCGGCGACCACGGTGCTCACCGTGGCGGTGAAGGACACGGTCGCGGTGCTGGGGCTGCTCGGCTGGCTGCTGTGGATCAACTGGAAGCTGACGCTGATCGCGCTCGCCGTCGGGCCGCTGATCGCGTTCTTCGTGCGCATCTTTTCCAGGCGCCTGCGCCGCATGTCGCGCGAGATGCAGGCCACGGTCGGCGACCTGGTGCACGTGCTGGAGGAGACGATCGACTGCCACAAGGTGGTGAAGGTGTTCGGCGGCCAGGACTACGAGGCGCGGCGCTTCGCGCGCGCCAACCAGCGCCTGCGCGGCTTCAGCATGCGCCATACCATCGCCGCCTCGCTCACCACCCCGGTGACGCATACCCTGGCCGCGATCGCGATCTCGATCATCGTCTACATCGCGCTCGAGCAGTCGCTCGCGGGGCGCGCCACGGCGGGCGAGTTCGCGTCCTTCATCACCGCCGCGGCGATGCTGCTCGCGCCGCTCAAGCGCCTCACCGAGATCAACGCCCCGCTGCAGCGAGGCCTCGCGGCGGCCGAGAGCGTGTTCGGCATGATCGACGCGCCGGTGGAGGAGGACCGCGGCACGGTGGCGCTCGGGCGCGCGCGCGGCGAGATCGCCTACCAGGGCGTGCGCTTCACCTACCCGGGCCGTACCGAGCCCGCGCTCGACGGCATCGAACTCGCGGTGCGGCCGGGCGAGACGGTCGCGCTGGTCGGTGGCTCGGGGGGCGGAAAGACGACGCTGGTCAACCTGCTGCCGCGCTTTTACTCGCCCGACGCCGGCCGCATCCTGTTCGACGGCCACGACATCCAGGACCTCACGCTCGAGAGCCTGCGCGCCAACATCGCGCTGGTGTCGCAGGACGTGGTGCTGTTCAACGACACGGTGCGCGCCAACATCGCCTACGGCCGCCTGGGCGGCGCGAGCGACGCCGAGGTGGTCGCGGCGGCGGAAGCCGCGCACGCGATCGAGTTCATCCGCGAGACCCCCGAGGGCCTCGCGACGCTCATCGGCGAGAACGGGCTGCGGCTCTC